>JAQCFL010000047.1 GCA_027619375.1 Verrucomicrobiota bacterium | reverse complement strand
TCTCGGCCCATGAAGTCGCGGTAGAGTTGGTCGGGGCGGTCGGAGTTGCCCCGGCTGAGGATGGCCTTGCGGAAGGCGCGGCCGGTGTCGGGGTTGAGGGGGCCCTCCTTTTGGAAGCGGGTGAAGGCGTCGGCGTCGAGGACCTCGGCCCATTTGTAGGAATAGTAGCCAGCCGCATAGCCGGTGGCGTCGCCGAAGAGGTGAGTGAAGCGGCGGGCCATGGTGGGGTGGCGGGTGGCGAGGGGGGCCTGATAGCCTTCGAGGATTTCGTTGGCGACCTCGTCGAGGTCGCGGCCCTGAAAGCGCTCGAGGTGGATGTGGAGCATGAGGTCGAGTCGGCCGAGGGCGAGTTGGCGCATGAAGCCGGAGGCGCTCATGTAGTTGCGGGCCGCGATCATCTTGTCGAAGAGGGCATCGGGGATGGGTTCGCCGGTCTCGTAGTGGAGGGCGAAGAGGTCGAGCGATTCGCGGTCCCAGCAGAAGTTTTCCATGATCTGGGAAGGCAGCTCGACGAAGTCCCAGGCCACGTTGACGCCGGAGAGTCCCTTGACGGGGACCTCGCTGAGGAGTTGGTGGAGGAGGTGGCCGAACTCGTGGAAGACCGTCTCGACCTCGCGGTGGGTGAGGAGGGCGGGTTTGCCGGAGACGGGCTTGGTCATGTTGCCGCAGATGAGGCCGAGGTGGGGGCTGCGGGGATTTTCGCCGGAAGCGGGGAGGCCGGTCTTGAGGTAGTTCATCCAGGCACCGCCGCGTTTTGATTCGCGGGGGTGCCAGTCGGCGTAGAAGGAGCCGAGGTGGTCGCCGGAGGTGCTGTCGTGGAGGTCGTAGAAAGTGACCTCGGGGTTCCAGACCTCGATGGCTTCGCCGCCTTCGTCGCCGGGTTCGTAGTAGGCGCTGTCGCGGGAGGTGATGGTGATGCCGAAGATGCGGGAGGCGATTTCGAACATGCCCTTCATGATCTTCGCGACGGAGAAGTAGGGGCGGAGTTCCTCCTCGTCGAAGTCGAAGAGTTCCTTGCGGCGGCGTTCGGCCCAGTAGCCGGTTTCCCAGGGCTGGAGGGGGGCGGGGGCGGTGCCTGTTTTTTCCGCCTTGTAGGTTTGGAGGTCCGCGCATTCCTGTTGGAAGGCTTGGCTGATGCGGTCGTGGAGGTCGGTCGAGAAGTCGAGGGCGGTCTTGCCGTCGCGGGCCATGCGGCGTTGGAGGATGAGGTCGGCGAAGTTGTCGAAGCCGAGCAGTTCGGCCTTTTCCTGGCGGAGGGCGAGGATCTTCCAGACCAGATCGCTGTTGTCGTGGATTCCGGAGTTGCCGACGGTGCAGTTGCCTTCGAAGACCTCGCGGCGGAGGTCATCGTCCTCGGCGTATTGGAGGACGGGGCCGAGGGAGGGGTATTGGAGGGTGAAGCGCCAGCGGGGGTCCTCGTCGGTGCCGAGGTCCTTGGCGGCGGCATCGGCGCGGGCAGCCTCGATGGCGCTTTGGGGGAGGCCGGCGAGGCGGGCGGGATCGTCGAGGACGAGCGACCAGGCGTTGGTGGAGTCGAGGACGTTCTCGGTGAACTTCTGGGTGACGGCGGACAGTTCGGATTGGATCTCGGCGATGCGGGCTTTCCGGGCGGCAGGCAGGTCGGCCCCGGCGTCGCGGAAGTAGGCGCAGGTTTCCTCGACGAAGCGGGCGCGGACGGGGTCGAGGGACTTGGCGGCGTCGGAGTCGGCGAAGGACTTGAGGACGGCCCAGAGGGCGGCGTTGAGGGGGATGGCGGCGGAGAAGGCGGAGACGGTGGGCAGCATCTTGTTGAGGGCGGCGCGTTGCTCGTCGCTGTTGCGGACCGAGTCGAGATGGTTGAGGCGGCCCCAGCCGCGGTCGAGGGCGGCGCTTGCCTCGTCGAAGGCAGCGAAGGTGTTCTCGTAGGTTTCGGCGTCCGGGGTGACCGCGCAGATGGCGTCGAGGTTCTCCTTGGCCGCAGCGATGGCGGCATTGATGTCGGTCTCGACCCGTTCGGGGGTCAGGAGGGACCAGCGGATGTGGAATTCGTCTTCGAGAAAGGGGTGTGCGCTCATGCTGGCGACACTGATAGCGCGGATGGGCGGGGAGGGAAGTAAAAGCGTTTCAGCGTTTCGGGAGGAAATAGCCCCGTTGTTTCTCGCTGATGGGCATGTCGAGGAACTCCATGAGGCAGAGCATGTCGTCCCAGACCTTGCGCTTTTCGGGGAGGGCGGCGTCGGAGTGGAGGAGGTAGGAGGGGTGGTAGGTGACGCGGAGGGGGATGCCCTCGAACTCGTGCCACGATCCGCGCATGTGTCCGACTGTTTCGGTGGAATCGAGGAGACCTTCCGCGGCGGTGGCACCGAGAGCGACGATGCACTTGGGCTTGATGATGCCGATTTCGGCCCGCACGAAGGGCAGGCAGGCGTGCATTTCCTCGCGGGTGGGTTTGCGGTTGTTGGTGGTCTGGTTCTTGAGGGAGGGTCGGAACTTGCAGATGTTGGAGATGTAGACCTCCTCGCGGCTGAGGCCCATGGCGACGAGGATGGCGTTGAATTTCTCGCCGGCCTTGCCGACGAACGGTTCGCGGCGGAGTTCCTCCTCGTAGCCGGGGGCTTCGCCGACGAAGACGATGGGGGCCTCGGGGTTGCCGACGGCGAAGACCATGGTGTCGCGCAGGGTGCCGAGGCTGCGGGCTGGTTCCCAGGTTTCGGCCTGGGCACGGAGGGAGGCGAGCTGCTCGGTTCGGGTCGTGCCGGTGGGGGTGAGGGGAGCGGCCACGGCGGCGGCGACCGCGGCGGCGGGTTGGGGGGCCGTCGCGGTGGGGGAGGAGCGGCTCGGTTGGGGCGCGTTGGCCTTGAAGTAGCCACGCAGAATGGCGCGGGCTTCCTCATCGACGGGCACATGGGTCACGCCCTGCCGCTCGAGCTGGCGGAGATAGTCGATGAGGACGGCGGTTTGGGCCACGGAGCCAGTGGAGCTTGCGGGAGGGTCTCGGGCAAGCCTGCGTGATGGGATTTTGAGAAGGGGGAAGGATTCCAAAAGCTGTTGTTCCTTGTACTTGCGATGGCGGGAGGCATCCGACATGCTGCGCGGGAACGATCCGCAGTATTATCCATCATGTTTAAACGTCTCGGCAATCTCATCAAAGGCTTCTTGAGCCTCTTTATCGGCGGCTTGGAAAAGCAGAATCCGGAAGCCCTTCTCGAGAATGAGAAGGAAAACCTCCGCAAGCAGATCGGCGAATTCAACTCGGGTCTGGTGACGCACGCCGGCCTGGTGGAGCGGCTCATGTCGCAGGCCAAGCGGCTCGGCTCGGAGGAAACGCAGCTGCGGGCCAAGACGGCCGCAAATTTGAAGGCGGGCAACCGCAAGGCGGCCGGGGAGCTGGCCTACAAGCTGAAGGCGGTGGATGTTCAGCATGACGAGGTGCAGGCCCAGTTGGAGGATGCCGAGAAGCGCTACAAGGAACTGGTCAAGGCGCGCGACATCAGCATCAAGACGGCCCGCGAGAAGATCGAGGCGCTGCGCCGGGGCATTGACGACCTGAAGGTGCAGAAAGCCATGGCGGAGCTCAACGAGATGGCGGCGGGGATGGTCACGGAGATCGGGGGCTCGGGCGAGACGCTCAATCGTCTTGAGGAGATGGTGGAGGAGGAGCGCACCAAGGCGGCCGGCCGCAATCGGGTGGCCCGCGACAGCATGGACATGAGCGAGATCAACATCCTTGAGTCCGAGCAGAATGCCTTGGAGGAAATGGCGCTGGCTGATTTCGCGGCGGCGGAGGGCATCGAGCTCGAGTCTGGTCCGGCGGCGCCTTCGGAAGCGGAAGGCGGCGAGACGAACAAGGGGACCATGGGACCGAGTGTCTCGGAGTAGGATCTGCTGACCATGGCCTCCCTTCCATCCTGGGCGCGTGAGGTCATTGCGCGCTATGAGAGCGGCACGGCGGGGTGCTTTGTGCTCTATGGGAACATCAACGACCGGCTCCTGCTGCCTCCCGGGAGCAAGAAGCGTCTCGGGCGGCTGCATGACTTCCTGTTGGAGGCGCTCCTGCCGCGCTTCGATGTGGTGCTCTCCTATGAGCTGGGATTCGGGCTGCGGATCGAGCGGGGGGGGGAAACCTTTTCGGAGTGGCCCACCGCGAAGGAATCGTCGGATTTCCCGGCACGGCCGCTGGAGGCGGTGCGGTTCCTGACCCACTACCTGATCTACTGCCGGAACATGAAGGCGGTGACCGGCCGGGCTCCGCAGGTGGCGGTGATCATTCGGCAGGCGCAGCTCATGGCCCCGGCCATCCCCAACGCGCTGAACAACGATCTCAATGCCCTGGCCTCGCTGCTCCGGTCGTGGGCGGCGGATGTGAATTTGCAGGACCACGGGCAAGCCGCGTTCCTGATTTCCGATCACCTGCACAGTCTGCATCCCCTTGTTGCGGCCAATCCGCGGATGAGTGCGGTGGAGGTGCCGCTGCTGGAGAAGGAGGATCTGCAGGGGGCATTGGCGGTGCTGGCGGAGAGCTGTCCGCTGGCCCTGCAAAATTTCCGGGAGGACCTCGGCAAACCCGCGGAGCGGTTGACGGGGACGACGCTCAGTGCGGTGGAGGGCATGCTCAAGCGTCGCGAGTATGAGAAGCGGCCCTTGGTGGAAGGCGATCTGAGCGACTTGAAGAAGTCCCTGGTGGAGGCGGATTGCGGGGGGCTGATCGAGTTTGTGGAACCGAACCGCAATCTTGACGACGTGATCGGCATCGACACCGTGAAGTCGTGGTTGCGGCAGGATCTCGCCCTGTGGAAACAGGATGAGCTGCAGGCGCTGCCGATGGGCTATCTGTTTTGCGGACCGGTGGGAACCGGGAAGACCTACCTTGCGGAGTGTCTGGCGGGGGAGGCGGAGGTCCCGGTGGTGACCCTGCGCAATTTCCGCGACCGCTGGGTGGGGAGCACCGAGGCGAACCTCGAAAAGATCTTCGCCCTCCTCCATGCCCTTGGTCGTTGCATCGTCTTCATCGACGAAGCGGACCAGGCTCTGGGGAGGCGTGCCGCGCAGTCGGGGGACTCGGGAGTCTCCAGCCGGGTTTACTCGATGATCGCCAAGGAAATGTCCGATCCCGACAACCGCGGTCATCTGCTTTGGGTGCTGGCCTCCAGTCGTCCCGACCTCATCGAGATCGATCTCAAGCGGCCCGGGCGGGTCGATGTGAAGGTGCCGCTCTTTCCGACGACCACCCCGGCGGAGGGCTTTGCGTTGCTCCGGGCCTTGTGCAAAAAGCGGAAACTGGACTTGCCCAAGGAGGCCTATGAAGAACTCAAGGGGCGGATTCCGGATCTGCTCACGCCGGGTGCGGCGGAGGTCCTTGCGGTGAAATGCTATCGTCTCGCCAAGCTCCACAACCTCGAGCCCCGCATCGCGCTCCGGGACTGCCTGACCGACTATGTGCCCCCCGTCCCCCACGAAATCCTCCGTTATCAGATGAAAATTGCCGCAGACGAATCCACGGAGGCCAGCTTTGTGCCCGAGCGCATTCGGGAGCTACTTAGTCAAGCGTAGCAAGGGCTCCAGCCGATTGCGGCGCTTACTGTTTTTGCGTCATTATTCTGCTACCGGGGTCGGCCTGCCGGAGCCTACAAAAAAAGGGGTTGAGTCGGCTCCCGAAAGCGACTAAAACCCGCCGTCGAGCAGTAGCTCGATGAGCTTTATTTTCAAGATCACTAAAACAAGCCGAATGAAATCCGTCCTCTTGTACGCTATTGTGGCCTTGCCCGTAGCCGGAACCTTGGCGAGCTGCAGCAGCTCGGGTAGCGCATCGACTTCGAACCTCAAGATTCTGACCAAGGAACAGATCGCGGGACTGACGAGTTGGGCTTCATTGGGTGGCGGACCGCTTCCGGACGCTCCTTCCGTGGCGTTGGTGAATTCTTCCGCGAACCTGCCGAAGGACAAGCACGGCATGCCGACCTACAGCCTGAGCCAGCGGAACCGCGTGGTGCGGACCACGTCCTACTCCCACATGGAGAATGAGCCTGGGGCACCGGGTCGCTTGAATGCGGCGGGAACCATCCTCAAGTATGGCCAGGTGCGCAGCGCGGCTGCGGATTGGTCGCAGTATCCGGTCGGCACGACCTTCAAGATCAAGGGGCTGCCCTACACCTACGTGGTGGATGACTACGGCTCATCGCTGGCCGGCACGAACACCATCGACATTTTCCATCCGACCCTGAGCGGGATGCGGCACTGGGCGACCCGTCCTGCGGAAATCACCGTGGTGCACTGGGGTTCCTGGGAGCGCACCGAAAATCTTTTGAGCAGGCGTTGCCAGCATCCGCATTGCGCGCAGATGTATGCCGGCGTGATGCGCAAGATCCGCAGCGGCGAGGTCGCCAGCACCTCGACGGGCGGCAGCAACTCCCTCTAGGGGATTGGTTTTTCAGCCCGGCCCATGACGAAGGCGGAGCGGGCTACTTTCATTGATCGGCGTCTCGCGGAGTTGTATCCGGAGACGCCGATTCCTTTGGACCACAGCAACGCCTTCACCTTGTTGGTGGCCGTGCTGCTCTCCGCGCAGTGCACCGATGTGCGGGTCAATGTGGTGACCCCGGCCCTCTTCGCGCTTGCCGATCACCCTGCGGCGATGGCCCGACTGTCGGTGGAAGAGATCGATGCGATCGTGCGGCCCTGCGGACTCGCACCGCGAAAGGCGAGCAACATCCGGGACCTCTCCAGGATGCTGCTCGAGCGGCACGGCGGTGAGGTTCCGGCTGATTTCGAGGCATTGGAGGCCTTGCCGGGAGTGGGACACAAGACCGCCTCGGTGGTGATGGCCCAGGCCTTCGGGGTCCCGGCCTTTCCGGTGGATACGCACATTCACCGTCTCGCGCAGCGGTGGAAGTTGAGCAGCGGTCAAAGTGTGAAGCGAACGGAAGCGGACCTGAAGCGGTTGTTTCCGGAGGGCCACTGGAACAAGCTGCATTTGCGCATTATCTTCTATGGTCGGGACCATTGTTCGGCGCGTGGATGTGACGGAACGGTGTGCGGGATCTGCCGGACCCTTTTTCCAAAACGGCGAAAGGGAGTGGAGACCCAAAAAGCTTAGGGAATGTTAGGCACTTCTTTGAGGGGGACGCTGAATGCATTGTGGTGACATTCATCGCCCTCTAAGACAAAGGTCACGTTGACCGTTGTCATCGGGAAGGCGCGGTTGGCGAAAGCTCACAAATCTTTTTAAAACGTCCTTTACTGATTCGATGCCGTTTAGAGAATCAAGCTTCCACACCAAACCAACCCACAACACAACTGGAACTCTCAATGAACACACCTACGTCAAGATTCCTCCGTACCTCGAGCGTCGCCATCACCTCCATGCTGCTGACCGCTCCGGTGCTTTTCGCCCAAGAGACACCCCCGGTCGCCGGTGGTGGTAACGCGTTGACGCGTTACGTGCTTGCTGGTGGTCCCACGATGATTTTCATCGGGATCGCCATTCTCGCCCTCATTGCCTTATGCGTGTTCAACTTCATCAACCTCACCAAGGCGAAGTACAATCCGGATGACTTGCGGATGGCGTTGCTCGACCACATGACCAACTGCCGGGTGCGTTCCGCCATTGAGTTGGCCGCCTCGCATCCCAGCTATCTCGGGCGGATGATGGCCTATTCGCTTCCCAACATCGACGCCACCCACCCGGAAGACCTCGGTCGGGACGGGGTGGAGGACGCCATTGCGGATTTCACGATCAACGAGAACCGCAAGGGGATGACTTGGATCAACTACATCGCCCTCGTAGCGCAGGCCGCCCCGATGCTTGGACTGCTTGGAACCGTTATTGGTATGGTGAGCGCGTTCAGCACCCTTGGTCAGACCGGTCAGGCCGACCCGGCCCAGTTGGCCGGTGACATTTCGGTGGCCCTGCTCACCACGATGTGGGGACTGATGACCGCCATTCCGGCGCTCCTCGCCTACTTCTTCTTCAAGAACCGCCTCAACAACCTGGTTGCCGATTGCCACCACAACGGGGAAGAGTTGCTTAACGCGTCCATCCAGACCGTCAACCAGGACGCTTATCTTGCCAAGATTCCGGAAGGCATCGCCGTTTAAGGATTAAGGGGCCCTTCCTGCCTGTGGCGGGAGCGGGCTCCGTGGCTCCAATTCCAATCCTCCAACGAAATGTCCTCCAAAAAACTACGGTCAGTCCAGGGTGGCGCCGGCGATGAGCTGAAGATCGACATGTCGCCGATGATCGACATGGTCTTCCTCCTCCTCATCTTTTTCCTAGTGAACGCCTCGCTGGTCATCGTGAAGATGGACAAGCGGGTGACCATCCCGGTCGCCACGAACTCCAACCGGCAGTCCGAGAAGAAGGGTCGGATTGTCATCAACGTCTATGGCGACGAGCACTCTGCGGAAGGTCGCTTCCGGATGGAGGATGGCAAGACGGTCTTCGGATCTGATGAGGACATGGAGCAGTTCATCAAGGACGAGAAGGAAAAGATGGACGCCCTGGGGGTCATTCCCAAGATCCACCTGCGGGGTGACCGCGATTCGCTCTTCAAGTACAGCCGCCGGGTCATCCGGGTGGCGGCGAAGGCCGGGGTGAATCAGGTCATCTTTGTGAGCTACGCCACCGACAAGGGCCAGTAAATCCAAACATCAACGAACCATGGCACGACACCGACGAGCAGAAGCGCTTGAAGAAGACGAACCCGAGTTGGACATTTCGTCGTTGATCGACATTTGTTTCCTGCTCCTGATTTACTTCCTGGTCACCACGACCATCAAGAAGAAGGAACGGGACCTCGACATGGCCCTGCCCTCTGCGGCGCCATCCGACCAGCAGCCGGACATTCAGCCGATGTTCATCAAGATCGACGTGAACGGCTCGATCTACCTGAACAGCGGGGCGGCGCAGGAAATTTTGGACACCGACACCAGTTCGCGGGAAGTTCCGCAGTTGAGCCAGCGGCTTGAGCTGTATGCGAGCATGGCCCGTGCGGCGGATTCGCAGCCTCTGGTGCAGCTTTATGTGGAGGGTGACGCCAAGCAGCAGCGCGTGGTGGACGTCCTCAACGCACTTGCCAAGGAGAAGATCGAGAAGGTCACATTCACGGACCTGATCGATGCGGAGTAAGATCCGTCTCCTCGACTTTCTAAGAAAGGTCCCGGCACGTGCGTTGCACCCCTGCCGGGGTTTTTATTTCCGACAACCCCAGTTTTTCGACAATCAATCCCAACCCCCGACTCCCACAGCCATGAAAACACCACGCTTCCTTCAACGCTTTCTGGGCGGAGTGCTTCTGCTCTCCGTGCTTCTCACCGCCGCGCCGGTCCGCGGGCAGGGCTCCATCGACGAGTATTGGTCGAATTCGCTGACCGCGATGAACAACGAGGAGTGGGCCAAGGCCCATGGCTACCTCGAGAAGGCCGTGAACGCCTACGGAGCCCGGGCGATGACCCTCTTCGGTCCGAAGTTCGGCTGGTTTTACTACCACAAGGGCTACTGCGAGTTGAAGCTGCAGAAGTATGCCGAGGCCAAGAAGTCGTTTGAGGACTGCTACAAGAAATTCCCCAACGGGGAGGCCGCGAAGCCCGGCACCACCGACAACAACATCAGCTTCAACCTCTACCACAAGAAGGCCCTCCTGAAGTGGGGTGAGGCGGCGCAGGGTGCGGAGGAGTATGAGGAGGCCATCCGCATGTACAACAAATTCATCGCTGAGCGGGACCCCACCCGCGACAAGTATGAGCGGGGGGCCTTCTACATCAACATGGCGATCTGCCACTTCAAGCTCTTCAAGATTCCGCAGGGCATTGAGAACCTGGAGACGGCGATCAAGAACAAGGAGACCTTCCCCACGCCTGACGAGGGGATCATGGCCGGATTCCAGACGATGGTGCAGGCGGTGATCGAGAAGAAGGACGAGCAGGCCTTCATGGACTTCCTGCGCAAGAACCGGGCCGACATCACCTTGGAGCCCTTCCAGATGCACAAGTTCGCCACGGTCTTCATGAAGTTGGCCGCGGATGCCCTTGAGGCGGATATGGACCGCTCGGTCTGGGAACTTTACGCGCTGGTGCCCAGCAACATCGCCTCCATCGAGGATGTGCAGGCCCGGAAGGAAACCCTCGGCAACCTGACGCGTCCCATCAAGGACGGCTCGAAGATTCTCGACCCGAAGGGCCTGGCCGAGGATCTCGAGGCGCTCAAGGCCGCCCAGCGCTCCGGGAATCCACACGAGGTGGTGGCGCTTGCCGCGACCGCCTACATCCACGAGCAGAACCGCAACGTGCGTGGTGCCTTTGCCGCCTATGAGCAGCTGGAACTTTACTACGACAAGAGCAAGAAACGGGAGGACTACCTCTACAACCTCGTGCGGACCTCCTCGGTGATCGGTGAGGTGCTGACCACCGAGAAGTATGGGAGCCGATTTCTGAAGGCCTTCCCGGGGAGCAAGTATGAGGAGTCGGTGCGCAGCATGATGCTGACCAGCCTCTTCTTCGAGGGGGAATATGCGAAGTGTATCGAGGTGGCCACCATCATGATCGACAAGTTGCCGAAGCCCTCCAAGCAGCACGACATCTGTCTGCACGTTCTGGGAGGCAGCAAGTACTACACGGGAGTCTATGACGAGGCGCAGCCATTGTTGGACCAGCATGTGGAGGAGTATCCGAAGAGTGATTTCAAGATGGCGGCCCTCTACTTCCAGGGGTCGAATCTTTCGCGGCTGCAGTATTGGTCGAAGGCGGCCAGCCTGCTCGACGCGTTTCTCACGAAGTATCCGAGCGCCCGGGAGAATATCTACCTGCCCTTCGCCCTCTTTGACCGGGCCAACTGCCACTACGCGGAGGACGAGATGGATCCCGCCCTCGAGAAGCTGAACCGCCTGGAGAAGGAGTTTCCGACGACCGAGATCATGGACATGGCCTACAACCTGAAGGGCAACGTCCTGCAGACCCTGCTCAATTTCGACGAGGCCGAGAAGTATTACCTGAAGGCCCTGGAACTGGCCGAGCGCCGGGAGAACCGGATCGTTTCGGGCGAATCGCTTTACTATCTGGTGGGCATCCTTGGTGCCGAGAAACGCGACAAGGAAGAGAACCCCCGGGTGAAGGATGCGGTGCCCTATTACGACAAGTTCTGGAAGGAATACGGGAGTGAATCCCCCTACAAGGCACAGGTCGCGGTGGCCGGGGTGCATGCCCTGACCACGGTGGGCCGGGCCGACGAGGCGCTGGAGCGACTGCAGGGAGTCATCTCCGAGCTGGCGCAGATCCAGGGGGCCTTTGGTCTGGAAGAGGCCATCAATTCCTACACGAAAGCCTATCTCAAGGAGAAGAGTGCGGATGAGTTGAAGGACCACTACTACAAGTTCCCGGGCATCGACGCCGAGAACAAGGCCGCGCAGGCCCTGCTGCGGATCGCCATCATCGGTGTGTTCGAGGAGGCCACCAAGATGGCCAGCAGGGAGAAGGACGAGGCGCTGAAGCTGAAGGCCGATGCGACCATCAAGGTGCTCTTCGAGGACCTGAAGAACGACTTCCAGCCGAAGACGCTGACCAACTACATTCTGGTGCGGGTGGGCGACTACCTGCGGGAGAAGACCGCCGCTCCGCGCCTGGCCCTGCCTTACTACGAGGAGGTGGCCGGTCGTGAGGACCAGTCCTACCGTTTCCCGGCGCTCTTCGGGATCGCCGACGTGCTGGGCTCCTCCGACAACAGTGCGGAGAACGACAAGGCCATCGCCAGTCTGGAGCGCATCGCGGCGGACGCGCCGGAGAGGGAGGAGAAGGAGAAGGCCCTTTACCGGATCTGCACCATCCTTGCGCAGAAAGGGGATTGGTCGAAGTGCACGGAGCGCTGCAAGGAATACCTCGACCGGGAGAAGAACTACCGGAAATTCGGATCCTTCGTCTCATTCCTCCTCGCCCAATCCTACGACGAGCGGGGCATGAGCGAGGACGCCCTACGAGCCTACAACAATGTTTATGCGGCCTACGCGGGGCACATCCTGGTTTCCGCCCCGGCGGTGAAGCGGGTCATGGAGATCACCTGGAAGCGGGGCAACACCGCCGCGCCTCCCGAGAAATCCGATCAGCAGGTGGCTTACGAATTCGGCTGGGGGTACATCGACTCGACCCGCCGGATTGTGCTTCAGATGACCAAGGAAGAGAAAGCGCTCTGGGAGGCCGTGGAGGTGCTCGTGCAGCAGTACGAGGACGATCCCGGCACGAAGAAGATGGAAGACATCATCAAGGAGAAGAAAGCAAGCCGCTAGATCTGACCCAACCCCAAACAATCACAGAATCATGAAAACACTGATTTCCCTCGCCATTCTCACCGCGCTCAGCAGCAGTCTCTGGGCGGCCGACGCCAAAGCCATCATCGTGATGGAGGATGATGCGCAGCAGGTCTGGATCACCGCCGCCAGCGCGACGAATCTGGAATACAAGGAAACGGAAATTGCGATCGACCGCCTGCGTGTGGCGCGTTCGAGCCTGCTTTCCATTTTTTTCTACGAGCCGGACCTCTACAAGGAGGCCATGGTGCTGTTTGAGAACCGCGACTACGCGGGAGCGAAAACGAAGTTCAAGGAGTGTGCCGAAGCCTTCAAGAAGTTGGAGGAGATTCCCGGCAACTACGGGACGTTGGCCGGCTTTTACGTGCTGGAGTGCTGCCGCATTCAGGGGGAGCTTGAGGAGCTGGCGCAGTTGTTGGAAGTCTATCGTGGGCAGGCCTCGCTGGTGCGGGAGAGCCAGAAAAACCAGTTTGAGGTCTATATCGCCTGGGATGCGGTGCGGACGAAGAGCTGGGCGCGCTTGGAGGGTTTGACCGCCGAGATGCTCGCCCAGAAGCGCTGGACGGGAACGCAGCTGGCGCAGATCTACTACTGCCGCGGCATGGCCTGTGAGGGAATCGGAAATGCGACGGACGCTTTGAATGCGTTCAACGGAGCCTTCACGGCGGACTTCACGGCCTCTTCGGAGCTCGCCAAGAAGGCGGCACTTGCCTGCCTGCGCGTCATCAAGGGCCACGAGGAAGTGCAGTTGGCGATGAAGCTGTTCGGTACGGAGGACGAGGACCCGAACTCGACGGGTTCCACGCTGCTGCAGGAAGGGGTGGCCCTTTGCGAGCTTTGGACCAAGGCGCTCGGAGACGGTCAGGCCCTGCCTGCCGAATACAAGGAACTCCTGAAGTACAAAGCGAAGGCGAGTTAGGTCGCGCCGGGTGCAGTGATATTCCTTCCCTGAGGGGGGCCGGGCATAAAGGCTGGAGACCGGGACGGTCACGCCACGGGTGCAAAGAGAGCGAGTTTGCAGAATGTTGGTGAGTGGATTTGCCAGGC
Source organism: Verrucomicrobiota bacterium (assembly GCA_027619375.1). GTDB lineage: Bacteria > Verrucomicrobiota > Verrucomicrobiia > Verrucomicrobiales > Akkermansiaceae > JAPKDA01. Next base: position 4,370 of record JAQCFL010000047.1, on the reverse strand, counting down.
GGGGCTGGATGGTGCCAACTCGGTGGTAGTCGGTGCCGCCGCCTGGGAATCGATCAAGACGGGGCAGGTCGTCGAGGTGCCGATGATTTCCTGAAGGGGGAGGGGAGCCGGGGAAGACGAAGGGGAAAGGGACAAGGGCTGGGATCGAATATCGCCCGCGAACTGTCCCGCGCCCAGGGCGGCGACTTGCGCCTGATGCCCGCCAGCGATGGCTGGACCGAGTTCGGGTTCGACCTAGTGGCGGCGGATTGAACTCGCCGAGGATGAGTGGATAATGCCTGGAGTGGGTTGATCGAGATCAAGATCAACGGTTCTGTAGGTGTTTCTGGGATGATGCTGTTTGTAAAAAATTATAAATCAGAATGTTGCGCATTTGAGACATCGACAGTAGGATCGACGGTGATGAGCAATTTGGAGGCGGTTTATCGGAGCATTTCGAGCATGGAGCCCTTGATGCCCGGAACGGTGGGTGGAAGAATTTCCGATCTGAGCGTCGAGATTTTCAAGAAATCCGGGGAGTTGAGAGCCTCGCTCCCGTCAGTGGTTGTTCGGGGGCAAGTGGCGAAGCTGGTTCGCGAGATGAACAGCTACTACTCGAATCTGATCGAAGGACACAAGACCCTGCCGAGGGACATCGAACGGGCGCTCAGGGAGGATTTTTCGGATGACGAGGATGACCAGCGGAATCAACGGTTGAGTGTTGCCCACGTCAGGACGGAGGAAGCGATGGGGGCTCTCTTGAGTCGGAATCCTGGGACGGATGTGTATGGGGTGGAGTTCATCTGTTGGCTGCACCGGGAATTCTATTCCCACATCTCGGAGGAGGACTGGTTCACGACCTCGCACCAGGGGGTTCGGCATCCGCTGGAGCCTGGTGTGATCAGGGATAACAATGTGGATGTCGGACGACATACTCCGCCCGATCATTTGTCGGTGGGTGATTTTCTGCAGCGATACGGATCGTTTTATTCAAGTACCGCTATTCCCGCGACGGAGCGATTGGTGGCGGTGGCGGCGGCGCATCATCGACTGGCGTGGATCCATCCCTTTGGTGACGGGAACGGCCGGGTGGCACGGTTGCAGTCGCAGGCGGCGATGATTCAGGCGGGGCTGGATGGGGAGGGGTTGTGGACCCTGTCTCGCGGTTTGGCTCGGGCGAGGCAGGCTTACTTTGCAGGTCTGCAGGCGGCGGATCGGAAGCGGGAGAGTGATTTGGACGGGCGTGGCAATCTCAGTGACAAGGCGTTGTCCGGTTTCTGTCAGTTCTTCCTGGGACAAACCCTTGATCAGCTCGAGTTCATGATCGGCCTGATTTCTCCATTCTCTCTAGTGGACCGGATTGAGGCATATCTCCGGTTTACGAGGGGGGATTTGGACGCAAAATTGCGTGAGCACATGGTGCGGTTGCTCAAGGCGCTTTGTCTCGAGGGAGAGATTCCGAGAGGCGCGGTTTCGGAGATTCTTGGGCTGAAAGGCACCGCTGCGAGGGATGTGACCCGGAAGGCGCTCGAAGAGGAATTGGTTGGCAGTCCGAGTCCGAAAGGGGTGCTACGCATCGCGTTTCCTAACAAAGTTGTGGAATTCTATTTCCCGCAGTTGTTTACCGATCTGCCGGTGGATGTTGGGTGATTTGCGCCTGATGGCGCTCCGATCCCGGAAGCTCCTGTCGACAGAGAAGGTCGCAGCAAGCGTTCGGTCCGTGATGGCGGCCAGACTTGGGGCTAGATCTGCAGGGTATCGACTTGGGTGCGTGCAATTTTTACAAAGACGTCGTCCAGATCTTTCCCGGCGAAGCGCTGTTTGATTTCGCCGGAAGTCCCGGAGGCCAGGATTTTTCCGGCATGTAGAAATAAGACGCGGTCACAGACCTCCTCGATGTCCCGCATATTGTGCAAAGAGTGCAAAATTTACAAGATGTTGGTGAGTGGATTTGCCAAGTGGGGAGGGGGGTATCCGGAAGAGCCGAAGACGCTTGGGGACCGGATCAGGGTAAGCCGACTGGATCGGGGCTTGTTGCAGCGAGAGGTGGCAGAGGTGATCGGCGTAAAGCGGGGGACGATCAACAAATGGGAGTGCAATAGGGGAGAGCCGCGGGCCTGTGATGTGCCTCGCATTCTAGGGTTCCTCGGATATGACCCTTCTCCGAAGGCAAAATCCTTCCCAGAATTGATGAAAAAGTGGCGTCTCGAGAACGGACTGTCAGCTCGTGCGGCCTCAAGTCTGTTGGGAGTGGGATCTGCGACGTGGGCGGGATGGGAGCGGGGAGTTGGGAAACCTACCGCGCGAAACGAGAAGAGGATTCGTGATTTGATGGTCGCCGGGAGACTGTCACGTCTAGGTCTGTGAGCAACTCCGGGGTGAAGGTTCCCGGAGGTGAGTCGGACGTGATTGGGTGGAGGCTCAGGAGGCGCTTGGGGCCGGTGCTGTGAACGGAATAGGGGGCCAAATCGACCGGTCCCGGCCGATTCGGCTCATTCCGCCCTTAAAAGATTGCTTCCGCTCTTTGATTCTCAAATCATGGCATCGATGAAAAGAGGAATTGGATACATTCTTTTTTTGTTTGTTCTGATCTCCGCAGAGCCCTTGTGGGCGATCACTGTGACATCTGGACAGCTGGTTACTTCCACGATCGCAACGCCAGCGGATCGGGATACCTATTCGTTCGCCGCCGCGGCTGGGGACAGCATAAATGTCTCGGTGGGGGACACGCACTATGACGCCTACTTCTATCCCATGGTGAAGCTTTACGCTCCGGACGGAACGCAGTTGGGGTCCAACTACGGGAGTAATGGAGCCTGGCTCGGACATCGGGCGACGGCAACGGGCACCTACACCGCAGTCGTGCTGGATGCCTTTACGGGGTCGGGAGGTGACTACCTCTTCACGATGGTCAAGGCTCCTGGAGCGCAGAGCGACCCGGATGGACGGGCGATCCAGAGCGGCGAAGTGATCAGTCGGTTGCTGGTCGTGGGAGACATGGACGTTTTCACGTTCACCGCCGCGGCCGGGGACAGCATTAGTGTCTCCGTTGGAGACACACAGTATGACGCCTACTTTTATCCCATGGTGTGGTCGTCGACAATGACGCACAACTGGGTGGTGATGGCCCGGCCATCGGCCTCACGCAGGGTGGGTCCGCAGGCGAAGTCCACCATCCACAGGTCGTTGGGCTCGGGGGCCTCGAAGGCTTTCTGGGGGCCGCTCTCCAGGCGTCCGGCACGCAGGGTGCGGCGGTCGTAGCCGTGGGTTCTCAAAAAGCGGTAAACCGAGCTGATGGAGGGCAGGTCGTGACGATGGGTCTGCCAGTGGCGGTGGAGCACTTGAAGCGGGGTGCGCGGGTTTGCGCGGACCTTTTCCAGGATCCAGAGGCCGGTCTCCTCATCGATGGAGCGGCTCTTTCCGGCATCGGCGCGGGAGCTTTTGCCGGCCAGGCCGAGGTATCCGCTCTTGGCGTGGTCATACCACCAGGTTTCGATGGTACGGCATGAGTAGTATCTGCCCTCGGGCTCGGGCCACGGGCGCGAGGAGGCGACCCGCAGGCATTCGGCCAGCGGGATGCCCTCCTGGCGCAGCGTTTTGATCTGACAGATGACTTCAAAGCGCAGCAGCGCGAGGCGTTCCTTGGTGGGAGGTGCTTGGTTGTCCATACGCCGGACTCAATATCGCCCCGCCGCGTCCCCTCCGATGAAGGGGGTTTGTGGGATGGTGCGGCGTGCCCCGCAGGGATCTCAAGCGGGGGCCCGGGCCCGATGCCAGGGCGATTTGAGACTCACGTAACAGGCCAGCAGCGAGGTCTTGAAATCGCGCGCCAGATCCGCCAGGATCCCCTGCGTCGGGCCGAGCTCACGCAAGGCCCGCCAGAACCAGTGGATGCCCGGGCCTTGCGCCAGGGGCACCTGCTGGCCCAAGAGCCCGCAAAGAAAAGGGATGCGCTCCGAGAGTTTTTTCACTGCCCGCCGGACGCAACCCGTCTCAATCTGGGTGGCGGGTGGTGGTCTCGCACCGCCACCCGTCAGGCCGCTCTGCTCATCGAGAAGTCCCTCGAAACGCGTCACCGGAAGGCTTCGATAGGGGAACATGTTCGGGGGAATGACGCTCCAGGTGCGGCGGCACCGCGGGCACAGGAAGCGCGGCACGGTCACTTGGGTGCCACCCTCCGGATGTTCGTAGCGCAAGTAGTTGCCGTGGCGGTGGAGCTTGCAAAGCCCTTCACAAAGCGCGCAGTCCCGCAGCGCGCAGGGACGCCCGGCTTTATCCAGGGTGGACGAGAACACTTGCATGGTGCCCGGATCCTACCCGAAGGGCACCCGCCCCGGGAAGCCCCCCGCCCGGAGCGACTCGCCCGGAGCGACTCGCGGGGCAGGCCGCCT
>JAQCFL010000425.1 GCA_027619375.1 Verrucomicrobiota bacterium | reverse complement strand
CACCCTCCCACCTCCTCCCCACCCTCACCTCCGAAGTCCTTCAACATCCCACCCCGCTTCGCCCCGCCAAGGATCGCCCGCCGGTGAGGACGAAACATCCGCTATTCCCTCGACTCAACCGCACGACCTACAATCGAATCGTTCCAACCACCGGACCGCTCGGAGAGCGGTCCCTCCCTTTCCCACATGCCCACCCGCCGCCAACGCCTCCTCGACCTCCTCGCCATGGGACGCGTCGCCAACGTCCCCACCGTCCTTTGCAACGTCTTCACCGGCTGCCTCCTCGGTGCCTGGTTCTGGGGCGGCCTCAACCAGGACCTCTACCCCGGCCACAAAATCTCCCTCCTCCTCCCCCTCCTCAGCGGCGCCTGCCTCTACCTCGGCGGCTGCTTCCTCAACGACTGGTCCGACTCCCACTGGGACAAACAACACCGCCCCGAACGCGCCATCCCCTCCGGGCGCATCCACCCGCAGACCGTCCTCAAAATCGCCGCCGCCCTCCTCGCCGCCGGCCTCGCCCTCGCCTTCTACGCCAGAGTGTGGGCCCTCCTCCCCGCCGCCGCCATCGCCACCGCCATCCTCATCTACACCCGCTTCCACAAACAGACACCGCTGGCGATTATCCCAATGGGCCTCTGCCGAGGACTGCTCTACGTGCTGGGATTTTTCGCCCAAGCCTTGCCGCAACCCGAAGTCATCGCCGGACTGTTTGAAAAAGCATCGCCTCTTGTTCCTGTATGGCAGGACTACTCCCGGTCCTCCCTCTTCCTCCTCTCCCTCTCCCTCGGCCTCCTCGCCTACATCGCCGGCCTCTCCCTCGCCGCCCGCTTCGAAAGCAAGGGCCAACTCATCGGCAACACCAAACTCCTCGCCCTCCTCCTCCTCGCCACCCCCATCCTCACCCATACTTGGATCTGGATCGAAGCGACGCCCAAACCCTCCTACCTCGCCGCCGCCCTCTTCGCCCTCGTCCTCCTCCCCGTCATCACTCTCATCCGCAAAAGGGGCCTCGGCCTCTTCGTCTCCGCCCTCCTCGCCATCATCCCTCTCATCGACCTCATCGTCCTCGCCCCCATCAGCCGCGCTGCAGTGGCCGGCCCCCTCGTCGTTCCCACCATCTCCTCCACCACCATCCTTGCCGTCCCCTTCCTCGCCCTCCTCCTCGCCCTGGCCCTCCAACGCCTCGCCCCCGCCACCTGAGCCCCACGCGTAGCGGTGCCTCTGCTAGGCGTCGGCTGTTCCACCGCCGCCCCACCACCATGGCTGTCGGCGTCCCGCCGCGCAACTGCGCATCAGCGTCTGGCTAAGGACTCCAGCCTTCTGGATTTGGTTCTTGGGATCTGGATTTGAAATTTATTTGGAGCTTGGGGGTCGGAAATTTTGCCTAATTCGTCCGGTTCGCTCCATCGAATTTCCACGCTCCAATTTCCAAATAAGCTCCAGTTCCCAAATCCAAAACATCAAACTACACAGGCCTGTCTCCCGTGCCAAATCCGGTGCTGAATGCTCGCCGGGGGTACATGGAAGTGGCTGAGCCAGCGGCAGCCTGTCGCCTATGCAAATCTCCGGGGCCGTCCCCGTGGCGTTCCGCCACGCTCCCCTCCCCCCCAATACCCAATACCCAATACCCAATACCCAATAACCAATAACCAATAACCAATAACCAGCCCCCCACCGCGGCCTACCGCACCAACTCCACCGAGTGCGCCGAAAACCCCGCCCCAAAAGACGTCAACCACAAGCGATTGTCATCAAATCCACCCCTCATCCGCTCCTCCAGTGCAAACAACACACAGGGACTACTACAGTTCCCATACTCCTCCAGCACCTTCCGCGTCTCCCCCAGCACAAACCCCGGCAGCACCCCCTCCAGCGCATCCACCACATCCCGCCCCCCCGTGTGCGCGATCACCTGATCCGGCTCTCCCAACCGCTTCGCAAACAACTCCCGCACCGCCCCTGCCGCCACCTCCGGCACACTGCGATGCAGCTTGTTCTTCAACTTCCCATCTTTGTTCACAAAGCGGATCTTCTCCCGATCCTCGGGCCGATGCAGGGTCTGAAACCCTTCCGCCCGATACTGCCCATCCTTCCCCTCGCACTTCCAAACCGCCGCCGCCGCCCCATCCCCGAACAAACACAAACTGATTAGCACCCCCGGTTCATCGTCGATGTAAAACGCCGCCGAACACACCTCCACCGCCACCGTCGCCACCACCGCCCCGGGATTCGCCGCCAGAAACCCCTCCGCCGCCCTCAAGGTCGGGATCGCCGCCCCGCACCCCAGTCCCACCAAATCGCTCAAATACACATCCCCCCGCATCCCCAACTGCTCCGCCACGTGACTCGACACCCCCGGACACAAATACCCCGTGCATGTGCACACAAACAACGCATCCACCTCCCCCGCCGTCACCCCCGCCTTCTCCAACGCCTTCTTCAGCGCCTCCGCCGACAACTTCGGCGCCGCCATTTCAAACCCCTTGTTCAACTCTTCCGCCCCCGCCCCTAGCAGCACTCCGGGATCCTCCGTCACAAAGTGCCGCTTCGCGATCCCCGAGTCCCCGCAGAGAATCTTCTCCATCAACCCCTGCGACCGCTCCTTCAAATTCGTCACCGCCGGTGACCCTCCGGCGATCTCCCAACACTGACGTTGAGTGAAGGAATACGGTGGAAAGGCGCTGCTGATTGATTGCAAATACATAAGTTGTTATCGAAGGGTCTTGAAGAGAAACTGAAAGGGCAAAATCCCGGAACGCGCAGTCGCCGACAACATCCGCCGACCCAGTTGCGAAAAGAAAAGCGGATGAATCAACCGCGCCGTCATCAAACGCCTCGCAAACCGCCGCCGCAGCCGCTCCTCCACCCGCCCCACCGTTTCCTCCCACGAAATCCCCCCC
>JAQCFL010000424.1 GCA_027619375.1 Verrucomicrobiota bacterium | reverse complement strand
GATCGGGGGCGAGGGTTTTCTCGAGGGTGATCCACTCGCCGGTATCGCCCACGCGCATGCGGACGGTGGATTTTTCGGAGCCGCCGAAGACGTTGACGTGGATGGTGGTGTCGGTTTTGGAGGCGGGGAGGGAGTCGGGGGCCTCGATGCGCAGTTGGTAGTCGGCGGGGCGTCGGGCGGCCTTGAAATCGACGATGGCCTGCTGGCCGTCGAAGTTGATGAAGGAATAGCCGCGGGGGGCGCCGTCGCGCATGGTGGAGTGGGGGATGCCGAGTTCGTCGGGTTCGCCGGTCCACCAGGATCCGCAGACGGTGACATTGACGACGTGGTGGTGGGGTGCCTTGCCTTTCCATCCGCTTTTCTGGTCGAGGAACTGATGGGCCTGCCAGTGGGTGTGTCCGGAGATGGACATGGTGTAGGGGCGGGATTCGATGAGGCGGAAGAGTTGTTCGCGGTCGGCGGTGGATTCGCCTGGGCCGTCGGCGGCGTGGAGGGGGATGTGCATCATGAGGACGAGGAGTTCGTCCTGGGGGATGTGGGGGAGGAGGTTGGTGAGGAATTGCAGTTGATCCTCGCCGAGTTCGCCGGTGTAGGTGCCGGAGCCGCCGCTGCCGCGGTCGCCGCCCCATCGGACGTTGTCGAGGGCCACGAAGTGGACGGGGCCGTGGGTGAAGGCGTAGTAAGCGGGGCCGTAGACGCGTTCGAAGGTTTCGTCGGAGAGTTTGTCGCTGGGGGCGTCGAAGTTGAGGTCGTGGTTGCCGATGACGTTGAACCAGGGGCGGCCGATGAGGGCGATGATGGAGTTGTGGGTGTCGTAGAGGGAGAGGTCGTTGAAGAGGATGTCGCCGAGAGTGACGCCGAACTTGGCATCGGTGCCGATGAGTTCGGGGATGGTGTCCTGGGCCATGTAGTCGAGTTCCTTGAGGTCGCGGGCCTGAGTGTCGCCGAAGAAGATCGCTTTGAACTGGTCGGGTTCCTCCTGTTTGGTGAGGGGGAAGTCGATGGAGGCGGGGAGGGGGCCGGTGGGGGCGACGCCGGGGAATTGGCTTTTGGGGGAACCGGCGGGTTTGTGGGTGTAGAAGAAGCGGGGGAGCTGTTGGGCATCGACGGGCGAGGTCCAGCCGCGGGGTTTGATGAGGAAGAAGATGCAATCGTCGGAGGCGGGCAGGGACCAGCGACCCTCGGCGTCGGTTTTGGTGATCTCGATCTGGTTGGAGACGAGCACACCGGGGAGGCCGGGTTCGCCGTCGTCGCGGGATTGGTTGTTGTTGAGGTCGTGATAGACCGTGCCGGTGGCGCTTTGTTGGGCGGTGGCAAGGGTGGCGAGGGTCGGGAGGAGGGTGAGGAGAAAAAGGAGAAGCAAGCGCATGGGAAGGACTACACGGTGGAGGGTGGGGACCTATCGGACAAGGATGTCAGGGTCCCAACACTAGGGAAACAGAGGGAGATTTTGACCACTGATTTCACTGATTACTCTGATTTTTAAGAATAGAAATTGGAGATCCCCGCTAGAGAACCGGTGCAATAGCCTGACTTCACGGATTTTCTGTCTTCTTCATCCCAAATCGATCTGTGAAATCAGTGTCATCAGCGGTTCCTCTCTTTGTTTCGGAATGAAATTTCCCGAGTGTAGGGACCCTGGCAAGGAAGGATGGATTTTCCGTTTGGAGGTCGGGGGAAAAGAGGTTAGCGGGTGGGACATGGAAAAACGACGGCTTGGGACGAGTGGTGTGGTGGTGAGCGAGATCTGCATGGGGACGATGACCTTCGGCACGCAGGCGGACAAGGGGGAGAGCTTTCGCATTCTGGATCGGGCCTATGAGGCGGGGGTGAATTTCTACGACACGGCGGAGGTGTATCCGGTGCCGCCGACGGCGGAGTTGGCGGGGTTGACGGAGGTGTGGTTCGGCGAGTGGATGGCGACGAAGCCGCGGGATGGGATCATCGTGGCGTCGAAGGTGGCGGGGGCGGCGCATGGATGGTTTGTGCCGCCGGTGCGGAATGGGACGGCGGCGTTGGATCGGCGGCACATCCGGATGGCGATCGAGGGGAGCTTGCGGCGGTTGAAGACGGACTACGTGGATCTTTACCAGGTGCACTGGCCGGACCATGGGATGCGGCCGGAGGACACCTTGGAGCCGTTGGATGAGTTGGTGCAGGAAGGGAAGGTGCGGGTGATGGGGACGAGCAACGAGAACAGCTATGGGTTGATGCGGAGTCTGTGGGCGAGTGAGCTGCACGGACTGACGCGGTATGACACCATTCAGAATAATTTTTCGCTGAACAACCGGCGTTTTGAGGATGAGTTGGCGGAGTGTTGTCGGCGGGAGAAGGTGAGTTTGCTGCCCTACAGTCCCCTGGCGGGCGGGGTGTTGACCGGAAAGTACAACGGGGCGGAGTATCCGGTGGGGGGGCGGTTTACGGAGTATTTGACGACCGGTGGGGAGCGGCAGAAGGCCATGGCGGAGCGTTTCGTGAATGAGAAGAGTCTGGCCTCCACGGAGCGTTTCCGGGTGATCGCGGAGGAGGCGGGGATCGATCTGGTGACGTTGGCCACGGCGTGGAGCAAGCAGCACGACTATGTGGCTTCGACCATCGTGGGGGCCTCGCGGGTGGAGCAGTTGGATCCCATCCTGGCGGCGGCGGGGGTGGAGTTGAGTCCGGAGGTTTTGGCGAAGATCGATGAGGTGAGTGCGGGGATCCTCTATCCGATGGGTTGAAGGGGGCTGACGAATGCCATTTTGTGCGCTTTGTGCTGCCGGAAATTTGTGATAACCGTGCCGGACGATATGAGCGACGAAGCGAAGAAGCCTGGGACAAAAGAGGAAGCGCCTCTGGTGGATTTGTCGTCGTTGGAGTTTGGCCCGTCCTGGGCGCGGACAGATGAGGGGGGGAAGAAGGCTGATAAAAAGCA
>JAQCFL010000423.1 GCA_027619375.1 Verrucomicrobiota bacterium | reverse complement strand
CCAATAGATGATCCATTCGCAAGGCCATTTCTTCAAAGCCATCCACCTCCACCTGGTAGCCATCTAGTCCCTCTTCAATCATCTCCGGTATTCCGCCGCCCTTCGTTCCGATCACCGGCAGCCCAATTGCATGTGCTTCGCTCAGCACGTTGGGAGACGTATCGACCCGGGAGGCGACGACAAACACAGAGGCTCGATTCATCTGCGCAATCACCCTCTCCGTGTCGAGATTGCCGGTGAACTCCACGCGTTCTCCGACACCCAACGATTGGGCCAACTTCTTCAGTTCCTGCATCAAGGGACCAGTTCCAACGAGACAAAGCTTGGCCTCCTTGTCCTTGATTCGCGCGAAAGCCTTGATAATGGTGTCCATGCCCTTGATCCGAGTAAGGCCTCCGACCGATAAGACTCTCTTCTCGTAGGTTGGTGCCGCCTTCGCCAAGAAGTCGTTCCTCAGGGAATGCGGAATCAAAGTCACACGAGCCGCGGGATTGCAGGACAGCACCCACTCTCTCGCCCACTCGTTCTCGGCCACAAACCAACGAATTCGCCGGACCGCCCGAGACTCGCACCATCGCTCCGCAGCAACCTCTCCCAACGCCCGCGGTGGGAAGAGAGGATAGAGCTTCTCCAATATGCCCTGCACAAAACAGGAAACCGGAAACCCGGATCTCAAGGCAATGGTGCCCGACCCCGTCTCCATGCCGAAAGCGTGGACCAGATCGGGCTGAAACTGCCTCAACGCCGTCCGATACACCAGTGACTTCGGAAGGTGGAACAAACGAATGTTGGACCGCTCCGGCAAATGGTAGGGCACTCCCTGGTATTCCACTCCGTCCCGCTCCACCAGACAGGGTCGAAGGATCGCCCTTTGCACCAGGATCACCCGAAGCTTGAAACCACTGGTCGCTGCCAGGGCAGGCAATAGACCCTGCACCCAAGGCGCCGGGTGATTCCCTCTCCGGTAATGCTCTCGAACAAGTTCGATCGGAAACACCGCAGCGGCAGGAAGGCTCCCCACAAACGCAATTCTCATAACTTCAATCGACGGCCCAGCCGTAACTACCGCTCCATCAGAATCTTGATGATCCTCTCCGCCGCACAGCCATCCCACAACTCCGGCCGCCTCCCGGCCTTCACCTCCCCATTCAATATCCGCGTCGCCGCAGCCGTGATGGCCTCCGGATCGGTCCCCACCAGCACGTTGGTCCCCTCCGTCACCGTCACCGGCCGCTCCGTGTTCTCCCGCATTGTCAGACAGGGCACCCCCAACGCCGTCGTCTCCTCCTGCAGCCCCCCGCTGTCGGTCAGAACCAACTGCGCATCCTTCCACAAGTTCAGGAAATCCATGTAGCCCAGCGGCTCCGCCACCGTGATGTGCGGCCCCAGATCAATCCCGAACTTCTCCATGTTACCCAGGGTCCGGGGGTGCGCAGGAAAGATCAGCGGCAGTCGCTCCGACACTTCCCGCAACGCCCGGGCCAAGCCCCCGAACACCGCCTTCTCGTCCACATTCGAGGGCCGATGCATCGTCACCACCCCGTAGGCCTCATGGCCCTTCTTCAACTCCACCGACCGACCCTCCACCAGCGGACTGGCCAGCAACCGGTCCCGCTGGAACAACACGTTGTCCACCATCACATGCCCCACGTAGTGCACCGCGGCGTCCTCCTTGCCCTCCCGCCGCAAATGCTCCACCCCGCTCGGTTCGGTCACGAAAAACAAATCCGAAATTGCGTCCGTCACCAACCGATTGATCTCCTCCGGCATCTCCCGGTCCCCGCTCCGCAGTCCCGCCTCGATGTGCGCCACGGTCACGTGCAGCTTCTTCGCCACGATCGCACAGGCCAGTGTCGAATTCACATCCCCCACCACCAACACCAAATCCGGCTTCTCCTCCGTGCACAGCTTCTCATAGGCCACCATGATCTTCGCGGTCTGCTCCGCATGCGATCCTCCCCCGCATCCCAGATGGAAATCCGGCTCCGGAATCCCCAACTCCTCGAAGAACACCTCGCTCATCGCCCGGTCATAGTGCTGCCCGGTATGCACAATCCGACAGGTCAATCGGTCCGCATGTTGCGCCGCCGCCCGGAGCACCGGAGCAATCTTCATGAAATTGGGCCGGGCCCCCGCGATGAGATGGATGATCATGATTGTATCTGTGGAATCGTAAAGGCCTCAGGACCGGGAGTCGGCTCTCGCCTTCAGGTGCGCCGCCAACCGCACCGCCATCGCCGTGGTCGTCAGCACCGGGTTCGCAAAGCTACCCGTCGGAAAGACCGAGGGACTCGCCACATACAAGCCCCGCACCCCGTGCACCTGACCGTCGCGGTCCACCACCCCCGTGCGCGGAGTCGCCGACATCCGCGTCGTGCCGATGTGATGACTCCCCACCCCAAACCCGCGCAGGATCAACTCCCGGCATTCCTCCGGACTCTGCGTGAACTTCCCGGCACCCGAGGCCTCCAACTCCGCCTCCAGCAACTCCTTCCACCGCACCACGCTGTCCACATCCCGCTGCTGGTAGTTCCAGGCCACCTTGATCTGGCGCTGGCCGAACGGATCAAGACTCTCCCCCAGCAGCACCCGGCTGTCCGGATTCGGCGACTGCTCCGCGTCAAAATGAATGGTGTAGGCGTTCGATCCGCTGCGCAGGGAAATGGACGGATACTTCCGCCGGGCAATCGTCCGCCGCAGAAACCAATGACTGCCAAATTTCACCAGGCCCGGAATGCCCAGCACGATGTTCCTCAGGTGCTGTGGCACGTTGTGAAACCCCGGCGCGGACATTTCCTTTCTGTATTCCGGCGGAATCTGCCCCTTGAAAAAACGCTTCGCCAGATACGCCCCCGACAACACCGCATTCCGGTGCCCCGCATCCGCAAACCCGGGATGCGTCAGAATGCAGCGAATGTTCAACAAC
>JAQCFL010000046.1 GCA_027619375.1 Verrucomicrobiota bacterium | reverse complement strand
CCCCTCTGCGAGGGGTCGGCGGCTCCCCCCCCGCTCCTCCCTCAACCTCTCGCCCCACTCTCCACCTCCCCCCCCGAAAAACGTCACCGGTCAAATTGCGCTCACCACCTTACTCGTTCCTGATCTTCTCTGTCGGATAACGGTCTGTCCATAGTGCTGCGAACGGGGTCTGACTCTTCGGAATGATCAGTCCATCGAGATTCTGATTCTTCCAGTCGATCCACCACTTTGCTCCTTCCTCGGCGGTGGCCTTGGTCAGCCCCTCACCGTACCGCCCCTCGGTAACGATTCCTGCCCCAGAAATCGTGAGCGCGTAACCCTCGATATCACCCTCCTTCGGCCTCGAACTCCCCGTAAGTCGTTCAAGCGTGTCCGGCTCAATGTATGCACTCACAAAGATCTTCTTGTCTGCCGTTCTCACATTCTTGAACGTAGCTTGCCCCAGGAGCCTCACCGGCTTCTTACTGTGCTTGTCCCTGATCACCGCAAACCACTCGGCCTTCAATTCCGGAATAAACCCGGACGGATCCGTTACTCTAGCTTTCATTGCGGAAGGTAGGTTGTTCGGAGATTCAACTACGCTCCGCTACCCTTCTAACCTCGGGATGACCTCCCCGCAAGCTACGATCTGACGGGACAATCGCGGAAAGGCGTTGGCAGGCTGTTCTCTCACCCGCCGAACTCCAACTCCCCCGGGCGGAAGACAACCCACCCCCGTCCTAACGGACTCACGCAAATAACTCCGGAATCGACTCCGGACTTTCCAGGTGTAAGCGTCTCTCCACCACGGCCCCCACCCACAACGGAATCCACCCAAACGCTTCCCTACTTGCCCCCCCCATGATCCGCCAAGACTTCCTCCTCCGCGAAATCCAACGCGTCGTCGAATTCGCCCTCCGCGCCCTCGGCATCAAGCAGGCCCAGCAGTCCGACGACTTCCTCCGCTTCCTCGAGGAAAACAGCGCCCAACTCACCGGCCTCCCCTACCACACCCTCATCAACACCCCCTCCGCCAAACTCGTCAGCCTCTTCTACGACGAGGAAGGCCGCAACACCGGACGCCTCGTCGCCAGCGGCGCCCTCCTCGCCGAAGCCGCCGACGCCCACCGCCTCGGCCACGAACCGGATCGCGCCCGCGAACTCTTCGTCCGCGCCACCGAAATCCTCGCCTTCGCCACCGCCCAATACGGCGGCGAAATCGGCCACGCCATTCGCAGCCAACTCGCCTCCCTCCGCGAAAACATGCCCCTTTTCGACTTCCCTCCCGACCACGCCGCCCACCTCGACCTCCTCTGCGCCACCCAGCCCCCAGGGCCTCGGCAAATTTAATCGCCCTCCCCAGCCAATTCTGTACAGTCCGCCTCCTCCCACCACCATGAGCGAGCCCCGCGAAATCACCGACTACCTCCGAGAATCCATCGAGCGCGGCGGCTCCGACCTCCACCTCGTCGCCAACGCCCCTCCCGCCGCCCGCATCAACGGCGACATCGTCGCCCTCGAAGACTTCGCCATCTCTGCCGACGATTGCAAAAGCCTCATCATGGGCACCATCTCCGAGTCCCAACGAGCGCGACTCGAGGAGGAATGGGAACTCGACTACGCCCTTGAGGTCTCCGGCATCGGCCGCTTCCGCGGCAACGTCCACTTCACCTCCGGCCACATGGAGGCCACCTTCCGATACATCCCCGCCGAAATCCCCCACCTCTCCGACCTCGGCCACCTCCCCATCGTCGATCAACTCTGCGGCCTCCGCCGCGGCCTCGTCCTCGTCACCGGTATCACCGGGGCCGGCAAAACCACCACCCTCGCCGCCATGATCCGTCGCATCGGTGAGTCCCGCGCCGGCGTCATCATCACCATCGAGGACCCCATCGAATTCGTCTTCCCGCACCTCGCCTGCATCATTAAACAGCGCGAGGTCGGCCGTGACACGAAAAGCTTTTCCCGCGCCCTCCGCCAGGCCCTCCGCCAGGACCCCGATGTCATCGTGGTCAGCGAATTACGCGACCTCGAGAGCATCAAGATCGCCCTCACCGCCGCCGAAACCGGCCACCTCGTCCTCGCCACCCTCCACACCGTCGATGCCCCGCAAAGCATCGACCGCCTCGTCGATGTCTTCCCCCCCGATCAGCAACAACAGGTCGTCGCCCAACTCGGCAACGTCCTCGAGGCGATCGTCTCCCAGCGCCTCCTCCCCACCGCGGACGGCAACGGCCGCATCGTCGCCACCGAGGTCATGCGCATGAACTACGCCATCCGTTCCTGTGTCCGCGACCGCAAGATGGAACAGGTCGTCGGCCTCATGGAGGTCGGCCGCAAGGAAGGCATGCACACCATCGACGACCACCTCGACCACCTCCTCGCCCAGAACGTCATCACCCGCGAAGAAGCCCTCCACCAGTGCCGCGACTACACCCGCTTCCAACCCAAGGAGAGGGAAGTGAAGAAAAAAACCATCTGGGACTAAGTTCACCGCCACCCAATTATTCAACTCATGGACCCACGCGACCTCGTCCGCTACGCCGTCATCACCCTCCTCTTTGGTGTCGTTGCCATCTTTGGCATGAAAACCTGGAACAAGAGCAAGGCCGAAAAGGCCCTCATCATCGACCTTCGCGTTCTCACCGCGGATGCCTCCATGTTCGAGCAGTTCGACAGGGCCGACGCCGCCGCCACCCTCCTCAGAACCCTCCTCAAACTCCACGAAGCCAACACCCGTTTCGGCCTCTCCACCGACAAAGCCCTCAACATGGTCTTCCAACTCAAGGAGGACGGCATCCTCGAAAGCACCGACTCCTCCCGCGAACGCGACAACCCGCGACAGGCCCTCATCCGCGAAACCCTCCTCCGCAACCTCGAGAACGCCAAACGCCTCGGCTTCTTCAACGAATCCCTTTCCATCGACATGCTCTCCCGAGGCGAGGCCCCCCTCATCTCCATCGGCCCCGCCACCGGCAAGACCCCCGAAATCGGCTTCCTCATCGACCCCTCCGTGTTCCCCGGCGCGGAAAAACTCATTCCCAACCTCGTCATCCGCCCCCCCAAAAATGGTGACACCCCTCCCGACGAATTCGAAGTCGCCCAGGCCAGACGCCTCGCCGACTCCCTCCAGGACTGCGAAATCATCGAACGCACCACCCGCGACCGCATCCTCCAGCACTACGAAAACATCGGCAAGGAAGAGATCAAGGAACCCGAAGAACCCGAAGAACCCGAAGAACCCGAAGAACCCGGAGAACCCGGAGAGGACGAACAAGTCGAAGACCCCGAGGAAACCCCCGCCACCCTCACTCCCGTAGAGTAAATCCCCCCCGGACCGCGACGGTATGCCCCCGTCCGCCCCCCTCCCAGGGCACCCTACCGAATGTGACTCAACACATTCGCCACCACTCCGTTCGGATCCACCGCAAAAAGCGGCGCCCTCCCCACGGCTCATCCGTCAACCACCTTCCCGAGAAAGGGGTCAGTCCTTGAAATCGAGTAATTGGACCGAATGCCATTTACGCTCAAGGTCAGCTGAATCCGTATTTCCGCGTACCCAACCCATTGGGTCCTCGACCCGTTCGACGGACTCGCCGAGGGGCAATAGCGATAGAGCACGGCATCTTCTTCGGTCGAAATCCCTAGCACCATCATTGCCCGCTGTCACACCCTGCTTTTCTCGACCCTCCCCCGCAATATCCATCACCCGCCAATATCCCGCCAGATCCCGTTCCTCCGCATACACCTGCCCCATGAAGCTCTCCCGCACGTGCAGCATCACCTCCAGATCCCAAAACCTGAACGATGCCCGGCTCCCCCCTACCTCGCCCCTCGCAACCCCTCCCGCAACTCCTCCATCCGACCTACACTGATCCCCGTCGCCACTGCAAAATCTTCCAAACGACTCAACACACCCCACACTTCATCGATTACCTTCTCGCTCCCCCGCACCCCGTGCTCCGCAGCCAGCGCCAACAGATCCTCCCGCCGCACCTCCGCCGCCCGACCCATCACCCCACAGGCCCGCATCCCCCCACCCACCGGATGCCCCGTCTGCGTCAGGTCGTAGGCCGGTGCCAGCTTCCACTCCCCATCCGCTTCCATCAAAAAGGCATGGTTCTTCCCATGATCGTCCTCGTTCCCCAATAGCACGTTGAACACCGCCCTCCGGAACATCTGCTCGACCTGCCGATGGTCCCGCGTCAGATCCCGCGTCATGTCCATCAGATCCGAGTAGTCAAACTGCTCCTCCACATGCCGTCCCGACAAGGCCGTGAAGGTCTGCACGTGCACCCGCTCCCCATGCCCTCTCCGGTCAAAACGCCGTACCGCAAAGTGAGCCCGATCACTGCCATCCTCCAATACCGCCACTTCCGGCATCTCGATCCCCGCCGCCCGGGCCGCCAACCCACACAACATTTCCGCCCGGCCATCCTCCAATACCGGTTCCAAATCGAACTTCACCAGCCAATGCGAAAAGCCCTCCGGCAATACCCCCTCCCCCGACACCACCGACCGCCGGTCCTCGCTCAATCCCAACACCACCTTCGGCTGCGCTCCCCCTGCCGTGTGCCCCGTCCGCAACAACCCCGCGATGACCCGGTCCGTTTCACCCGCCAAAACATCCACTGCCGAACTCGCCAAACCCTCCAAGTCAAACTCGCCCACCTCCTCACCCATTCCCGCATCCGGCTCATAACCGAGTGCCCCCACGGTCCGGTCCCCCTGCAGACAAAGCTTGTCCAGGGGCGTCAGATCCCGCCATACCCGACCCTGCGCCTCCACATGGCGCCGCAAGAGCTTCTCCCCCCACCAATCAGGCAGACTGTCCGCAAAAAGGGAATAGAGTCCTTGAAACTTGTTGTCGGGCGGCGCCACCGCCCGATCCTCGCTCAAGGGCAAAACATAGGGCGACAACTCCAATCCGCGTCCCCGCCAATCTCCATCATACTCGAAAAACACGCGCCCCGCCGACTGCGTCAGCCTTCCCACCAGGAGATCCTCCCCCCCACCCAGATAGCGCACCTCGATCATCCTTCCTCCCCTCTCTTCTTCCGCCGTGGGGCCCGCTGCCGCTCGGCACGCGCGACCGCCTCAAGCGATTCCATCACCCGACTCTGCGCAAAGAGCATCGCACATTCATCCATCGCCCCCAGCACACTCGCCACCTGCAGGAACCGCACCAGCGTCCCCTTCCCGCTCCCCTCCAAACTCTTCAAACTGGAAAGCCCGATCCCCGACCGCTCCGCCACTTCCTCCTGCGTCCACCCCCGCTCCATCCGCATGCGCCGCAGACGTTGCCCCAACTCCACCGCCAATCGCTGCGGACTCCCATATTTAAAAGTTGCTTTCACGGCCACTAAACAGGTTTCTACCTATTTATAGTTCGTTTTTCAACTATTATCCAAAACAATCCCCGATTCCACAAATCAGAGAATATGCGCAGCCAACCCCCGCCACTGCATGGAAACACCTCCCCCTCCCTGCGTTTAATGCAGCAACGTGAACACTCTAGTCAGGACGAAACCGTTGGGAATCGAGGGATACAAATTCGAGGAGCGGCCCTTCCTGGTCTTCTGGGAAATCACCCGCGCCTGCGCCTTGGCCTGCAGCCACTGCCGCGCCGAGGCCCAGCCCCGACGCAGCCCTGACGAACTGAACCGTTCCGTGGCCCTCCACCTCGTCGAGCAACTCGCCGACCTCAATCCCCCCATGCTCGTCCTCATCGGCGGCGATCCCCTCATGCGTCCCGATGCGCTCAACATCGCCCGCTACGCCACCGAACTCGGCCTCAACGTCAGCCTCAGCCCCTCCGCCACCGCCCGCCTCGTGAAGGCTGATTTCAACAAGTTCGTCGACGCCGGCATCAAACGCATCTCGCTCAGCCTCGACGGCGCCACCCGCGAGACACACGATGCCTTCCGCGGACTCGCCGGCACCTACGACCGCACCATGCTCGCCATCGACAAGGCCAAAAAGGTCGGCCTCGGCGTCCAGATCAACACCACCCTCACCCGTGGCAACATCAAGGAGTATCCCGCCTTCCGCGATCTCGTCTTCCAGATCGAACCGGAAATGTGGAGCGTCTTCATCATCGTTCCCACCGGCCGCGCCGGACTCCGGGATCTCCCCGAAAAGGAGGATCTGGAGGACATCTTCGAGGAACTGGCCGACCTCGCCGCCTCTGTCCCTTTCGGCATCAAGACCACCGAAGGACATCACTTCCGCCGCGTCCTCCTCCAGCGCAAACGCAGCCGCGAAGGCAAGGGCATGAAGGCCCCCCTCGGCATCCGTGACGGCCGCGGCATCATGTTCATCGGCCATGACGGCGTGGTCACTCCCAGCGGCTTCCTCCCCATCAAATGCGGCAATGTCCGCAACACCCACCCCGCCGATATCTACCGCAACCACCCCCTCTTCGTCTCCCTCCGCGACAGCGACGCCCTCGGCGGCAAATGCGGGCGCTGCGAGTTCCGTGACACCTGCGGCGGCTCCCGCTCCAGGGCCTGGGCCGTCTCCGGCGATCCCTTCGCCGAGGAACCCCTCTGCCCCTACATCCCCGCCGGAAACAACGATTTCAGCTAACCACATCCCCACACACAACACCCATGATCAACCTCACCAAACTCTGGACCGGTGCCGCCCAACCCGCCGACAACCTCCGCTATGGCCACGGCCACACCGCCGCCCAAAGCGCCCGTCACCGCCGACCCATCGTCGTCTGGAACATCACCCGCACCTGCAACCTCCGCTGCGTCCACTGCTACTCGAGCTCCAACGCCAACCGCTACCCCGGCGAACTCGATTGGGATCAAATGACCTCCGTGGTCGATGACCTCGCCGCCTATCAGATCCCCTCCCTCCTCCTCTCCGGCGGAGAGCCCATGATCCATCCGCGTTTCTTCGACCTCGTCCACTACGCCTCCGCCAAAGGCCTCAAGCTCACCATCTCCACCAACGGCACCCTCATCACCCCCGAAAAAGCCGCCCTCCTCAAAGCCGCCGAAGTCGCCTACGTCGGCATCTCCCTCGACGGTATCGGCGATGTCCACGACACCTTCCGCGGCAAGAAGGGTGCCTTCAAGGCCGCCGTGCGCGGCTTCGCCCACTGTCACGCCGTCGATCAAAAAACCGGCCTGCGCCTCACCCTCACCCGTCACACCGTCCAGAACATCGATCAAATCCTCGACTTCATCGAAGAACAGGAAATCCAACGCGTCTGCTTCTACCACCTCGTCCCCGCCGGCCGCGGCAGCGACCTGCAGGGACTCGATGCGGCAGAATCCCGCCTCGCCATCGACACCCTCATCGCCCGCGTCGAAGACTGGCATCGCGCCGGAAATCATCGCGAGGTCCTCACCGTCACCCAACCTGCCGATGGCGCCTACCTCCTCCTCCGCATGGAGCAGGAGAACCATCCCAATCTCGCGGAAGCCCGACGCCTTCTCGGCTGGAATGGCGGCGGGGCCAACAGCTCCGGCCGCGGCATCGCCAACATCGACACTCAGGGCCGCGTCCATCCCGACCAATTCTGGCAGGACGTCCTCCTCGGCAATGTCAAGCAGACCCCCTTCTCCGACATCTGGGAGGAACGCCACGAACCCAGCCGCGCCGCCCTCCAGGAGATCCGTTCCATCGGCCAGATGAGCAACGCCCAACGCCAGGAACTCATCTCCGGCCCCTGCGGCGGATGCAAATGGTTCGACATCTGCGGCGGCGGCTTCCGCACCCGCGCCGCCTTCGCCAATGGCAATCTCTGGGGCTCCGACCCGGGCTGCTATCTCACCGAGGAGGAGATCGGCACTCTGGCTCTCGCCTGAATAACATCTCCATGGACCTCAGCGCACTCCGCCGCCACTACTCGCGGGACGGACTGCGCCGCGAAGACCTCCCCGCCGACCCCATTGAACAGTTCTCCCGTTGGCTCCAACAGGCTTGCGAGGCCGGCCTCGTCGAGCCCAATGCCATGGTCCTCGCCACCAGCCTCCCCGAGGCCCGCCCCACCCAGCGCACTGTCCTTCTCAAAAGCTTCGACGACCGCGGATTCGTCTTCTTTACCAATTTCGAAAGCCGCAAGGCCCGCCAGATCACCAGCAACCCCCACGTCTCCCTGCTCTTCCCCTGGTTCACCCTCGAACGACAGGTGGCCATCACCGGCGAGGCCGTCCGCATCCCCGCCTCCGAAAGCCTCAAGTATTTCCTCAAGCGCCCCGTCGAAAGCCAACTCGGTGCCTGGGCCTCCCCACAAAGCTCGGTCATCTCCTCCCGCTCCCTCCTCGATGCCAAGTTCGCGGAGATGAAGGCAAAATTCAAAGAGGGCCGCATCCCCCTCCCCTCCTTCTGGGGCGGTTACCGCGTCGTGCCGCACACCATCGAGTTCTGGCAGGGCGGCGGCCACCGCCTCCACGATCGCTTCCTCTATACCAAGGAAGCCGAAGCATGGCAGCTCGCCCGCCTCGCCCCCTGACCCGTCCCACCCGTCCCCGATCCGTCCGGCCCGTCCGGCCCGTCCGACCCGTCCGACCTATCCGACCCGTCCGACCTATCCGACCCGTCCGACCTGTCCGACCCGTCCGACCCGTCCGACCCGTCCGACCGGTCCGACCCGTCCGACCACCCCCACTTCCCCTATCTTTCCCCTCCCCACCCAGCCCATCATCACCCATAGTCCCCCCGCCCCGTGACGATCATCACTCCCCCTTCCGAAATGTCGGCCGCCCTCCTCGATTCCCTCGCCACCCGCGCCAAATCCGCGCTCGCCTCGCTCCACGCCAGCTCCCCCTCCCGCAAAGAGCGCCTCACCCTCGTCAAAGCCTTCCTTCACGCCGAGGAAAAGACCATCCGCGAACAACACCATGCCGGTGCCGGCGGCGTCGAAATCGCCAGCCTCCGCGCCTCGCTCCTCGACCACATCCTCCGCGCCCTCTTCGCCGCCTCCCTCGCCGACCAACCCAACGCCGAAAAGATCGCCCTCGTCGCCAACGGCGGCTACGGCCGCGGCCTCCTCAGCCCCTGCTCCGATCTCGACCTCCTCTTCCTCCTCCCTCAGGCCTCCCACAGACTCCCCAAGGCCCTCAGCGAAGTCGTCGAGGGCGTCCTCTACGTCCTCTGGGACATCGGCTTCAAGGTCGGCCACGCCTCCCGCTCCATGCCGGAATGCATCAGGGAGGCACGACTCGATCCCGTCACCCGCACCTCCCTCTTCGACTCCCGACTCCTCCACGGCGACCAGGCCCTCTACGACGAATTCAAAAAACGCTTCCGTAAGGACTGCATCGAAAGGGATCAGGAAAAATTCTTCAATGAACGGCGCTCCGACATCAACTCCCGATACCGCAAATACTCCAACACCGTCTTCCTCCAGGAACCCAACATCAAGGAAAGCCCCGGCGGCATGCGCGACTTCCACAACCTCCTCTGGATCTCCGACGCCCTCTTCAAGACCCGCGACCTCCGCGAACTCGTCAAACGAAAAATCCTCACCGAGAACGCCTGCCTGGCCCTCGAGGAAGGCTTCGACTTCCTCCACCGCGTCCGCAACGAACTGCACTACCACACCAACAAGGGCTCCGACATCCTCACCCTCCGCTTCCAGGGCATCATCGCCGACGCCCTCCATTACCCCCAGCAAACCATCCTGCGCCGCATCGAAACACTCATGCGGGACTACTACCGGCACACCCGCAACATCCACCAACGCACCCATTCGGTCTTCGAGATCGCCCAGATCGAAGCCAACGACTTCCGCAAGGGCGGCATCGCCCGCCTCTTCTCCCGAACCCCGAAAATGCTCTCCTTCACCGGCTTCTATGCCAAGGAAGGCCGCCTCTACCCGCGGCACGACCGGATCTTCCACGACAACCCCGTCCTCCTCATGCGCCTCTTCCGCCACTGCCAGCGGGAAAATCTCACCCTCGCCCCCGAACTGCGCAAACTGATCAAGGCCAACTGGAACCTCATCGAGCAGGACTTCCGCTATCACACCGACGTCCGCAGCCAGTTCCGCGGCATCCTCCAACGCAAGGGCGAGGTCGCCCCCATCCTCCGCATGATGCACCGCACCGGCGTCCTCGGCCGCTACCTCCCCGAGTTCGGCGCTCTGGAATGCCTCGTCCAACACGAGTTCTTCCACCGCTACACCGCCGACGAACACACCCTCCGCTGCATCGACCAACTCGACGCCCTCATGGAGAGCGACGACCCCGCCAAGGCCCACTTCCGCAAACTCTTCATCGATATCGAGGACCCCTACGCCCTCTACCTCGCCCTCATCCTCCACGACACCGGCCGCGCCGAAAATGTCCGCGAACACATCGACGGCTCCGCCATGCTCGCCAACAGACTCTGCAAGCGCCTCCAGATCACCGGCGGTCGCCGCAAGCTGATCATGTTCCTCGTCGATCACCACCTCACCCTCTGGCGCTTCGCCACCAAGAAGGACATCCAGGATCCCGACGTCATCGCCGAGTTCGGGGCCCTCATGAAGGAACCCCACCTCCTCGACACCCTCCTTCTCTTCACCTACGTCGACTCCAACGGCACCAACGACGAAGCCTGGAACCCCTGGAAGGAAGCCCTCATTCTACAACTCTACCGCGCCACCCAGACGTTCCTCCGACAGGGATACGAACAATACGACGCCGCCGTCCGCGAGGAACTCGCCACCCTCCGCGATCGGGTCGGCAAGTCCATCGGCAGCGAGTTCGACGCCCTCATCGCGGAACATTTCGGCCAAATGCCGAAGCGCTATTTCCGCTACCGCAGCGCCACCAACGTCGGCACCCACATCCGCGCCATCTCCCAATACATCCAACGCCGCGCCGAACACCCCGACACCCCTTTCGAGTCCGCCATCCAATGGATCGAAACCCCCGACCACGGCTTCACCGAGTTCACCATGGTCACCCGGGACCGCCCCCTCCTCCTCGAGAAACTCTGCTGCGCCCTCGCCTCCGAGGAAATCAGCATCCTCTCCGCCGACATCTACACCCGCCCCGACGGCATCGTCCTCGACATCCTCCGCGTCTGCCGCGCCGATGGCGGCGCCGTGGAGTCACGCAAACAACAACTCCGCGTCGTCGACAAGATCTACAAGCTCTGCAGCGAGGAGGCCTACGACCCCGACGACTACCTCGTCGTCAAGACCAACTACCTCCGCGAAACCAACGAGGACGCCATCCCCTTCCCCGTCCGCGCCTTCATCGACAACGAGTCCGACCCCAACTTCACGGTCATCGAAGTCCAGGCCATCGACCGCATCGGCCTCATGCACGACCTCCTCTACACCATCAATAAACACGGCCTCCAAACCACTCACGCCCGCATCGCCACCGAAAAGGGCGCCGCCCTCGACACCCTCTACATCAGCACCGGCGACGGCAAACGCGTCCGCGACCGCGTCATCCTCGACTCCCTCCAGGACTCCCTCAACGAACTCATCGGCATCCGGGAGTGACCCGCCCTGACCCGACCACCCGCAAATCAGCATTGCAGCCCCCCCACCCCGCCCCCCACACTCCCCGGCATGGCAGAATTCATCGACCAACTCGCCGAGCACGCCTTCCAATCCGGCGCCATCGACCTCTTCCTCGCCGAAGACCAGATCCCCCGCATGCGCGTCGATGGCGACCTCCGGATCATCGGCGAAATCCCGATCGAGTTCGAAACCATCTCCACCTTCTGGAAACGCTGCGGCGCCGACCCCGACACCGAATGCGAACGCGACCTCTCCTACCAGATCCCCGGAGGCCAACGCCTTCGCGTCAACCTCTACCACACCCTCGGCAACCTCGCCGCCGTCCTCCGCCCCATCGAGGAGATCGTCCCCTCCTTCGATGAACTCGGCATCCCCGGCGACATCCTCACTCCCTGGCTCGAACGCCGCTCCGGCCTCATCCTCGTCACCGGCCCCACCGGATCCGGAAAATCCACCACCCTCGCCGCCTGCCTGCAGTGGATCAACCAGCACCACCGCCGCCACATCATCACCATCGAGGACCCCGTCGAATACCTCTTCCGCAACGAACTCAGCTTCTTCTCCCAACGCGAAATCCGCTCCGACACCGAAAATTTCGCCGACGCCCTCCGCGCCTCCCTCCGCCAGAGCCCCGATGTCATTCTCCTCGGCGAGATCCGTGACGAGGAATCCGCCCTCATCGCCCTCCAGGCCGCCGAAACCGGACACCTCGTCCTCGCCACCCTCCACTGCTCAGGCGTCAACGACACCATCGAGCGCCTCGTCCACCTCTTCCAGACCACCCACCGCGAGAGCGCCCTCAGCCTCCTCTCCATGCACCTCGTCGGCGTCCTCTCCCAACAACTCCTCCCCCGCAAGAACGGCGGTCTCTTCGTCGCCCTCGAACACCTCTTCAACGAAGGCGCCACCCGCAAGTGGATCCGCGAACAAAATTACGGAGAACTCGGCGACCACCTCAACCGCGGCGACTCCCCCCAGAACTGTTCCTTCCTCCGCTACCTCGTCGCCGCCACCGAACAGGACATCGTCGACAAAGCCGTCGCCCGCTCCGCCGCCCCCAACCCCCAGGACTTCGACCGCGCCGTCCGCGGCATCAGCTAAACGTGGCGGCCGTTTCCCAACCGCCCAGCCGACTCCGGCAAGTGGCGTGACCGTCCCGGTCGCAAGCCTCAGCAACACCATCGGCCCATTTGGACTGCGGTGGCAGCTGCGCCCTTCCGTAGCTTCAGCGAAGGAGGGAGTGAGTCTTCGAACGCCGACACCGCTTTCGCGCCGCACCACCGTGCATCCCTCCCCATTCCTACCATGCCTCCAACCCGCGTCAGTCCATCCGCCCTCCCCAGCCCCAACGCCCTCCCTAATAAGAATCAAACCTAAGACTCTCGACCAATTCGAAGATGGCCTCATCGGACGCACCTTTCTCAAATCCAGCCAACCGATCCAATTTTTGAGAGAGCCACAGTTGGTCTCCCTTCCAGCGAATGTCGGCAATTCGGAGATTTCCAGCCTCCACCTCAAAGCGGACCGCCAGATACACTGTCTCCCTCTCTTTCCAGCGCATTTCATCCACCTCGAATTCCCCGACTATCTGCTCCTCCTTCACGGACACATCAAGAAGACGGACACTTTCCGGAACCGGCCGATGCGGCCATGTCTTGAAGGTGGCCAGGTCAACGGAATCAGTGAAATATCCGCTCGGATCCCGCCCCGGCACAACAACCGTATCCGGCATCCTTGCAATCTCCTTTCGAATCACGGTCGATGCCGCGGAATATCTACGGCTGAGCGTTACTGAAACCAAATCGTCAAACGCCCTGACATCCACGCCATCCCTACCAAGCACTTTCACCTCCTGCCTCGCATCGGCTACAAAATAGGACGAAACCAGATCTGACGCTTTCTTGGAATCCACAACACTGCCACCATCGGATGGAGCGACCTGCATCGGGGAACACGAAACCCACAACCCGCACAAAAAAGCCGGGCACACTGAATAGGCAATCGCTCGAAAAGTCTCTTTCATCGCTGTCTGAAGTCACTCGCCTGCCCACCTTCACCGCCCCCCCCACCTAATCCCCAAAGCAAATCCCGATCGCCCGCGCCGCCTGCATCACCTCTCCATCCGGTTCCACCAAGCGCAGCTTGTTCACCGCATCCGCAATCGGCACCGAGTCCACGTGATACGCCTGATAACTCACCATCCGCCCGAACTGCCCCTCCTCCGCCAACTTCACCGCCATCACCCCGAACCGCGCGCCCAAAATCCGGTCCAACGCCGTCGGCGCCCCCCCACGCTGCAGGTGCCCCAAGGTGCAGGCCCGCGTGTCCTTGCCGGTCAACTTCTCCAGTCGATCCGCCACGATGTCGCCCACCCCGCCCATCCGCATCTCACCACCCGACGCAGAAGCCCTCGCCACCACATCCCCATCCGGCAACTTTGTCCCCTCCGCCACCACCACCAGCGTGCTGTGCGCACCCCGTGCATCCCGCTGCTTGATGAACTCCGCCACCTTCTCAAACGAAAACGGGATCTCCGGCAACAACACCACGTTCGCCCCACCCGCCATCCCACCCCACAGCGCGATCCAGCCGGCGTGACGTCCCATCACCTCCAACACCATGACCCGCTTGTGGCTCTGCGCCGTGGTCCGCAACCGATCCAGTCCGTCCACCACCGTCGTCACCGCACTGTCGAATCCAAACGTCATCGCCGTCGCCGCCAGATCGTTGTCGATCGTCTTCGGCACCCCGATGATCGGCCACCCGTCATTGTAAAGCTGCATCCCCGTCGTCAACGAGCCGTCCCCACCCACCACGATCAACGCCCCCACTCCCAACTGGTCGATCATCCGCTTCGCCTTGTCGATGATCTCCTGCGGCACCAACGCCACATCACCAGCCCCCACCTTCGCCGCAAAATGCCCCTTGCTCGTCGAACCCAGAATCGTCCCGCCCAACTTCAAAATCCCGCTCGTGTCCGAACGCTTCAGCACCTTGAAGTCCCCCGGAGGCAACAGCCCCTCGAACCCATCCTTGAATCCGATCACTTCCCAACCCAGTTCCGTGGCCGCCCCCACCACACCGTGAATGACGGCGTTCAGCCCCGGACAATCCCCGCCACTGTTCAATATCCCGATGCGCATAATGCGGACAGGGGTAATCGATCCCGCCGAATTGTCAACGCGGGGCCGGCACCACGATCATTTCCTTGGCCGCGTCCTGCACCGGCGAACCCGAGGCCCGCCACTGGTCGTAGCGCCCCCATCCGTCCGTCACCAGTCCCCGCGTCCGCGCAAACCGATCCGCGCTCCCCAGCACCACACAGATCAATCGCTGCTCCGTCATCCGACTGCGCCCATCCGCCAGCTTCTGCACGATCGGCTTGCGCTCCGAACTCGTCGCCAGGCACTGCCCCGCCAACTGCGTGTAGCCGGTCTTAATGCCGTTGATGTCCATCTGTCCCAACAGGTGATTCGTATTCGCCACCGTGAAGGCCAGCTCCTGCGACCCGCGATAAAAGGACACCCGCCGACTCTTCTGCTTCACGAAAAAGGCAAATCCCGGATGCTTCATCGCATAAACGCAGAGCCGGGCCATGTCCGCCGCCGTCGAAACACCACGCTCCCGCGCCGTGTCCACTCCGCTGGGATTCGCAAACTTCGTCCTGCTCATCCCCAGCGCATTCGCCAAAACATTCATCTCCTCCACAAATTCCTTCACCGGATCTCCGGTCTGTCCACGCTGCCGCTGCATCGCAAACCCGACATGGTGCGCCATGGTTTGCGCCGCCACGTTATCCGATCCCATCAACGCCGAATAGAGCGCATTGCGCAGGGGAATCCGGTTGCCCGGCATCAATCCCATCGGATTCGCCCCACCCAACTCCGCCCCGGAATGCGGAACAATCGCCAGCGTCCCCAGATCCGTCCCCGTCACCTGCGCCCAGTCCATCACCACGATGGCCGTCGCAATCTTCGTCAAACTCGCCACCGGAACCTTGGCCGTCGCGTTCTGCGCAACCAGCACCCGGCCCGAATGCGCTTCCATCACAAAAAAGCTCTCCGCCGCCAAATGCCCCCCGCCCACTCCCATGAAAGCCACTAAAATCAGCCAGAAAAACCGGCCCGGACGGGTTGTTGCGGAGAGTATGTTCGCCATCAGGTCGCGCCGATCCTACCCCCCGACCCTCCTCCCATCAACCCCCAATCCTTGCCCCTTAAGGACCTCCAGCCATTTGCCTTGCGCCAACCGGAGCCTCACCCTAGCTTCCCCCCCGTCGCGGAGAACATACCGATGCTCCCATCTGGCTACACCCCCGATCCGGCCTACCGTCCAAGCCCCCCTTGGAAGGTCGATCAGGTGTCAGCGAAAACCGCCTCCCACCAACCGTGGCAGGCAATCCTACCGAATGACAGGCGCGGGAACGCCTCAACTCGGCCAGATGTGCGGATTTCCAGAACTCAACCCTTACGGACGAACAAACACTTGCTCACCGGCGCCACTCAGAACACGGCGTCTCGTCCGACCTCACCGCAAAGCATTCAATGTGTGTTCCGTGCGTTCCCGCCAAAACCAGAAACGCAATTAGAACAATGTCTAGTGATTCCTCAAACTCAGAAAGCTCCCGCTCCGATGGCCGTCGCCGCTCGAACTCGGGAGATCGTAATCGCAACCGCCGGGGCGGAAACCGCAGCGGCAATCGCAGCAGCAACCGCAGCGGCGGTCGCGATGGCAACCGGGACGGCCGACAAGGCCGCAACTCCGGACCACAGCCCCGCCGCCGGATCCAACCCGCCCCCCTCACCTTCTGGCAGAAAATCCTGAAGGCCATCGGGCTCTACGATCCAAACAAACCGACCAAACGCACCAGCCCCAGCCGCGTGCCAAAGCCGGAAGGTCAAAATATCCGGCCCGCCTCCGATCGTGACGACAACCGCCGCGAACGAAGCCCCCGCTCGGGCACACGCAACACCCGCAGCGAACCCAAGCCGGTCGAATCCACCCGCCTCTACCTCGGCAACCTCTCTTACGACGCCACCGAGGCCGACATCAAGGAGCTCTTCAAGGGTGCCGGGACCGTCGACAGCGTCGAGATCATCTATAACCGCAATACCCACCGCTCCAAAGGCTACGGATTCGTCGAAATGGGCAGCATCCAGGAGGCCAAACACGCCGTGGAAACCCTCCACGACCAAACCTTCATGGATCGCCAACTCATCGTCAGTGGCGCCAAGTCCAACGGCCCCGCCGACGGCGACGGTGGCCGCGGCGACCGCGGATCACGCCACCCCGAACCCAAGAGCGACATCCTCCCCCCCGAAGAGGAGGAGGACGAGGAGGACGAGAACTCCCACATCATCAACTGAAGCAATTCGCTTTTCCCACGTCCCCGCTGGCCACCCGCCGGCGGGGACGCTTTATTTGCCCCCCTACTGATGGACGCCCTCTACATCTGCGGCCCCACCGCCTCCGGAAAAAGTGCCGCCGCACTCACCCTCGCCCGACACCTCCACGGCGAACTCGTCAACGCCGACGCCTTCCAACTCTACCGCGGCCTCGAAACCCTCACCGCCGCCCCCTCTCCCGCCGAACGCGCCCAGGCCCCCCATCACCTCTACGGCATCCTCCACCCCGCCGCCCCTTCCGATGCCGCCTCCTACCGCGCCCTCGCCCTCCCCGTCCTCGAGGACATCCGCCGCCGCGGCAAACTCCCCATCGTCGTCGGCGGCTCCGGCCTCTACCTGAAATTCCTCACCCACGGCCCCTCCGACCTCCCCCCCGGCGACCCCGCCCTCCGCCGCGAACTCGAGACCCTCTCCCTCCAGGAACTCAACCAACGCCTCGCCACCCTCGATCCACAAACCGCCGCCACCATCGATCAACAGAACCCGCGCTACGTCCAACGCGCCCTCGAAATCTGCCTCCTCTCCGGCCAACCCGCCTCCCAACTCCGCCAATCATTTTCCACTGACCCGCCCGGACTCACCGGCCTCTCCCTGCAGTGGTCCGCCGGAGACCTTGCCCAACGCATCGCCACCCGCAGCCACCTCATCCTCGAGGGAGGGGCCATCGATGAAGTCGCCGCCCTCCCCCCCGACGTCGGCACCGCCGCCAAAGCCATCGGCGTCCCTGAAATCCGCGCCCTCCTCGCCGGCACGCTCACCCGCGAGGAATGCGAGGAGCGCCTCCTCATCGCCACCCGCCAATACGCCAAACGCCAACGCACCTGGTTCCGCCGCGAACACTGGCTCACCCCTCTCCCCGCCCCCTTCACCGAAGCAGCCCTTCTTCAATCAGTGGCGTGACCGTCCCGGTCGCAAGCCCCCCCTTCCCGCGTAGCGGCGCCTCTGCGAGGCGTCGGCGGTTCCACCCCTCTCCACTCCAAGGCCCCTCCCTCATCCACGCCCACCGCCTCCCACCCGTGGCGGCGGTTTCCAACCAAGAGTGTTCGGCATGGTGAATGCTGAACTG
>JAQCFL010000422.1 GCA_027619375.1 Verrucomicrobiota bacterium | reverse complement strand
AAACAACACCTCCCCCCACTCGCTCACCTCCCCCTTCCCCTCCCCCGACACCCGCACCTCTCCCTCCGGAAACATCCCATACTTCCGCAACACCCAGCCCGACTCCACCATCGCCTCCTCCAAACCCAGCTCCTCCCCATAGCGCAACCCCAGTCCCGTCACCGTCAACCACAGCAAGGGCAGCACAAACACCACTCCCAGCCAGCGATGCCAGCGCCGCGCCCAATACCTCCCCGTGCGTGGTGCCGCCCTCCTCATTTCGGCGCCACCTTGTCCAAATACAACGCCACCCGCGCCAACCCCGTCAACGCCCGCACCGACAACGTGGCCCCCGCAATCCCGTCCACCCGCCGATCCAATTTCCCGTCCGCCCCCAACCCCGCCTTCCGAAACTGCTTCGTGAACGAACTCCGACTCACTTCCGATCCGTGACTCTCCCGATAGATCAAGACCTTCACTTCCTCGATCCGCCCCCCCTTCACCACAAAGCCCGTCGTGATCGGCTGCGTCTTCCCGATTTCATCCAAAATCACCACAAAGGTCCCTCCCACCGCCCAATAACGAATCGTCGAAGGCTGATAGCTGTGCCCCAGAAACCGCTTCATCATCGCCTGATGCGCCGCACTCAGCTTCAGTGCCCGCGCCTCCGGCAAACGCCCCCCGAAGTTCCCCGCAATGAACTCGGACGGCTTCTGGTAAACCGTCTGCGCCCCCGGAGCCGCCGCCACCATCCACGCAAAAGCGAGCAGGACGCGGATCACTCCGCCCCCCGCCCACTTCCGGCATGAAACCGCAGGCACTCGGTTAAAAGCTATAGCCCACGCCAAAGTTGAAGACGTCTTCCGTGTCCTTTCCATCCTGATCAATATGCGAGTAGTCCGCTTTGAAGACCACGTTGTCAATCGGCCAGTAATTCAAGCCCAGGTCATACTGTGCCAGGTCACCCTTCGCCGCATCGTAGTGGTTGTAGCGGCCAAAGACACCCACCCGGTTCCCCTGCTCCAGCGTCCAGGTGTAGGACGGCTCGATGTAGTAGCCATACTGGCTGTCCAAATCCATCAGCGCCACCGAATCCCCGTCGATGTCCCACGCCCCATACAGCCCGCGCAGACCAAATCCACCCCGCTGATAACTCGCCGCCGCCCCCCAGAAGACGGCCTGATTGTCCTCCGTGCCCGCCATCTGCGTGATGTCATTCTGAAATTGCCCGAACACCGAAACATCCAGCCCCGGCACCCCCGTGTAGCGCAAACGCCCCGTCACGGCCGGCTCCATCGCCGGCGCTTCGGATACCTTCTGCCGTCCACTCCGAATCCGATACGCATCGCTCCCCATCGTCGGCACGTTCAACCCGGAGTGCACCGCCACATCCCACGACAGGCCGTTCTCCAGCGTCTGGCTCAGTCCAATGCCACCCTCCCACCAGGTCGAGGGAATGATCTCACTCTCGATCGGATTGCGCTCCGTCCCGAAAAAGGTGTTCGGCTCATGCGTCTCGTTGATGATCCCCACCGGCAGCAGAAACAATCCCGCCTTCGCGTGCATCCCATAACCCAACTCCATGTCGACGTAGGCCTGCTCGATCTCCACCTCCCCGTTCTTCCCGTCCCCCGCCAAGGAATGCTCCACCTCCAACTCACTGTGCAGGCTGATCTTGTCGTTGAACCGGTGACTCAGGAACAACACCCACCGGTGAAAATCAATCTGCTCCTTGTCCCCGAGGTTCATGTGCATCTCCCCGTAGCCACCGAGCGTGGTGTTCTCAAACCATGACGAACCAACTCCATAGCCACCGCCCCCCACCCCATAGGACGCATCCAGCGCATCCGCACCCGAGGGCACCGGCAACCCACCCTTCGGCGAGTTGTAGGAAGACGGCTGCGGCGGACCCGCCACCACCCCCGGCGTGGCACTCTCCTCCAAGGGACCAAACCGCGCCTCATAGGCCTGCAGCTTCTCCTCCATCTTGTCCATCCGTGCCGCCAACTCCTCCAAAGTCACCGCCCCGGAAGGCAACAACCCGGCCAACAACAACACCCCAACACTCAGCTCTTTCAGTTTCATCAGTCTTCCTTCTCTTGTGTTCCGCACCGCCCCAGGACCCCTCATGGACCCCGCCGCAGCACGGAACGACCTCTATTGAGACTGATTCTCAATAGCAAGAGCTTTCTGCCTCTTTTTTCCCGCACCGAATCCACCCTTCCCTCCCCTCCCCCGCCCAGCCATCCTCATCCACTACCCAGCCATGGACTTCAAAGCCCCCTTCACCCTCTTCTTCTCCCTCCCCAACAAGGGCAAGAACTGGCTCTTCCTCACCCTCTGCTTCCTCATCCCCCTCGTCGGCCCCATCGTCGCCCTCGGCTGGCTCCTCCGCTGTTTCGTCGCTTGGCTCGACGAGCGCCCGGCCCCCGAGTTCGATTTCCAATACTTCGGCGACTACTTGAAACAAGGCCTCTGGCCCGCCCTCGTGGGCATGGTCATCAGCATGGCCATCGCCATCATCCTGGTCCCCGTCTTCCTGATCGCCATCTTCGCCGTCCTCCCCCTCCTCAACCAGAATTCCCCCGAGGCCAACGGACTGCTCATCGTCCTCCTCGTCCTCGCCCTCATCGCCGTCGAGATCCTCGTCATCATCGTCATCAGCATCCTCGTCGTGCCCTCCGTGATCCGCTCCGGTCTGCGCCAGGACTTCGCCTCCGGCTTTTCCCTCGCCTTCACCAAAGGCTTCCTCTCCCGCTGTTGGAAACCGCTCCTCCTCGCCCAAATCGGCATCATGATCATCGGCTTCCTCGCCGTCATCCTCGGCTCCATCGCCCTCTTCTTCGGCGTCTACTTCGCCATGTCCCTGCTCAGCTTCGTGAACTGGCACCTCCACTACCAGGTCTATCGTACCTACCTCGAAAAAGGCGGCGACCCCGTCCCCATCCACCCCTCCCTCCGCCCCCC
>JAQCFL010000421.1 GCA_027619375.1 Verrucomicrobiota bacterium | reverse complement strand
CATCCCGGACCCCGTTCAAACCTCGCAGCATGGATCCATCACTCGACTCAAGTCCGACAGGCTGCTAGAGGCGGTATTCGCGGCGGAGGAGGCTCCGTTGGTGCGGTATGCCTATGGGTTGGTGGGGCGGCGGGAGGTGGCGGAGGAGTTGGTGCAGGATGCCTTTCTGCGCTTGCACCAGCAGTGGGAGCAGGTGGAGAAGCCGAGGGCGTGGCTGTATAGGTGTGTGCGGAACCGGGCTTACAATCACACGCGGGACAACAAGCGGGAGTTTTTGAGCGGGGAGATGCCGGAGCGGGAGGCGGAGCGGCGGGAGGGTCCGGAGGAGGCGCTGCACAAGCTGGAGGCGACGGGGATGGTGCACATGCTGTTGGCGGAGATGAGCGAGCGGGACCGGGAACTGATCCAGCTGAAATATTTCGAGGACCTCAAGTATGCGAACATCAGTGAGAAGACGGGCATGACGGTGGGGAACGTGGGCTATCGCCTGCATCACATTTTGAAGAGCCTGGCCGAGTCACTGCGGCGGGCTGGAATCGAGGGGGCACAACCCTGAACACGGAGGCAACACAATGAACGACGATCAATTTGGAGATCTGCATGCCTGGATAGAGCCGGAGTTGGAGGCACGCATCGCGGCGTTGGTGCTGGGCGAGGCGTCGGCCTTTGAGACGGATGAGTTGGAGCGCCTGATGGAGGAGCGGACGGAGTTGCGTTTGTACAAACGGCGTTTGGAGAAGGTGCATGGGTTGCTGCGGGAGGCGGTGAAGCCGGGGGATGACGGGGAGTGGCGTTTGTCGGGGGAGCGTCGGGCGGAGCTGTTTGAGAAGATCGGGATGGAGGTGGACGAGGAGGATGAGGTGGTGGTGTTGTCGGTGGGGGCTGGGAATCGGGAGACGCGGATCCGGCGGCAGGGGCTGCGGGTGGCGATGATGGCGGCGGCGTGTTTGGTGATTTCGTTTTTGTTGGTGCCGTTTTTCATGAGTGGAGGGATCGGCTCGAAGAAGGAAAGTGCCACGGCGGCCGGGGCGGACAAGGAACTCCGGCGGAAGAACATGGTGCCAACGGATCAACTGCCAAGCTTGGGGCGCTTGTTCGCGTCCGAGGATGCCAGGGGGCCGCAGGACAGGGAAAATCAGTCGGTCGCGGGGAATTACACCGGCTACTCGACCTTTGATGCGCCCACCAGGTCGGAGTCCGGGGCGGGCGAGAAGCTGGCCGCGCTCCGCGAGAGCCTCGCCGCAGCGTGGATGCCGGAGCCGCCTCTCGAGCCACTCGGGACCCTTGACCAGGTTCCGCGCTTGGTCCAAACCGGAGCGGGGCAGCCGGAGCGGAGGCCGTCGGCACCCTCGATTTCCATGTCCGGGCTCCTCCCTCCGCGGGGCCCGTCGAGCGGAGGGGTGATGGACCTAAAAACCGCCAATGCAGAAGGACGCGAGCGGTGGGGGGAGCAGGTCGATGCTTCCGGGATCGCGGCACTGACCGACGGCGCGCTGTCCTTGGAGAAGGAGAACAAATCCGACCCGGCCCGCGAGGGCTTCGATGCCGACGTGTCCTTGGGTTTGCGGAATGGCGATGATCAGACGCTGGGATCTGCGGACGAGGTGTTTGGAGGCGTGCAGTTGGGGTCTGATTTCAGCACCCCGCCCAAGGCGGCGCCGACACCGGCCGGGAGTAAGGGAGGGGACGCGGGAGGGAACTTGGCCTGGCACGGTCAGGAGGATTTGGACGCGAGGCGAGGAGATCCCTTTGCCGCAGAAGTCGCGAAGGAGGTGCCTGGACAGGGGAAGGGCCAATCGGGGAATGCGCCGAAGCCCGGGATCGAGATCGTGCGGGAGTTTATCTATCCGACGGATTATGAGGGGCCGGAAGGGAACAGCCGTGACGCGATTTTGAATCGACCGGGCGCGGCAGACCCCGGACAGCCTTCGGGCGGGCGGCATTGGAAGGATGTTGAAGTTGCCGGGAGCGTGTTTGCGTCGAAGGTTGCGGCGGAGGATGGTTTGGAGTTCTCCAATGGACTGGCCGGGGTGGAGCTGGGGAGGAAATCGGCCCAGCTTGGCGGCGGATCGGGAGGAGGGGGTGGGGGTGGCTTCAACGGGGGCGCGGATGGTGATGGCGAATGGTTTTACGCGGAGCAAACCTTGGAGAAGGACGGGAAGGAACTGGCGGACAAGCAGGCCGAGTTCGGGAACGGGCGGGTGGTGGCGGGGAAGGATGCGGCGAAGAAGGAGGACGCCGGGTTTGGAGTGCGGTCGATTCGTGAGCTACTCGTCTGGGACCCGAGCAACCGTCGTTGGTTTGTGGATCTGGTTGGAGTTTATTATGGATGGCGGGATTCCTACGCGGCGCGGGAGGATTTGGAGGGCGCGGTGCGGGTCAGCCTGGAGGTGATGGCGGTGCAGGAGGGGCAGTTGGCACGCGAAGGAGTGAAGTTGGATGACTATTACGCCTTGGCCATGTCGGAGCGGGCCCACTCGGGTTTGTTGGGGAGGTCCGAAGATGGTTGGGAGGGGGAAGTGGCGTGGTTGCGGAAGAGCGAGGAGACCATGGTGCAGGGCGGTGCTCTTGATCCGGAGAATGTGTATATGAGGTATCAGCAGGGGGCCGCAGCGAATTGGTTGGCGTCGGTGTTGGTGTCGCGTGAAGAAGGGAAGGAAGAGGCCCTGGCCTGTTTGGACCGAGCGAAGGAAGTGTGGACTTCGCTGTTGGGGGATGAGCGGATCAGTGAGGCGGCGGCGGATGCGCTGGAGCAACAGGACGAGCTGTATGCGCAGGCGCGGGGGGAGGAGGAGTAGGAGGCGCGGGTTTGCAACCCTTGGGGTGAGCGGAGGTGGAGGGCGGATGCGTGAGGGGGTTTGGAGGAGCGGGGGGTGGAGCCGCCGACGCCTCGCAGAGGCGCCGCTACGGGGGGGAGAGGAGGCGGCGACCGGGATGGTCACGGTGC
>JAQCFL010000420.1 GCA_027619375.1 Verrucomicrobiota bacterium | reverse complement strand
AGCTTCCCCACTCCCCAATAACCACTCCCAATCTCCCCAATTCGCCTCTATTCGCGGTTTAAATTCCGAACGCCCCATTCCTCCCCCGCATTCCATTCCCCCTTCCCATCCCCGAAATTTCCATCTAAACCCCAGCCATGTTCACCGGGACCTACACCGCCCTCATCACCCCCTTCCGCAACGGCGACCTCGACGTCGAGGCCTTCCGGACCCTCATCGATCGCCAGGCCGAAGCCGGCATCGATGGCATCGTCCCCGTCGGCACCACCGGGGAATCCCCCACCCTCGACACCACCGAGCACCTTGAGGTCATCGCCTACGCCATCGAGTTCGCCGCCGGACGCCTCAAGGTCCTCGCCGGCACCGGAGCCAACTCCACCCGCGAAGCCATCCACCTCACCCAGGAGGCCGAACGCCTCGGCGCCAACGGCTCCCTCCAGGTCTGCCCCTACTACAACAAGCCCTCCCAGGAAGGACTCTACCAACACTTCAAGGCCGTCGCCGACGAGACCAGCCTCCCCATCATGCTCTACTCGATCCCCGGCCGCAGCGTCATCCAGATCGATGTGGAAACCACCGTCCGCCTCGCCGCGGACTGCGACAACATCGTCTCCATCAAGGAAGCCGGCGGCTCCGTCGATCGCGTCAACCAACTCGTCCAGGCCCTCCCCGACGAGTTCGAAATCGCCTGCGGGGACGACCCCCTCACCCTCCCCTTCTTCGCCTGCGGGGCCTCCTGCCTCGTCTCCGTGGCCGGCAACCTCATCCCCGACATCATGGCCCGCCTCGTCCGCGCTTGCGCCAACGGCTCCTTTGACGAAGCCCTCGAACTGCAGAAAAAGTACTACCCCCTCATGAGCACCCTCATGACCCTCGACACCAACCCGGTCCCCATCAAAAGCGCCGTCTTCCTCCTCGGCCTCTGCACCGCCGAGCTCCGTCGCCCCCTCGTCCCCCTCTCCCCCGGGAAACTCGAAATCCTCAAAAGCCGCTTAACGGACTTCGATTTACTGTAATTTTCCTCAAATTCTTCTTTCTTTTTCCTCAAACAGCGCCACCCTCTCCCCATGAGAGTGAGCGTCGATATCGATGAGGAAATGCTGGCACGGGCCATGAAACTGACCGGCGAGACAAAAAAGGGCCCAGCCATCGTCAAAGCCGCCACCCAGTTCATCCGGCGGGAGTTGGCCAAGGAGTTCGCCCGCAAGGTCATGGACGGCGAGTTTGCGGACTATCCGATGACCAACGACGAAATCGAGGAGGCCAACCGCTAGGATATGGTTCTCCTCGATACCAGTATTTGGGTCGAATTTTTCCGCCACAAAGGAAGCGCTGAGATCAAACTCGCTGTACGGGGGCTCATCGAAGAGTTCGAGGCCTATCTTTGCGGGCCGACCGAAATGGAATTCTTGGGTGGGGTGCTACCCAAAGAACGCGAACAGGTTCAGGCTTGGCTCAACATCCTCCCCTACATCCGCAACGACCAACACCTCTGGCGCAAAGCCGCCTCCACCTTCTCCCTCCTCCGCCAACACGGCCTCACTGTCCCTTGGAACGACGCCCTCATCGCCACCATCGCCCTCGGACAGGGCTGCCGCATCTACGCCGCCGACAAACACTTCACCGCCATGGCCCCCCTCCTCGGTCTTAGGCTTTACGAACCCGGCTACGGCGGCAAGTTTACTCCCGAAACCGAATAGCCCCCCGCACCCACCATCATGAACATCACCGTCACCGGTTCCTCCGGCCGCATGGGCCTCACCGTCCAGGAAGCCGTCGCCGCCAATCCCGATGCCACCCTCGCCGGCACCCACGATGCCGGGCAGGACCTCGCCGCCGCCCTCGCCAAGGCCGACGCCGTCATCGACTTCACGGTCCATTCCTTCACCGCCGAACTCGTCGCCGCCGCCCTCGCCTCCCGCACCAAACTGGTCATCGGCACCACCGGCCACAGCGCCGGGGAACTCGCCGTCATCCACGAGGCCGCCAAGTCCCTCCCCATCGTCCACGCCCCCAACTTCTCGGTCGGCGTCAACACCCTCTTCTGGCTCACCCGCCACGCGGCCCGCATCCTCGGCAACGAACGCTTCGACATCGAGGTCACCGAAATGCACCACCGCCACAAGATCGACGCCCCCTCCGGCACCGCCCGACGACTCCTCGACATCCTCAGCGAGGAAACCAAAACCTCCTACCAAAACGACGTCACCCACGGCCGGGTCGGCAACATCGGCCCCCGTCCCTCGAAAGAAATAGGCATGCACACCCTCCGTGGCGGGGACGTGGTCGGCGACCACACCGTCCTCTTCGCCGCCGATGGCGAGCGCGTCGAACTCACCCACAAGGCCTCCAGCCGCATGACCTTCGCGGCCGGCTCCGTGCAGGCCGCCCTCTGGCTCCAGGACAAACCCGCCGGCCTCTACGACATGCAGGATGTCCTCGGCCTGAAATAACACCCTCATGGCCCACACCGTCGGACTGGGACTCGGCTCCAATGTGGGCGACCGCCTCGCCAACATCCGCAAGGCCCGCGAACTCCTCCGCCGCCTCTCCCCCGACGGCGTGGTCTACTACCAGGCCCCCCTCTACCAATCCGAACCGGTTGACTGCGCCCCCGACTCCCCCGACTTCTACAACACCATCATCGAAATCGACTTCGTCGGAGATCCCTACCAACTCCTCCGCAGCACCCAGGGCATCGAATACCACCTCGGCCGCGAAACAGTCCGCGAGCCGAACGCCCCGCGCGTCATCGACATCGACATCCTCTACTTCGATCAACTCGTCCTCACCGGCGACATCCTCACCATCCCCCATCCGCAAATCGCCCACCGTCGCTTCGTCCTCCAACCCCTCAGCGACATCCGCCCCCACTTCATCCTCCCCGGCGACGTCGTCACCGTCGAGGAACACCTCCGCCGCCTCGACACCGGCGAACCCGACCTCTCCCTTGTC
>JAQCFL010000045.1 GCA_027619375.1 Verrucomicrobiota bacterium | reverse complement strand
CCTTGATCGCGGGGGATGTGCGGGTGGCGGCGGCGGAGGGGTCGATGGCGCGGTTGTTTGGGGAGGAGCACTGGGCGCTGGACGAGTTGCGGGGGCGGGTGGGGGTGGTGATGCCGGACAAGGCGCGGTTGTTTCGGGTGGATGAGCTGGCGGAGGATGTGGTGTTGAGCGGATTGCGCGGGGCGTTTGGGCGGACGCGGCAGATGCGATTTTCGGAGGGGGAGAGGCGGAAGGCGGGGAAGGCGATTCGATTGGTGAAGATGCAGCGATTGGCGCAGCGGGGTTTCGGGGAGTTGTCTTCGGGGGAGCAGCGGCGATTTTTGGTGGCGCGGGCCCTGGCGCATGAGCCGGAGGTGTTGGTGTTGGATGAGCCGACCACGTCCTTGGATCTGCCGGGGGCGATGGGGATGTTGGAGGTGGTGCGGGGATTGATCCGGGAGGGGACGGCGGTGCTGATGGTGACCCATGATGCACGGGAGATTCCGCCGGAGATCGGGCGGGTGGTGTTGTTGAAGGACGGGAAGGTGTTGGCGGATGGGAAGAAAAGGGAGGTCATGACGGAGGCCTTGTTGGGGAGGTGCTATGGGGTGCCGGTGCGGGTGCGGTGGAGTGCGGGGTATTGCGAGGTGCATGGGGGGTGAGGGCCTGGAGTGGTGCCTTGTGGAGGTCGGGGGGCGTAGGGAAAGCAGTGGGACAAGGCTCGTCCGTGGCTGAAAATTGGTCCTGGTCGTATTTCCTCCCGAATGCGTTTTATGGCGAACCAAGCTGAAATAATCGGGACATGAAAGGTGCCCGAATCGCTCATCGTAATTGTGGGACTGAGGGATCAGGCGACGGGAAAACACGAAACCACGGAAAAGACACAAGATCATGGCAACAGCGAAGGCGAAGGGACGGTCTGGGAACCGAAAGCGTGTGGTCGGAGGCTGCCTGTGGATCGTGGCGCTATGCACCTTGATCGCTGCCCCGGCAGGCCATGCGGAGGCCGAGAGGACCGAATGGAACGGCTACCCGATGCTCAAATTCAATGTGGGCGGCCGCTCGGCGCTCCTGGTGGGGCCCAAGAGCCCGGCACCAGGGAAGCCGTGGATCTGGCGCAC
The DNA here is from genome assembly GCA_027619375.1 of Verrucomicrobiota bacterium. Taxonomy (GTDB): domain Bacteria; phylum Verrucomicrobiota; class Verrucomicrobiia; order Verrucomicrobiales; family Akkermansiaceae; genus JAPKDA01. Next base: position 17,010 of record JAQCFL010000045.1, on the reverse strand, counting down.
GGAGTTCTTCGGGATCGATCCGCAGGCCGATATCGCCCTGCTTGGCAAGGGGCTGTATGTCGCCTATATCGATGTGGGGGGGCTCTTTGGCGCGCCGAGCGCCCTGGATGCGATGGACGAATACTACGCCCATGTGCGCAAGGAGTACGGGCTTGCCGAAAAGGTGGTTCTGGAGGGCTTCAGCCGTGGTGGCTTGTATGCCTTCAACTGGGCGGCCCGCCACCCGAAGAACGTGGCGTGCATCTACGCCGATGCCCCGGTATGCGATTTCAAGAGCTGGCCCGGAGGCCAGGGCCGAGCGCGGCACTCGGGCCGGGATTGGCGCCAACTGTTGGGGGCCTACGGGATGAATGATGAACAGGCGCTGGCCTACAAGCTGAATCCGGTGGACAACCTCGCGCCCCTGGCCGAGGCCAAGATTCCGATCCTGTGCGTCATCGGCGACATGCACGACTGGATCGTGCCGATCGAGGAGAACGCGCTTCTGGTCGAAACCCGTTACAAGGAACTGGGCGGCGAGATCCAGATCATCAAGAAGCCTGAAGCGGGTCATCGGCCGCACAGCCTCGCGGACCCGGCGCCGATCGTGGACTTCGTAATGAAGCACGTGAGTGGAGGAAATGAGAGTGCGCCGAAGCGGGGCGTCAGGGCCCAAGCCGGGAGGTCGGCGATTCCCTGGAATGCTGCCGCACTCGCGAAGGCCCCGAAGACTCACCCCACCTCGGTGCGTCCGGCGAAGGGAATGCGTTCGTTCTTCTATGAGGGTGCGGACTACAAGGGCAGGCCGACCCAGGTGTTCGCCTACTACGCGGCTCCGGGCGGGGATCCGCCGGCGGGAGGCTGGCCGGCGGTGGTATGCGCCCATGGCGGCGGGGGCACGGCCTATCCGGGGTGGGTGAGGTATTGGAATAGCAGGGGCTACGCGGCGATTGCGATGGATCTGGAAGGGCATCTGCCGGGGAGCCATTTCTTTGGCGTGGAAGGCAACTTTCCGGCCGACGTGGGACACGAGAATGCCGGGCCGAAGCGCATCGACTGGTTTGGCGACCGGGATCTGCCCGACGACGAGCAGTGGTTCTATCATGGGGTGGCCGATGTGATCGCCGCGAATTCGCTGCTGCGTTCCTTTCCGGAGATCAATGCCAAGAAAATCGGCCTGACCGGCATTTCCTGGGGTGGGGTGATCGTCAGCACCGTGGCGGGAATCGACCCGCGATTCGCATTTGTCATTCCCGTTTATGGTGGCGGCTTTATCCATGAGAGCGACAATCCGGGGCTCGCGCAATGGTTCCCGCCGAAGAACATGACGGACGGCCAGTTTCGTGACTACCGGACGAAGTGGGATCCGTCGGCCCATTTGGGGAAAGCAAAGATGCCGATGTTGTGGGTGACATCGGTGGCCGACCCCGTCTTTCAAATCGATATTTTTGCGAAATCGGCGCAAGCCGCCGGAGGACCGAGCACCTTGTGCCTGCGCCCGTGGATGATCCATGGACATGGGAACGGATGGAATGACGCGGTTGAAATCGGGCAATTTGCCGACAGCATCGTGAAAGACGGCCCACCCCTGCCGAAATTGGAACGTCCCGAGATCAAGTCCGGCAAGGTGCATACGAATTGGACCGGCAAGGACATCACCGAGGCCTGGATTTACTTCACGACCTCCGGGGGCAAATGGAAGGACCGCAAGTGGGATTTTATCCAATGCACCATCGGCGAGAAGGAACTCGTCGCCCGGAAGCCTCTTCCCCAGGGAACCACGGCATATTTCGTCTACGTGTTCCGGGACGTCGGGGGGCGGCGCAGCAATCACTCCGCTTCCGAACTGGTTGAAGTCAAACGCTGAAGGAAACCCTGAAGGAAGCACGGCACGGCCAAGGCAACTTTCCGACCGGGCTTGGGCACGAGAGTGCGGGGCTCGCACGTATTCGATCCGGGCCCCCCATGTGTTGGTCGCGCCCATGAAAATGTGTGCGGGAGGGGCGGATACTGTGTAGCATCCGCGCCCACATGATCCTTGTGAAACGCCTCTTGCCCCCTCTTCTCGTCCTTCTTCCGGTGCTCCTCTTCGGCGAGGAGGAGTCGGGCCGCAGGCCAAACGTGGTCCTCATCATGGCGGATGATGTCAGTTGGGAGTGTTTCGGTTGCTACGGAGCCGAGGACTACAAGACGCCGAACATTGATGCGCTTGCCGCGAAGGGCATTCGTTTTGCGAACTGCTACTCGACGCCGATTTACACGCCCTCGCGGGTGAAACTGATGACGGGCAAGTACAACTTCCGCAACTACACCCATTTCGGTTACCTGGACCCGAAGGAGAAGACCTTTGCGCAGTTGCTGCGCTCGGCGGGCTACAAGACGGCCATCGCCGGGAAGTGGCAACTCAACGGGCTTTATCATCGGGCGGAGGGCAGCACCGACAGCACGCGGCCACACAAGGCGGGATTTGATGAGTATTGTCTTTAACAGGGAAGGGGACGACCACGGACATGGGGACGCATGTGCCCTGCGTGGCCTACTGGAAGGGGCGCACGCCGAGCGGTTTGGTCTCAAGCGACCTGATCGACTTCACGGATTTCTACACGACCATTGGGGAGGCGGCCGGGGTGAAACGCGGCGCGGATGATCCGATCGACGGGCGTAGTTTCCTGCCCCAGCTGATCGGAGGGAAGGGGAATCCGCGGGAGTGGGTGCTCAGTCACTATCAGCCCTACTGGGGTAATTTTGCAGGACGGCAGTATGTGCGGAACCAGGAGTTCAAGCTCTACCGAGACGGGACGTTTTATCATGTCCCGGAGGATCTGGAGGAGGCCCGGGATCTCAAGGTTGGGGAAGGCGGCGAACCCGGAGCGGCCGCGCGGCGGATGCCGGCGGGGTGTTTACGATTGCTCCGCCTGCTCCTCCGGTCAAAGGAGGGGCGAATGCGAAGGAGCGTCCCGTGCATCCTGGATGGAGGAACATGCTGGATCCAAATGACTGACACACCGACCAAGTCGGGGCGCTGCCTGGTCAAACGATTATTTCTCAGGCAAGGAATCAATCTGCCAGGCAAGGAATCAATCTGCCAAGCCACTGCTTGATATTCCGTGGTCACTTGCCGGGGGAACCTGACAAAACCAAGAAAAACGACGCGTAGTCGGTTCAGAAAACCGGGGGTCCAATCATTTTTCATGAAGTATCTGTTCACGCTTGTTCCAGTCTTGGTGATCGCCCTCTCGGGTCCCCTTGTCCAGGCCGCCCCGCTCCGGGTGCTCATTGCCACCGACACAACTGCTTTCGGCGACTCCTACGCCGCCGCCCTGAAAGCCGGAGGCGCGCAGGTCGTCGTCGCCGGTGAGCCGGATGCGGGCAAGCTGGCCCAGGCCGATGTCGTCCTGATGCAGCGCGGGCAATTCGAGGAGTGGCCGGTCGCCGTGCAAGCCGCCGTGACCGGGTTCGCGAACCGGGGTGGCGGCATTGTGGCGGTCAATGGAGCGGTCGCCGCCGGCCCGGCGGACTGGGGAAAACAACTGTTCGGTGGCGGCTGGAATGCACAGGAGAGCCGCAGGTTCCACAGCCTGATGATGCTCTACGTCGTCAGTGATTCCCACGCCATCGTCAAGGGTGCCTCGCCTTTCGACATTACCGACGACACGCTTTACGACCTCGACCTGGACGAACACATTTTCGTCCTCGCCTCGGCCTTCACACCCAGGGGCCGCAATGCCAAACGCGGCGATGGCCCGAGTGTCCCCGGCCGCGATGTCCGCGTCTCCGTCCACGACCTGCAGCCGCAGATGTGGACCTTTGCAACACCGACCCACCGCGCCGCCGTCCTGCTCCAAGGCGCGCCGGAAACCTTGGCCCACGCGTCGATCCGCTCGTTCATCCTCCGCTCCGTCGCCTGGACCGCCAAACGCGACAGCACCGACGAGCTTTGCAGCAAGGCCGACCTCACCAACCTGCGTTACCCCGCGGGTGGTCCCCGCCGCGGCAAGGATGCCATCAAGCAATTCAAGATGCAGCCCGGATTCACCGCCAGCGTCATCGCGGAGGAGCCGCTCATCAACAAGCCCATCGCCATCCAGTGGGACGGCAAAGGTCGCCTGTGGGTGGCCGAAACCCCCGAGTATCCCAATGGCCGCCGTCCGCTCAATGGTCCCGCCTGGAAAGAAACCGGGGTCCTCGAACCCGGCAACTACGACCGCCCGGGCCGGGACTCGATCAGCATGCTCGAGGACACCAATGGCGACGGCCTGATGGACAAAAAGCACGTCTTTTTCACCGGCCTCGAACTCGTCACCGGATTCTGTTTCCATGAAGACGGCGTGATTGCGGTCGCCCAGCCCAACATTGTTTTCCTGCAGGATGTGAATGGCGACGGCAGCGCCGAGCTGGCCACCCCGCTCTTCGGCGGCTTTACCCCCAGCGACACCCACTTCGTCGCCAACCATTTCATCAGTGCTCCGGACGGCTGGATTTACGCCAGCAACGGCAGAGGGGCGGCTGCCACCAATCCGAAAACCGGCGAAGTGATGGCGAAAATCTCCCCCGGCGTCTTCCGTTTCAAGCCGGACGGGTCCGTCATCGAGCAGGTCGCCTCGCAGGGTGGAAATTCCTTTGGCGGGGAGGTCACCAGCGACATGGAACACTTCCACGGCAAGGCCACCAGCGGCAACCCCGTCCAACATGTCGTTCTCCCCGAGTGGGTGCTTTCCAAGGCACCCAACATCGATGTATCGAGCTCCAACTCGGTGAATCCGGGGCGTCCCGTCCTCCGCGAGGACCTGCTGGACCGTGCGCCGCTCATGCAGATCGACCAAGTCGGCCGCTACAGCGCCGCCTGCTCGACGGCCATCTACGAGGACGGGGCCTGGCCCGGGGAATACAACGGCAAGATTTTCACGAGCGAGCCGATTCTCGACATCATTCACATGGAGGCCATGCTTCCCGATGGTCCGACGTTCAAGGGCGAGCTCATTCTCAGGGACCAGGAATGGCTGCGCTCGATGGATTATTGGTTCTGTCCCATCGACGTGAGCTTCGGCCCGGATGGTGCGATGTATATCCTCGATTTCTACACCCCGGTCGTCGCCCACAGTGACAGCCGCGGTCCGGCCCGCAGCAAATCCAGTGCGTCCATCCGCCCCGACCGCGACCACGGGTTCGGCCGCATCTATCGCTTGCAGAGTGACGCCGCGAAAGAATTCCCCATCCCCGATCTCTTCGAGGCGGAAGCGGCCGCCGTGGTCGCCGCATTCCTCCATCCGAACAGGACGGTCCGTTTCAATGCCATCCGCATTCTCTTCGAACAGCCGGAGGAGTTCACGAGAGGAGCCCTGCCCGCCTTGACCACCATGGCCACCAGCGAGCCCTTCACCCCGGCCCGGATCCAGGCGCTCTGGGCGCTGCAACGCCTCGGAGCACTCAAGCCAGCCACCCTTGAAGCCGCTTTCACCGCAGGGGATTCCAAGGTGCGGAAAAATGCCATGCTCCTCGCCGAGGCCGGCGGCATTCCGCTCGGAGCCAAGGAAGCCGCCGCCGGCATCGCCGACAAGGATGGCCGTGTTCGTCTCGCCACCCTGCGGGCCCTTGGAGCCTCCGCCCTGTCGCCGGAGTTGAGCGCCGTCCTGCTTGCCAGCGCTTCCAAGTTCCCCGACGACTGGTCCAAAGCCGCAGCCGCCGCCGCCGGTGCGCGTAATCCGTCCTCCCAGCTGGAAATGGTGCTGGCGGAAAGGGATTCCACGCAGACCGCGGAATCCGTGCGTTCGCTGGCCGCGACCCTCGCTGCGGATGGCGACCCGGCACAAGTGCTCGGCGTGCTGCGGGCATCCGCGGATTCGCAGCACCCGGAGCTGGTCGTGGCGGTGCTGAGCGAGCTCGGGAAAACTCCTCCGCAGCGCCCGGTCAACCCTAAAGAAGCGCTTGATGCGCTGCGGCAGATTTTGCGTTCGTCGAATCAACCGCTGGCTGGTTCAGCCTTGCCGCTGGCCGTGGCATGGGACTCCGACCGATCCTTCTACAATGACTGCGTGAACGTTTCCACGGTCCTGCAGCACCGTGCGGGTGACGCCGCCTTGCCGGAGGAAACGCGAGTGGATGCCATCCGGACATTGGTCGCGGCCCGCTCCTTCAGCCCAAAAATTCTGGACAAGCTTCTCGAGCTTTTCCGTGGGGAATTGCCGGACGGAATCGCCAAGGAACTGATTTCGGAGCTTGCCACCACCGGCGATCCGACCGTCGGCACGGCCCTCATCGAGCGCTACCCCGCCTTGCCACCCGGCCAACAGGAAACCGCGTTCACCGCATTGGTCAGCCGGTCCGGATTCGCCACCCTCCTGCTCGATGCCGTGGAGGCAAAAAAATTTGATCCCGCCAAGCTCGCGCCCGGTCAGATTTCCCGCCTCACCTCTCACCCGGATGCGGCCATCGCCAAACGTTCCAGCGCCCGATTTGGCGGCGCCATCAGCAAGGATGAGATCATCGCCAGGCTGTTGCCGGAGATCGAGAAGCCCGGAGACATCGCCAAGGGCAAGGTCATGTTCACCGCCCTGTGCTCGACCTGCCACCAGCTTGAAGGGGCGGGACATGTCTTTGGCCCCGCGCTCGAGGGCATCGGCTCCCATCCCGTCATGGAACTGCTCACCCACATCGTGAACCCCAGCCTCGTCGTCGATGACGAGCACCGCACCTGGAACATCAGCATGAAGGACGGCAGCCAGTATTCCGCCCTCATCGCCAGCGAAAACGACGCCCGCGTCCAGATTCGCCAACCCGGCGGGATCACCGTGGATCTCAAAGCCGGCGACATCGCCACCCGCACCAGGGGGGACAACTCGCTCATGCCCGAAGGGCTCGAAGCCATGGGGGTGGAAAGCCTCCGCGACGTCGTCGCCTATATTCGCAGTTGCGCTCCGAAGTCTTCAAACTGATCCTTCCCTGATTCCTAACGAAACCATCATGAAAACAAACAAACTCCCGTCGTTGACCCGCGCCACGCTGCTCGGCGCGCTCGCCCTCCTCCCTTTTTTCGTCCAACCACTCGCCGCCCAGGCGCGGAACAGCACCGAGGCCATGGGTCAGAAATTCGTTTCGCCCAAACCTGCCGAAACCCTGCGTGTGCTTCTCGTCGGGTCCGGGTCCTCCCATGATTTCCCGAAATATTTCCTCGGCACCGACGCCGCCACGCTCAAGGCGGTGCCCGGCGTGGACGTCGCCGCCACCCCCAACCTCGAGGAAGCGCTCGCCCTGCTCCCCGAAGCCGATGTTCTCGTTTTCAGCGGCAACCACGGCCAGTACGGCACGCCTGAGTTCCAGAAGGCACTCAACGACTTCGCCGACAAGGGCAGGGGCCTTGTTTTCCTCCACGCCGCCACCTGGAACCATTCCGGCTGGAAGGGCTACAATGACCGCTTCATCAACGGCATGACTCCCGGCCACATGGCCTATGGCGACGTCACCGTGACGGTCACCGACGAGAAAAGCCCCATCATGAAGGGCGTCCCTGCCACCTTTTCCTTCAAGGAGGAAAACTACCGCAGCGAGCTCACATCCAAGGACAAAGCCCATGTCCTCGCCGAGAACAATCCGGATGCCAAGAACATCGCTCACCCCAGCGTGTGGACCGTCCAGGATGACAAGGCCCGCATCGTCTGCGTCACCCTCGGCCACGACGCCGCCGCCCACGACAGCAAAGCCTATCAAACCATCCTCATCAACGCCGTCAACTGGGTCGCCGGCCGCTGACCCGGAGCGCGAATCTTCAGCTGGAGCGCAAAAGGATTTCCGGGTGTCCCGCAGAAAGAAAATCCCCCGGCACCGGCCATCTGCGACGTGCCGCACCCGCCCAATCAACACCAATTACCCATACGGATATGATCAAATCAACCACCATCTCGATGGCGATGTTCGCCTTGGTTGTTCGAACGGCTTGCGCCCAATATCAGGAGTGGCAGCATGCGGGATCGCTGATTGTCCTAACCTCTCCCGAGGGGGCGAATCTCGCGGCCACCGCCTCGGAGGAAAATTTCCCGGTGTTGGTGCGGCTGGACAAGGACTGGTTTGACTTCAAGCAGGCGCAGCCCAATGGGGCGGATGTGCGGTTTGCCAGCAGCAAGGGGGAGCCGCTTTTCCATCAGGTGGAGGAATGGAATGCGGCGAAAGGGTCCGCCAGCATCTGGGTGCGCATCCCGGTCATCAAGGGCAACGCCCGCCAGGAGATCCGCATGTATTGGGGCAAGCCCGACGCGGCGGGTGAATCGGACGGGGCCGCGGTGTTCAATGAATCCAACGGCTATCTGAGCGTTTGGCACATGACCGGGCCGGTGAAGGATGAGGTCGGCACGTTGGAGTCCGAGGACGTGGGCACCACCGCCGCTGCGGGCATGATCGGGCCTGGTCGTCATTTTGCAGGAAAACAAGGCATTTTCTGTGGGGACAAGATTGCGAATTATCCGTCGGCGGACAGTGCGCACAGCACCGGGGCGTGGTTCCGTGCGGAACTGCCGAACTCGACCATCATCGGCTGGGGCGTGGAAGGCGGGAACGGGAGCAAGGTGCGGATGAAGTTGCGCAGTCCGCCGCACGTTCGCATCGACAGCGCCTTTTCCAACGTGGAAGGCGAAAGCACGCTGCCGCTGGGCGAGTGGATCCATGTCATGCACACCTACAGCAGTGGAGATGGCAAGCTCTACATCAATGGCAAGCTGGACGGCGCGGCCAAGCCGCTGCTTAAGATCAGGACTCCGGCACGGGTGTCGCTGGGCGGTTGGTACAACAACTATGATTTCGTCGGCGACCTCGACGAGGTGCGGATCTCCAAAGTGACGCGATCGGCGGACTGGGTGCGGCTGGAGTATGAGAACCAGAAGCCACTGCAGACGCTGGTCGGGCCGTTGGTTTCGTTGGGGGCCGACAGGACCGACAAGGCGTTCGGCGTGCTGCCTGCGGCGGCGACGGTGTCCGAGGGGAAGAGCGCCACTTTCACCGCGCAGGCGCCTGGCGCGCAAAAGTTGTATTGGTCCCTCATCCGGGAAAAACAGGAAACGCTCGTGGCGGTGGACCGGTTTGCGTTCACTTTCGATGCCGGGCGCGTGACGGGCGACTCCACGGCGACGCTCCGCCTCAAAGCCGTTTGCCGGGATGAGGTGAAGACCCAGGACATTCCCATCACGATCAAGGAAGACATTGAAGACCCGGTATTCAGCTTGCCGGCACCGGCCACCTGGGATGGCCGCATTATGATCGAGATCGTGCCACAGATTGTCAATCTGGCCGCGATGCAGGCAGGAGGGGCGGGGGACTTGAAGATGGATTGGCGTGTGTCGGACATCGCCGTGATCAAGGAGGTCGCGCCGGGGAAACTCATCCTCAAGCGGGCGCAGAACAGCGGCAACCTGACCGTGACGGTGAGCGTGTCCAACGGTGGAAAGCCCATCACCCACACGGCGACCATCGCGGTCACCGAGCCCGTGAGTGACCCGTGGGTGGCACGGATACCCGCCAAAGACGAGCAACCCGAGGACAACCAGTTCTATGCCCGCGACGACAAGAATGAAGGGACGCTTTATTACAACGGCACGTTGGAAGAAGCCGCAGAGTCTGTGTTTCTCAACGTCTATGCGGATGACAAACTCATCAAGACCGAACGTCAACAAACAGGTGCGGACAAAACTTACGCATTCACGGTCAAGCTCAAGCCGGGACTCATCAAGTACAAGGTGGAGTTCGGTTCAAAGAGTGGAAGCACCGAAACGGTCCTGCGCACCGTGAACAACCTGGTCTGCGGCGACGCCTATCTGATCGAAGGGCAATCCAACGCGGTGGCCACGTCGTGGGGCAAGGGGGATTTTCCCGAAACCAGCGAATGGATCCGCACCTTTGGCAGCATGGGCAGTGATCCGAAACGAGTCCGGTGGGGCAACGCGATCCGCCGGGCACCCGGGAATTTCCTGGTGGTGGGTTACTGGGGCTTCGATCTGGCCAAGGGCCTGGTCCAAGACCACAAGATGCCCATCTGCCTGATCAACGGAGCGGTCGGAGGAACCATGATCAGCGAACACCTGCCGAACCCGGCCGATCCCGCCGACCTGACCACGATCTACGGCCGGCTGTTGTGGCGGGTGCAACAGGCCGGTCTCACCCACGGCCTGCGTGTTGTCCTTTGGCATCAGGGGGAAGCCGATCAAGGAACCCTGGGGCCGACCGGAGACTTCAACTATAAATCCTATCAACAGTACTTTGTGGATCTGTCCGCCGCGTGGAAACAGGATTATCCCAACCTCCTGAACTATTACATCTACCAGATCTGGCCGAATGCCTGCACGGATCCCTCGGCCAACGACATGCTGCGGGAGGTGCAGCGGACTTTGCCCCGCCTCTATTCCAACATGCGCATCATGAGCACTCTTGGCATCGTGCCGGGTTCGAGTTGCCACTACGAACCGGCGGGTTACGAGCAGTTCGCGGTGTTGATGGCTCCCTTGGTTCAACAAGACCACTACGGGGTGACTCGGTCCGTCGCGATCACTGCGCCTGACTTGAAAAAGGCCGGCTTCACCAGTCCCGCCCGGAACGAGATCGCCCTGGAATTCGGCCAGGACATGGCTTGGCACGATGGGACCGAGGAGTTGTTGTTTCTCGATGGCGTGGCGGGGAAAGTGGCTTCGGGCAGTGTGTCCGGCAAGGTGATCAAGCTTCAACTCTCCGAGGCGTCCACGGCCAAAACCATTACCTACCTGATCGGCAAATCCAAATGGGATCAGGGGAACCTTATTTACGGGAAGAACGGCATCGCCGCGCTCACCTTCTGTGAGGTGCCGCTTGAGAACCCCGTCGATTGAATCCCCCGTATGAAAAACACCGTCGCTCCATCCCTTCTCCGGTTCGCGATCACGCTGCATTCGAGCGCCTTGGAACAACCGTCGCCGGATCCCGACCCGTTGGGCGTCGTGCTCAAGCCAATCCCCGAGAAACTCGTGGGACTGACCTTCGACGATGGCAGCCTTCCGGACGCGATCAAGATCGAGGAACTCTGCCTCGCGAATCAAATCGCCAGGCCCACCACGTTTTGCTGGCCGATCTACAGCACCAGCAGGGCCTTCTCGATGTTGTTGGTCGAGCGGGGTTATCTGTTTGCCCGGAGCGGCGGACGCAACGACCGGCCCTACCGGCCGACCCTGGAGAACCCGTTCGAGACCCCGTCATTCACGATGGTCGCCAACACGCCGCAGGAGACGTTCACCAGCGCGGCGCAGCGGGCGACCCGGGGCCGGATCCCCATCTTTACCTTTCATGGCGTGCCTGACATCGAGCATCCGGGAATCAGCGTGGACCCGGCGCTCATTGAGAAAATGGAACCGGCGTGGTGACCATCGCGGGAAGCGTCGGCACGCGGATGGGACCGGCATGGGGCGAGAGCACCCTCAGCGTGATCGGCAACCCGGTGGTGCTGGAAACATCGCTGGTGTTCTAGTGGAGAACCCCCTCCCGCATCGAACTGGCGGGCGTGAATTCGGGGCCCGGCGCCTCGGTCAAGGTCTTCGCCGCGACCGACTCGATGGCGACCAACAATCCGGAGCGGCCCCATGGCAGCACGTTCTGGCTTCGTGCCGACAACACCCATCCTGAAAAGACCCCTCCTTCGCGCGGAGGGGTGCGGTCAGTTCTCCGAGATTTCGAGGGAGAAGTAGCGGGCCGGACTGTCGAGGGGGCCGACGAACTCGAGCAATCCGCCAGGGACGGGCAGTCCGTTGTTGCCGGGGACATCCCAGGGGGTCCAACCGGAGAGGTCGGTGGAGGACATCACGCGGAAGGAGCGGTTTTCGGGGAGGGTGAAAAAGAGGGTTGTGCTGGCGGCGGAGGCAATCGCGATGGCCGGGAAGCTGCCGGGGTTGAGGGGGAGGGTGCCGTGGAGGAATTCGTCCTCGTTGGTGAAGCCGTCGAGATCGGCATCGATGCCCGGCTCGCCTTGGGGGCTGCTGTCCGATCCGAACCGGGCGAGACGCCATTGGGCGTAGGTCTGTCGTGCGGGAAGTTTGTTGCCGATCCAATCGGTGAGGAGAGTGATGGCGACCTGGTCGAGTTCGTTGCTGGCGATGGGGGGCATGCGGGTGAAGCCGTTGGTGACGGCGACGCGGTTGGGGACGATGGAGTGCGCGGCGTCCCCGGGGACGACGAGTTTGTAGGCGGGGTCGCCGCCGTTGTTGACCGCCTCGCCGAGGAGGAGGCCGGTGTCTTCGAGGGTGAGTTCTGGGCGTCCGTCCCAGGTGGAGGCGCCGGCAGTGCCGCCGTCCCGGTGGCAATAGGCGCAGTTCACGGCGAGGTAGGAGCGGACGCGGGCTTCGAGGGAGTAGTCGCTATCGTCGGGGGCGAGGTGGCGGGGGAGGAAGTTGGGGGAGCCTGGGTCGCTGGAGAGGAAGCCGTGCGCGTGGAGGGTGCTGAGTTGGTTTCCGGTGAAGCCGAGGAGGTCGCCGGGTTTGTTGAACTGGCGCGTGTTGAAGGAAAGAGCGTGGCCGGCTTGGGGGGTGTGGCAGATGAGGCACTCGGCGCGGCTGGGGATGTGCCAGGTCTGAGGGATCATGGAGCCGCCGTCGTCGATGTTGATAACGAAGTCGTCCCCTTCGTCGGCGACGAGGGTGGCTTCGGTCTGCGCTTCGTTCCAGCGGTAGCTCACGCCGTAGGCACCGCCGGCATTCTTGACGAGGAGGCGGGTTTCGAGGCGCTTTGTGGTTGCGGGATTGCCGCGTTCGAGTTCGAGGTCGAAGTGTTTCACCCAGATCGTGCCGGTCGGGAGGCCCCATGGATCGTCCTGGGACCAGGTGAACTGGCTGCTGCCGTCGGGGACGATGAACCAGCGTTGCTTGATGGCGTGGTCGCTCCAGAAGGGGAGGTTGGCCTCGTAGGGAATGAGGCCGGGGGAGGGGGAGAGGTCGCTGAGGTCGGCGAAGAGTCCGGTGGCGGAGAGGGTGGTGGGGAAGTTGTTGGTCGGAGTGTTGGCGACGAGGCGGCGGATGCGGTCGTTGTTGCGGTCGGCGAGGAGGATGTCCTGGTTTGATGGGTCGGTGCCGAAGGAGGTGATGCCGCCTTTGCCGGCGATGCGATCGACCTGATAGGTGTCGGTGTCCATGCACCAGATGTTTCCGCTGTTGTAGTCGGCGAAGACATACTTGCCATAGAGGGCCGCGATGCGGGTGCCGCGGTAGATCAGGCCGCCGGTCACGGAAGTGCCGCCGAAGTTGTCGTTGTCGCGGTTGTAGTTATAGACGGGTTCGACGTGGTAGAGGGCGTCGAAGTTGGCCGGCATGGTGGGGTTGGTGGTGCGGGGGCCGGTGAGGAGGGCTTCGCGAAACACCCAGCCGTAGTTGCCGCCTTTGACGATGAGATCGATCTCCTCCCGGGCATTCTGGCCGACATCCCCACACCACAGTTGACCGGTGAGGGGGTCGAAGGAGAAGCGCCAGGGATTGCGGAGGCCGGTGGCGTAAAATTCGCTGCGGACCGTGCCGGTGACGGTGCTGCCGTTGTAGGTGCCGTCCCAGGTGCCTCCCTGGGCGGGGAGAACGAAGGGGTTGTCGACGGGGATGGAAAAGCGGGCCACGCCGGAATCGGTGGGAATGGAAGCGTGGGCGGTGGGGGCGACATTGCCGGGCTTCTTGTCCACGTCGATGCGGAGGATGCCGGAGAAGAGGTCCTTGTTGATGAGTTGGCTGTTCTCAAAGAAGTCGTCGGCGTTGCCCTCGTCGCCGACGGAAATGTAGAGGTAGCCGTCGGGGCCGAAGTGGAGGTCGCCGCCGTTGTGGTTACCGGCCTGGTCGAGTTGATTGATGAGGATGAGTTCGCTGGAGGTGTCGGCGAGGTTTGGATTGCCGGCCTGGGTGGTGAAGCGGGAGACGCGTTGGTGGAGGCCGCCGTCGTTGACCGAGTAGAAGACATAGAAGTAGCGGTTGGTGACGTAGTCGGGATGGAAGGCGAGACCGAGGAGGCCGCTTTCGGAGTTGGTGTTGACGTTGCGGATGCCGGAGAGGTTGAGGAAGGTGGAGGCGGTGGGCGTGGTGGCGGTGACATCGGGGATGACTCTGAGCAGGCCACCCTGTTGGCAGACGAAGAGTCGCTGGGTGTCGCCGGGAGGGGAGGCCAGACAGACCGGATCGGTGAAGGACAGCGTGCCGAAGGCATCTTCAATAGCGTAGGTGGTGGCTGGTGGGGCGGCGGGGACGTTGAGGTGGTTGTTGGCGAAGCGGAGGTCGCTGTCGAAGGTGATGCTCACCGTCGCGGAGGTGAACTGGCCTCCGCTGTCGGCGACCTTGGCCACGAAACTGTCGCTGGCCGGGGTGCCGGTGGTGTGGGTGTAGAGGATGGTGCCGTCGGCCTGGATGGCTGCGCCGCCGGAAAGCGGGGGTTCTTCGATGGCGAGGGTGGCAGGGACGACCTCGCCGGTGGCGGTGGCGAGGAGATCGATGCGCGCCTTTTGCCCGTGGTTCATGGTGAGGGCATAGGGCTGGAGGGCGGCGGTCGCCGGGCAGGAGAGGGAGAGGAGGACGACGCAGGCGGCCAGACCGGAGGGGGAGCGGAGCATGGTGTCCAACCTTGCCAAGGGGTGGGGAAATCACCAGTGGTTTTTCGGACCGAGCGGTCTGGAGGGTGCCGGAAACTGGGCAATGGATGCCATTGGAGGCTGAGTTTAGCGGGTGTCTGGACCGGGGCTACCGGCTGGAGGAAAGGCTTTGCGGTGGCCGGGGGCTTTTTCGATTTCCAAGAGCGGGCATCCCGTCCCCTTCCGCATCCGCTCCTAAGGCGCTGCCGCTTCGATTTCTACCACGCGGAAGAACTGCCGGGTGTCGCCCGGGGCGAGATCGACGGTCAGGTTGATGGGGGGATCGGTTCCCTCGAATTCGGGGAGGACGTTGCTCCATCCGGTCGGGAGGAGGTTTCCGAGGGAGGCGTTGCTCGATGACGGGAGCTGCACACAACTGGTGATCACGCCGGTGGAGCCATCCAGTCGATAGACGCTCCCCGCGCTTTCGCCGGCGGGCCAGACTGGGTAAAGGAAAGCGGGCTTCACGTAGGCGGTCGATGCGGAGGCGCAGATGCTGGGCGGCGATTGGTCATCGAGAGTCACCCCGAAGACCTCGCCGAGGTTGGTGCCGGATCAGACTTCGTCGATGGACGGGACGTCCTGGAAGGTTTCTTCGTTGTGAAAGCATTCCCAGGTGGAGGTGCTGCTCGGTTCTCCGATCATCACTCCGGCCAGGGCCAGGGAATTCGTGTTGAAGATGGCGACGACCGGGTTCTCGAGGGCAAATCCATCGTCGGCCTCATTGAGCCCGGCCGAACAGGTCACGACGGTGTAGCCCTCTTGCATGGGGAGGAGGTCCTGCAGGTCGGTGGCCGCTCCGGCCGGGTGGGCTAGCAAGAGTAGCAGGGCAATAGTAAGGGTGTGCGAAATGGTTTTCATGGGGGCTTCGCCCGTTTTAAACGGTATTCGTTCCGAAGGCGGCAATGAAATCAGGAAAATTGTCCGGCGTGGGCGTCCCCGGCTGCTGGCCAAGCACGCTGCTCAGAGTTCAGCTTTCCCTTTTCCGCATTCGTGGTGTCAGGTTATTGGTGGAGCCGGATTGCGTAGCGCGACGGGCCGTCGCCCTGGAGGCCGGTGTCGAAGAGGATGAAATAGAGGGCGGTGAGGAACGGGAACAAGCAGAACCAGATTCCGCCAACGGCGAACAGGATGGAGAGGCAAAGACGGAAGGTGTGCCTGCACATACAAGGCCTTGGTGACCCGGGGGCGAAATGTGTTCGAGAAAATGTGGCGGGGAGCTCCCGCAGACCGGCGGTTTGACTCACGCAAGGAGGTAGAGCCTTGCGCTCCGGGCTCCAGAATACGTTCGGTAAAGTAACGATTCCGGTTGGCTGCGGGCACGGAACGGATGGCGTGAAAGAGTGGTTTAAGCGCTATAAATTGCCTGTCCCGTGCCGCATTCCCCGATCAGCAATCAAGGCGATTGCCCAAGTTCTGATCGACAAGGAGTTCACGCGATTGGTGGGAGCAAAGCCGCGGAAAATAGGTCTTTAGGTGAAGTTATTAAAAGTGATAATTCAGAGTTGACTTGATTATCAAATATGATAATGTTCCTTCGTGATCAAGAGCTTCGGAAGCGCCGACACCCAGCAGGTCTACAACGACGAAGGGAAGCCTAAAAAGCTCTCCCTCGACATCTGCAAAATGGCCCGGGTCCGACTCGTCTGGATCGACGAAGCTCATGACATAAACCAGCTAAGCATCCCACCTTCCAATCGCCTCAAAAAACTCTCAGGAAAGCGCAAGGCCTACCATTCCATCCGAATCAATGAGCAGTGGCGCATCATCTTCCAATGGCAGGATGGCGACGCATACGATGTCGAAATCACCGACTATCACTAAACGACCAGATACACAGACCAATGACTGCAAAAAAGAAAACCGCCAAAAAGAAGGCCGCTCTCAAGACTCCCACCAAGAAGGCGTCCTCGGGCGGGGCCTTCAAAGCGACGGCCCTCTCTCCCTCCGGTTGGAAGTCCAGGCCCGCCCCGGGTCGGAGTTTCGCGGTTGAGAAATCCATTCCCAACTACTTCGCCGAACTTCTCCGCGAAACCCTCGAGGACATTGCCGAGTCCCAGGTCGCTGTATCCAAGGCCACCGGCATTCCCACTCCTCATCTCACCGAGATGAAACTCGGCCGTCGGCGCATTACTCCGGAGAACGACCTACGGTTCAGTCGCTATTTCGGAATCACCCCGGGCTACTTCCTCCGGCTCCAACTACGTTTTGACCTGGAGATGGCCGAAAAGACTCTTGGTCCTACCGTCAACAAGGAAGTGATTCCTGCCTAAAAACCCGCGACAGGCGGGGCATGGGATTATTGCCGCCGGCCGCCACGGCTGCATTGTCGTTGGGGACAGGGCCTCTGGCCGTTCCCGCAAGGGACAGGCCCCTTTCAATCGATAGCGCTCCGGGGCGGGGGATTTGGTGATTGAGGAGGGGGAGCGGGGGCGTAT
>JAQCFL010000419.1 GCA_027619375.1 Verrucomicrobiota bacterium | reverse complement strand
CGAAGACAGCCCCGCCCCCTTCGCCAACAAAACCGCCGCCGTCATCAGCGCCTCCCCCGGCGGCCTCGGCGGCGTCCGCGGACTCCCCCACGCCAAACTCCTCCTCCAAAACCTCGGCATCCTCGTCCTCCCCCAGTCCCACGCCGTGGCCAGCGCCCACCACGTCTTCAGCTCCCCCGATTTCCCCTCCTCCCGCCACGCCACCAGCCTCAAATCCATCGGCCAGGCCCTCGCCCAAACCACCACCGCCCTCAATAACCTCAAATACTAAAGAAGTCGTCCCCATAGAACCCCGACTTCTGCAGGTAATAATCATACCCGCCCGAATACTTCATCACCTTCCCGTCCGCCACATGCCACGTGTGCTCCGCCAGCGACCGAATGAAGTGCACGTCGTGCGAGATAAACACCAAGGTCCCCTCATACTGCTTCAAGGCCGAAAGCAACGCCTCAATCGAGGTCAAATCCAGGTGCGTGGTCGGCTCGTCCATCAGCAACAGGTTCGGCGGATCCACCAAAAATTTCACCAGACTCAGGCGACTCTTCTCCCCTCCCGACAACACCCCCACCTTCTTGCTCACGTCGTCCTTCTTGAACAAAAACGACCCCAGAATACTCCGCGCCTCGTTCTCCGACATCCCCCCCCCGGCATCCACCACTTCTTCCAATACGGTGTTGTGCTCGTTCAAGGTCGTGCTCCGATGCTGCGAAAAATATCCAAGCTTCGTCGTCGTCCCCGCCGTCACCTTCCCCGCATCCGGCGGCTCCAATCCGGCCATCATCTTCAACAGGGTCGATTTCCCCGATCCGTTCGGACCCACCAGCACGATCCGATCCCCCCGCTCCACGAGAACATCCAGGTTCGAGTAAAGATGCTTCTCCCCGAAGGACTTCGAAATCCCCTCCAAAAACAACACCCGCTGCGTGCTGCGCGGCGGCTGCGGAAAATGAAAGTTGAACAGCTTGCGCGGCTTCCGCGGCTTCGGCACCCGCTCGATCTTCTCCAACTGCTTCACCCGACTCTGCACCTGCGAGGCCTTCGAGGCCACCGAACGAAACTTGTTGATGAACTCCTGCACCCGCTCGATCTCCTTCCGCTGATTCCGATACGTCTGCATCTGCTGCTCGTAACGCTCGTCCTTCAACCGTAGGAAATCCGAATAGTTGCCCTTGTAGGGAACAAAGGTGCACTCATCGATCTCATAGACCTTCTCCACCACCCCGTCCATGAAGGTCCGGTCGTGCGAGATCATCAGCAACGCTCCCGAATAGTTCTGCAGATACTTCTGAAACCACAACAGCGACACCAGATCGAGGTGGTTCGTCGGCTCGTCCAGAATCAACAAATCCGGCTCCTTTACCAACAACTGCGCCAGGTGCGCCCGCATCACCCAACCACCCGAGAACTCCCGCGCCGGGCGATCAAACTCATCCTGCTTGTAACCAAGCCCCCCCAAAATCTTTTTCGCCTTCGGCTCCAGCTGATACCCGTTCAGCTCCTCAAACTTGTCCTGCGCCGCAGCAAACTCCGGTGCGTCCGTCGTCCCCGCCGCCTCACACTCCCGCATCACCTTCATCGCCTTCCGCAAGGGAGCGGTGATCCCCATCGCAATCTGCAAAATCGTGTCGTCCGCCGGGTCCCCCGACTCCTGCGCCAGATACCCCACCTGCCCATACTCATCCAGATCCACCTTCCCGCGGTCCGCCTCATCCTGCCCGATGATGATCTTCAACAGCGTCGACTTCCCCGCGCCGTTCGGCCCCACCAAGGCCACCCGCTCTCCCCAGTTCACGCTGAAATCCGCATCTTCAAAAAGGGTCCGCCCCCCGATCGTCTTGGTGAGTTTTTTGATGGTCAGCATGGTTCAGGCCGTGTTGCGGGAGGGGGGATCAAATGAAACTGCGTGGAAGTAAAGAACCGACTGGTTCATCTCCCCCAAAACCCCCTGTTTTTTGGGGCTTTTTGCCTCCCGCGCTGGTCTTCCACCCCTTCCGACCGCTGCCCTTCCACGAACCTCGCGCCCTCCTCCCGAAGCCGGATCCTCCCATAAACCCGCCCCCTCTCCCACGCACTTTCCCCTTGCGCCCCCCTCAGCATGACTAACATTGCCTCCCACATGAAGCCTTCCCATCTCCTCGCCCCCCTCGCCACGCTCACCACCCTCGCCCTCCTCTCCTGCGACAACCCCGCCGATCGCACCACCGATGCCGAGGTCGCCGATCCCGTCGCCAAGGAAACCGCAGAGGCCCCGGCCAACTCCACCAAGTATGTCTTCACCAATAGTTCCACCATCGGCTTCATCGGCTCAAAGGTCACCGGCTCCCACACCGGCGGCTTCAGGACCTTCACCGGCCACTTTACCCTCCAGGACGGCAAACCGGTCGGCAATGACCACCAGGTCGTCATCGACATGAACTCCACCTGGGCCGACGCCGACAAACTCACCACCCACCTCAAGAGCGCCGACTTCTTCGACGTCGAAAAATTCCCCACCACCACCTTCGCCGTCACCTCCATCGAATCCACCGGCTCCACCTACAACGTCACCGGCAACCTCGATTTACACGGCGTCACCAAGAGCATCACCTTCCCCGCCACCGTCAGCCAAGAAGGCGACCTCGTGAAAATCAACGCCGTGTTCGACATCAACCGCTTCGACTTCAACATCCAATACCCCGGCAAAACCGACGACCTCATCCGCCCCGAAGTCGTCCTCAACTTCGCCCTCGAAGCCAAACCCGAGTAAAGTGGCGTGACCGTCCCGGTCGCAGGCCCTCCCCCACAAGGACCTCCGACGCCTGCGTCGTCCCCCTGTCGCAACGCGGCAGCATACCCTCCCCCCGTGGCGTGACCGTCCCGGTCGCAGGCCCTCCCCCTGGCGCAACGCGGCAGAATACCCCCCGTCCGTGCCGCGCCCGTCCCGACCGCCATCCTCGGAGGGCCGACGCCCGACCACCCACCCTCCCCCCTT
>JAQCFL010000044.1 GCA_027619375.1 Verrucomicrobiota bacterium | reverse complement strand
TAGCACCACCGGAACTTTGGCCGGTCCTTTGATGGGCACCCCGGAGGGGCGCGGGAGCGGGCGGAACACAACGAGATCGGTCTAATCCGTCTGCCACGATCTACCGCGCCCCTCCGGGGTGCTCTTCCAGACGACGATGAGACCCGGTGGTGCTACCACCGGCTACCGTACCAAGTCCCTCCGGGACGGACCAACCCAACCTTCCCCTGCTACCTGGCCAAGTTCCTCCGCCATCCAAGTCAACGGCCAAGGCTGCTTGACGATTTTGTCTGACACCACGTCTCTCCTGTCTGACACCACGTCTCTCCTGACGGCGCGCGCGGGGGCTTGATCGGGTCATCGGGTGTGGTAGGGTGCGCGCCAAGTTGAATCGGGACAATCGTCTGGAGGGGAGCGGCCGACGGCAGAGCGTCGCCGCGCCCCGGGCCATCCAACGATGGGACGGTCAACGCACTCCTCAGGAAGAATGACTCCGCCATCCCAACGCCACCGGAACCGACCGCCCACGCCGACTGACGCACCGGTTGGAAGGTGCCCGCGATGGATCGTGGCGACCTTGGTGATTGTGGCGATCCTTGCGGCGGGCCAGTTCGCGGTTCGGCGCTCCGCCTCTTCCGCTCCCGGCCTGCCCGCCGTCGGAGCGGCCGCTTCCGCCCCGTTGACCGCCCGGCTCCCGTCCGGAGCGGAGCCCTCTTGGGACCAGATTGATGATCCGGCCCGGGATGGTTGGGATACGGAGGTGTTTCAGGTTGAGGCCGGGAAGCAGCTCAAGGCCCTCGGGCAATTGCTGACCAACCCGGAGGTCACCGGAGGCCAACACGTGGCGGACCTGATCGCCCCCGATTTCTCCTGCGGCGCGCTGCAGCCCGGCGGGTTGGTCACCGCCTTCGAGGATCGGTCCTTCACGGTCGAGCGGCTTCCTTCCGCCGGCGGTGCCCGGCAGTCCGGCGGCGGGCCCGACGAGGAGGTGTCCCCGGAAGTTGAGCTGCCCTTGCGTGGCGCGGAAGGATTGGCCGGGGCACTGCGGGCCGTTGCCACACGCTTTACCGGTGCGACGGAGCGGCGATTCGAGATCAAGGTGTTCCGCGTCATTCCCGCGCCGGGCGAAGTGTCCACCCGGCAATACATTGCCATCTCGGGGCGCACCCCGACGGGCATCATCGAACAGCATGCGACGTGGACGGTGCGTTGGGCTCCGTCTGCGGCGGGGAAGGCACCGCGGATGCGTTCGATTCACGTCGATGAATTCGAGCAATCGGTGAGCCGGCAGAGCGGCGGGGTCCAGTTCGCCGACTGCACCGGGTCCGTCCTGGGCGGGAATGCCGGCTATGCGGAGCAGTTTTTGCAGGGCATGAACCATTGGTTCGAGCGAACCCAGGAAACGCGTTACTTTGCCCTGCTCGGAACCCCCGGTCTGGCGGTGGGTGACGTGAATGGCGACGGGTTGGACGACCTCTACGTCTGCCAGGAAGCCGGACTGCCGAACCGACTCTTCCTGCAGGACCGCGACGGCACGGCCCGCGAGCAGTCCGAGGCGTGGGGAGTGAACTGGCTCGAGTCTTCGCGCGGGGCGCTCCTGGTCGATCTCGACAATGACGCCGACCAGGACCTCGTCGTGGCGGTCCTGGGCGGAGTGGTCCTTGCGGAAAACAACGGCGAGGGACAATTCCTGATCCGTGAGGTCCTTGATACCGGGGACGACACCATGTCCCTGAGCGCGGTGGACTACGATGCGGATGGCCGCTCGGACCTCTATGTGTGCGTTTACACCGCGAACAAGGAACTGGACCGCGCCGATCCCAGCGGCCTGCCCGGTGGCGCGACAGGCAACCTGCTGCACGATGCCAACCAGGCCGGCGCGAACAGCCTGTTTCGCAACGAGATTTCGGACGACGGAACGTGGCGATTCACGGACGTCACGCATCAAACGGGGCTCGATGTGAATAATCGCCGCTGGAGTTTCGCCGCTTCCTGGGACGACTTCGACAACGACGGCGACCCGGACCTGTACGTCGCCAACGACTACGGGCGCGACAACCTCTACCGCAACGACCCGGCCGGCGCCGACGGCAACGAGACGGGCGGACGTCGGTTCGTGGACATTTCCGAGGCGGCCCGCGTTGAAAGCGCGGCAGGCGGGATGTCCATTTCCTGGGGCGACTACAACCGCGACGGCTGGATGGACGCCTACGTGGGCAACATGTGGTCCTCGGCCGGCAACCGCGTCATGTTCCAGGACAAGTTCAAGCCGGGGCTCCGGCCGGAGATTCGCGAGCGCTTCCAGCGGTTGGCCCGCGGCAGCACGCTGCTGAAGAACCTGCACACCGGGGTCTTTGACGACCAGAGCGCCCCGGCTGCGGTGGAAGTCGGCCGATGGGCCTGGAGCTCGCCCTTCGTCGATGTCAATAACGATGGATGGGAGGACATCGTGGTGGCCAATGGCTTCATCACGGCCGATGACACCGGCGACTTGTGAAGTTTCTGGTGGCGGCAGGTCGTGTCGCAATCAAAGGCAGACAATCAATCGGCGTCCACCGCCGAGGCGAGGCGGGCCGGTGGCGAGTTGGCGCGGATGATGGCCGAGGGGCGCGCCTTCAGCGGTCACGAGCGAAACCGCTGTTTCCTCAATACCGGAGCGGGACCGGCGGGCGGGCTCCGCTTTGCCAACGTCTCGGCCTGCAGCGGCCTGGATTTCCCGGATGACGGCCGGGCCGTGGCTCTGGTGGACTGGGATCAGGACGGGGATCTGGATCTTTGGATCTCGAATCGCAACGCGCCGCGGCTGCGGCTGATGCGCAACGATTCTCCCGGGGGGAATCATGTTTTGGCCCTCCAGTTGCAGGGCAAGGGCGGGAAGACGAACCGGGATGCCATTGGGGCGCGGGTGGAGGTGATCACTGGGAACCCGGCGGCGGCGGATCGTCCGAAGACGATCAAGACCCTGCGGGCCGGGGAGGGATTCCTGTCGCAATCCAGCAAGTGGTTGCACTTCGGGCTGGGCGCGGCGGAGGGCATCGAGAAGGTGGTCGTCCACTGGCCGGGCGGGGAGGCGGAGGAGTTCACCGGTCTCGGGGTGGACCGCCGTTACCGGCTTGTGCAGGGGTCGGGTGCCGGGAAGGACCTGACCCTTCCCGCGCGGGAAACCCGGCTCGCACCAGCGGTGCAGGAAGTTCCGGACCCCTCCGAGGTGGCGCGGATTCCGATGGTGGAGTGGTTGAGCGTGCCTGCGTGCGACTATGTCGGATTCGACGGCCAGCCACGCCCCCTGCCTGCCGGAAAGGGAAGCTGGCTGCTGGTGAACCTCTGGGCCAGCTGGTGCGCGCCCTGCCTGGTGGAACTGGACGAATTTTCACGGCACCATGGCGAACTCCGGGCCAAGGGCCTCGAGGTCCTGGCCTTATCGGTCGACGGACTGACTCCGGACTCTGCCGATGCGGCGGCGGCGGCCGCGGATCTGGTCTCCGGCCGCAAGTTTCCGTTCACGGTCGGCAGGGCCACGCCCTTGGTGGCGGAGACCTTCCAGGGTCTGGCCGACTTGCAGTTCCCGCTTCACCAGTCCCTGCCGCTGCCCGCCAGCTTTCTCCTCGACCCGAAGGGCCGCCTCGCCGTGATTTACAAGGGCCCGGTGTCCGTCGCCACGCTTCTGGGGGATGTCGGCACGCCCGAGGGCAGCGGTCGCGAGCGCCTTGCCCGGTCGGCCCCCATCCCCGGCCTGCCAATCCCGCACCCGCGGATCGAAAAGATCGCGGCCGAGCGCGCCGTGGCTTTGCGGCTGCAACTGGGTGCCGACCTCCTGCAAGCCGGGGATCCCGCCAGCGCTGCCTCGCAGTTCACCGATCTGCTCGAGATCATGCCGGACTTCGCCAAGGTCCGGGGCAACCTGGCCGTCTCCCTGCAGCGCATGGGACGCTCCGAAGAGGCGGCCGTGCAATTCCAGGAGGCCTTGCGGCTGGACCCGAACTTCGCGGAGGGCCATCTCAACTGGGCCGTCGCGCTGTTGCAGCAGGGACGCTTCGAGGAGGCCGTGCACCACTGCGGGGAGGCCCTGCGCATCAAGCCGGATCTTGCCGACGCCCAGCTCACCCTGGCCCGCTCGCTCCGGTCGATGCGGCGCATCGGGGAGGCCTTGCAACACTACCGGGAGACGGTGCGCCTGAATCCCGGCGAAGCCGAGGCCTACAATGAAATGGGTGCCCTGCTGGGCGACCAGGGGCAGCTGGCCGAGGCGGTGACCTGTTTCGAAAATGCGGTCCGGTTGAATCCCGGCAATGAGAATGCGGCCAACAATCTCCGCACGGCCCGCGCCCTGCTCCAACAACGCGGCGGGCCACCGGCACCCTGAGAGGGTGGGCTAGGTTTCAGGATCCCGAACAGGACACCGGCATCCGGTCGGCGGAATGTTCGCGGGATCGCGGGTCACTTGCCGGCTCCCTGGATCGAGCCGATCAGGCGCTGGCACGCGGATTGGTAAAAGGTGTCCGAGGGATGTTGTTTCATCAGCTCGCGGCAGGACTGCAGCCTTTCTGCATCGTCGCCCGCCGCGGCAAGGTCACGGGCGAGTCGCTCGTCCACAAGCACCTCGAGGCTCTCCAGGGGCGCGGCTTCCGCGTCGGATTCGATGGCCCGGATCGTGTCTTCCAGCCAGGCGTGCTGGTCGCCTTTCAGTTGGTCAAGCAGCCCGCGCAACTCCGGGAGCACCGCCTTCGCCGCTCCACCGTATCCCTTGAGCGTCGCCAGCCGGTGCTCGACCCGGGGCCCGCTGCCCCATCGGTCGCGGTCCATCGTTTCGAGGCAGAGCGGCACGCCCTCCGCGATGCGGTGCTTGAGCAGGAGATTCAGCGCGTATTGCCGCGCCTCGTCGTCGAACATCAGGTAGTGTACGGCGGGCGCGGTGATCGCGTCGTGCACCTCCTGGGCCATGGCGGCCAGGTCCTCCCGCGAGAAATGGGTGAAGGCATAGGCCCCGCACCCGCGGGTCCGGCCGGAGGGGTCCTGCAGAAGCTTCGCGATGGCGGGATAGAGAAGGGCCCGGTCCAACCCGTCGAGCGGGTTTCCCTGCTTGGACAATTCCGGGAGGAGTCCGTCGAAGTAAAGCGGAGCCACCCGGCCCGGCGCATAGCCGATCGAGAAGGCCAGGGCCTGCTGCACCGGGCGCATCAAGCCCTCCTCCTCGATGGCCAGGACCGCCTCCAGCATCTCGGGCAGGGCCGCGCGGGCGGCCGTGTTGATCCGGGCCAGGGCGTAGCTGGCGGAAATCGCCACGGGCCCCTCGTCCCGCAGTTTTTCCGCGATGACGGGGACGGCGGGCGCGGCCTTTTCCCCCTGATAGCCGAGCGCCGCGCACGCGCCGGCCCGCTCTTCCGGACTGGGGCTCTTGAGCAGTTCGGTGAGCCGCGGGATGAGGTCGCCCTCTTTTTTCGCGAGGGCCATGGCGACCCATTCACGCCCGATCGGCGACCAGGAACCTAGTTCACCGATGAGGTCGTCGGCGCTCATCGGACCGGTGTCGGCCAGGCGCCAGCGACCGGCCGCGATCGTTTCCCCGACCTCCTTCTGGTCCGACCAGAACGACTCGTCCATTTCCTTGCCGGTGATGTAGAGCGCCTTGCGCGGCAGGGCGCCGATCAGGACCTGTGCCACGGTGGGACTGAGGAAGCCGCCTCCGTAGATGCCCCCGAGCGGCTGGTTGACGAACTGCCCGTCGGCCTGCCGTGTGAGGGCGTAATACCAGCGGAGTTCCTTCAGGAAAGCCGCCACGTTGGCCGGCCCCGCGCAGTGGGCACCCAGCGGGTCCCAGAAGTAGCTGTAGGAATTGCCGCTGTGCCCGTACTCGCAGGTGTCGGCGAGCGAGGCCGTCAACCTCGCGAAAAATCGAGTTGGCCCCTTCTCCCCGAGGACGCGGAAGGCAACCGCGGCGATGCCGTTCTTGCCGTTGCCGGACATGCCGTTGCTGCCGTTGGCGTGAATCTCCAGACTCGGCCGGTGGAAGCCGTAGCCGATGGAACCCTTCTCGGCGAAGGTCCGGAAAAAGACGCTTGAGCGGGCGATGGCCGCGTCCACCTCGGGGTCGTCGATGCCGCATTTTTTCGAGAGGATCAGCGACAGGAAGCACGGCAGCCCGGCCTGGTTCAAGGCACCGTATCCGTTGAGGTGCCCGTGGATCTTTTTGTCGTTGATGCCGGTCCACGCGAATCCATGCCCCCAGGTCCCCGCACTGCTCTGCCCCATCGCCGTCTTCACGGCGTATTCGCGGATCGCGGGCAGCACGTAGTCGTCCTTGGTGGCGAGGTAGTACTCCGTGAGGACCAGGTTGCAGTATCCGTATCCCCAGCAAACAAGTCCGCCCGCCTCCAGGCTGATCTTCAAGTCGGGCTTCGCCCAGGGGACCGCATGGAGGTAGTCGCGGACCAGGGCCACATGCTTTGGCTCGCCGGTGGCCAGCAGCGCCAGCGCTTTGTCGCCAAATCTCCCCCAGTCGTCCCGCTCGACGAGGCCCGCCAGCGCTTCCTCCATGATCCTGGCGGTCTTCGGACAATCGTAGGGGGCGGTGTCCGAGTAGCTGCCCATGACGCGCAGTTTCACCTCGACCACTTCCTCCGTGCCGCTGCGCGGGGTGGCCTCCGGGGTGGCACGCCAGCGGGTCAGCTTCAGGCTGCCGCCGCTCGCAGCCGTTTCCGCCTCGTCGATCGCATTCCCGAGCGCTCTGCGGGCATCACTCTCGAAATGCCCGCCGTTGATTCCGAGGACCAGGTCGCCCGTCTGCAGGACGCCTTCCGCCGCGCTGCCCGCGGCGACTTCCGTGATGAGGATCTGGCGGGCCTCGGTGGTCATGAAATTCCTGCTCACATGCATCCATCCCTTCGCCCCGGTCGGGCCGAGGGAAAAGGAGCCCTTCCGCTCGAAATCGATGTGCACCCGCAGGTCCTCGACCGGACCTCCCGCAGGCTTCTGTGCGATGACGGGCGCGATGGCGGCCAGGAGGAGAAGAGTCGCCAGGGAGACGGTCATTGGAAAACAGTGGGATTTCATGGGAAGCAAGAACGGGGAGCCGCCCCCCTGCGTCCAGATACGTGTTGATCCGCCCCATCAATCACAGGCATTCACCGAATCCCAGAAAAAGGAATTCCCGCAGGGTGTTGCCGACGAGCGGGGGTGTCGGAAAAAATCGTCAGGCAGCTAGCCGGGGAGGGTTCGGTCCGTCCCGGAGGGACTGGTAGCCGGTGGTGCCACCACCGGGGCTTATCGTCGTCTGGAAGAGCACCCCGGAGGGGCGCGGCAAATCGTGTCAGACGGATTGCACCGGTCTCGTTGTGTTCCGCCCGCTCCCGCGCCCCTCCGGGGTGCCAATCGAATGTCTGGTCAACATTCCGGTGGTGGTACCACCGGCTACCGTACGCTGTCCCTCCGGGACGAAGAGAGCTTAACCGCAACCCTAAACCGCAACCCTAAACCGCAACCCTAAACCGCTACCCTTAACCGCTACCCTTAACCGCTACCCTTAACCGACCAACTTGAACGTTCTTGGCGGGCCAAATGAGCCGCTCCTGAATATTCCGGCCCCTGTCAGGTTGGGATCTCGTACAATTCCTGTGTCGGGCAGCTCATTCGCATTCAACAAACATCGGGTCGTTCCACATTCAGATTGACGGGGAGGGGAGGAGTTCCAAGTCTCAGGCCATGCCGCGCCGCGCTCGGAACCGCAACCCTCCGGCTGAGACCAAGTGCTCCCGCCCACCCGTCCCGGGCCGGGCGGGGGGTGTCCTTTCTATTTTCCAATATCATGACGAACTCCTATGACGTGATCGTGGTCGGGGTGGGGGCGGTGGGGTCGGCGACCTGCTACCACCTCGCCAAGCGCGGCCTGCGGGTCCTCGGGCTCGAGCAGTTTTCGGTGCCGCACAACATGGGAGGATCGCACGGGAACTCCCGGCAGACCAAGATCGCCCCATACATCGGGAGCGAGTATGAGCCGATCATCACGCGGGCCTACGAGCTTTACCACGAACTCGTCAAGGAATCCGGACAGACCGACCTGATGGTCACGACCGGTTTTCTGGACCTCGCCCCGCACCGGGATTTTGCGGGGTATAAGCAGAACCTCGGGCACTTCGAGGACCTCAGCGCGGCGGAGGTCCGGGCGCGGTTTCCGCAGTTCCATATCGCGGAGCCCTATTGGGGCGCCTACGACCCGCTCGGGGCGCTTCTGCGGCCGGAGGTGGCCATCACCACCCACGTGCGCCTGGCCATGGCCCGGGGTGCCCACATCCTCGGGAACACGAAGGTGCTCGACTGGAGTTCCGGTCCGGATGGCGTGACGGTGCGCACCGACCGCGCCACCTACTCGGCCGACCGCATCGTGTTCTGCGCGGGGCCGTGGACCGGCAAGCTGCTCCAGGACCTCGGGATCACCTGCACGGTGACGCGCATGAGCTTCGCGTGGGTCTGGCCGCTGGAGAACGCGGCGGCCTACGAACCCGGGTCGATGCCGTGCTGGTGCATCGAGGACGAGGACGGCATCTATTACGGATTTCCCATGATGACGGACGTCCCGGGATACAAGATCGGGCTGCATTGGTATGGGGAACCGGTCGATCCGGATTGCTTTGACCGCGCTCCCAACGCGCACGACGAGGAACTCATCCGCAAGGGGCTCCGGAGGTATTTCCCGGAGGCCAACGGACCGCTGGTCGGCTTGCGGACCTGCCTTTACGACCACACCGTGGACGACGTCCCGATCATCGACCAGCACCCGGGGGACGAGCGGGTGACGCTCTGCGGCCCGCTCTGCGGGGCGGGCTTCAAGTTCGTGCCGGCCTACGCCGAGATCGCGGCCGACTTCGTCGAGTTTGGCGCGACGAAGCTCTCGAGCGACTTCCTGCGCATCGACCGGCTCCTGTCCCCCGGCGGGTCCGCGTCCGCCCCGCGTTGATCTCCCCTTCCGGCTTCGCGGAAACCCTGTCGAGCCGAAAACCGAACCTCCCATGAAGACGCTGAAGCCCCTTGTGTTCCTGCCGCCCTTTCTGCTCTGCGCGGCCTTCGTGGTGCTGCAGATCGTCGACGAGCAGCGGTTCATCGACACCCTGACGGGGGCGTTCACGTGGGTGGCGGGCACCTTCGGGTGGCTTGTCTCGCTCCTCTCGCTCAGCATGCTCGTGCTCTGCGGGGTCGTCTATGCCTCCTCGTTCGGCCGGACGGTGCTCGGCGGGCCCGGCGCGAAAAAATTGCTGACCGGCTGGCAGATGTTCGCGGTTGTCCTGACCACCAACATCGCGACCGGGATCCTCTTCTGGGGGGTGTTCGAGCCGACCTGGCACCTGAGCCACCCGCCGGAGGGGATCGCCCCGAACTCGCCGGAAGCGGCGCAGTTCGCGATCTCCACCGTCTATCTGCACTGGACCCTGACGCCCTATGCCTTCGGGTCGATGGTCGGGTTGATGTTCGCCTTCGCGTATTTCAATATGAGGCGCCCCTTCAGCCTTGGGGCACCGCTGGCCCCCCTGCTGGGCCGGCACGGCGACGGGAAGTGGGGGCAGGCCATCGATGCGGTCTGCCTCTATTGCCTCGTGGCCGGCCTGACGGCAGCCCTTGCCGGCTCCGCCCTTCTCATGGGCGGCGGTATCCACCACCTCCTCGACATCCCCGGCAAGCCGTCCAATCTCATGCTGGGACTGATCATCGCCGCCATCATGACGACCGCCGTGCTGGCCGCCATCAGCGGGGTGACGAAGGGGATCCGCTGGATCGCGGATGCCAACACCTGGTTCCTGATCGGCTTCCTCGCCCTCGTCCTGATCACCGGTCCGACGCGCTTCATCCTCGACTTCGCGGTGGAGGGGCTCGGGCAGTTCCTCGGCCAGTATTTCCAGAAGGTCCTGAACACGGGCGCCGCGCACAACGACCCGTGGCCGCACGGGTGGACCCAGATGTATTTCTCCGCCTTCTTCGCCTGGGCACCGATCATGGGCGTCTTCCTCGGGCGCATCGCCTACGGCTACTCGGTGCGCGCCTTTCTCCTGTTGAATGTGCTGCTGCCGTCGGTTTTCACGGGGATCTGGATGGCCGTGATCTGCGGTGGTGTGGTGCACATGGAAATGCAGGAGCACGTCGGGCTGGCCGCGCAGCTCGACGGTAATGATCCCTCCAAGGTGCTCTACGCGTTTCTCGACCAACTACCTCTCGGGAAGATCCTCATCCCGCTCCTGCTGGTCACGGCCTTCCTGTCCTTCGTGACCACCGCCGACGGCAACACCGACACGATGAGCAACATCAGCTCCACCGGAATCTCGCCCGAGCATACCGAGTCGAAAATGTGGGTCAAGATTGCGTGGGGGTCCCTGATGGCGGTGTTCTGCTGGATCGTGGTGACCTCGTTCAAGCTGGACGGGATCCGGATGCTCTCGAACCTGGGCGGTTTTCCCGCCCTCTTTCTCTGTCTGGGGATCGCGGTGAGCGCCCTGAAGGTGGTGGCAAACCCGGCCCGCTACGACACCTTCGACCAGAACCACCCCGGCCGGGAACCCGATGAAACGAAGCCATGAACCTGCCCTTTGAAGAGATTCTCAAACTCGGACCGGCCACCCGCGCGATCCACTGCGGCGAGGGGGTCGACGCGGAGACCAAGGCGATCCGCCGCCCCATCGTGCTGTCCAACAGCTTCGAGCTGAACGACAGCTCCGAGACGCTGCCGGAGTCGTTCGACTGGGACGACCCGCACGCCTTCAACTACCCGCGCTCGCGGCATCCGAACGCCACCTACCTCGAGGAGCGCCTCGCCGGGATGGAGGGCGGGGAGGACTGCATCGTGTCGGCCAGCGGGGTGGCCGCCATCTCGGGAGCCTTCTTCACCCTCCTCAGCGCGGGCGACCACCTCATCAGCTCGCGGATCTGCTACATCGGCATCCACGGGTTCCTCGTGGAGCACCTCTCGAAGCGCTTCGGGGTCGAGCTGACGCTGGTGGACACCACCGACCCGGCCGCGGTGCGGGCCGCAGTGCGGCCCAACACGAAGGTCATCCACGTCGAGACCCCCTCCAACCCCACCACCCTCGTCAGTGACATCGCCGCCATCGCCGCCATCGCGAGGGAGGCCGGGGCGGTCTTCACGGTGGACAGCACCTTCTCCGGGCTCGTCCAGCAGAAGCCGCTCAGCCTCGGCGCGGACCTCGTCATGCATAGCCTGACCAAATACATCAACGGCCACGGCGACAGCCTCGGCGGGGCGGTGATCGGCAGGAAGGACCTCATCACGCAGATCCGCCTCGCGGCCGGGATGCACCTCGGTGCCACCATCAGTCCGTTCACGGCCTGGCTTCTCATGCGCAGCGCCGCGACCCTGCCGTTGCGCATGAAGCAACACGGCGAGAAC
Organism: Verrucomicrobiota bacterium; assembly: GCA_027619375.1. GTDB lineage: Bacteria > Verrucomicrobiota > Verrucomicrobiia > Verrucomicrobiales > Akkermansiaceae > JAPKDA01. The sequence goes on along the minus strand of JAQCFL010000044.1, from coordinate 6,860 downwards.
GCGCTGGTCCTGGCGCGTTTCCTCGAGGCGCATCCGAAGGTGAAGTTCGTCCGCTACCCCGGCCTCGAGAGCCACCCGCAGCACGCCATCGCGAAGAAGCAGATGACCGGCTACGGCGGCATGATCAATTTCGGCCTGAAGGCGGGCCGGGAGGGATACTTCCCGTTCCTCGGGGCGCTGCGGGTCATCACGCACGCCGTCTGCCTCGGCCACGCCGAGAGCCTCGTGCAGTTCTATCCGCAGGAGGGCGACCACCCCGAACTCGGCGTGCTCAATTACCCGGAGGACATCGGGGAGGGCTTCGTGCGGTTCAGCGTGGGACTGGAGGACGCCGCGGACCTGATCGCTGACCTTGACCAGGCGCTCGCGCAGGTGCGCCCGGGGGGGAGTGTTGGGGAGTGTTAAGTGTTCAGTGTTCAGAGGAGGAGAGTTGGCGCAGTGGGGGAGGAGGGAGGCGAAGGGGTGGTAATTTGCGGCGGATGCGTTGCGTGCTTTCGGTGGGTTGGAGCGCGGCGGTGGAAATGCATTTCATGGCCCGCAGCAGGGTACCCCAGCCTTTGTCCGAGACCCGGTGGTAGGAATGGCCTCGACTTTTCAACGGGTTGCCACTGAATCACCGGTGTGGGGCGCGATAAGAGCGTTTGATTTGGCGGGAGAGATTTTTTTCAATGACAAGGCGCGAGGAGGGAGCGAATCGAGATTCGTGACCGAGGAGCAACGCCGTCATTGAAAAAAAGATCCACGCCCTTGAACATCTCCGAGCAAAGCGAGCAAATTTCAGAACGCCCCTCCAATTCCAAATTGAACGAACTTGTCGTTCGCCACACCAGACTCTCGTGAATCTTCGCATTCTCCATACCGCCGACAACCACATTGGGATCTCCTTCAACCAGTATCCGGAGGTCCGGGAGCGGTTGGTGGAGGAGCGCTTTGAGGCCTTGGAGCGGCTCGTGGCGACGGGCAACGAGCGGGAGGCGCATTTTTTCGTGGTGGCGGGGGATCTGTTCGACAAGCAGAGCGTCACGAAGGGGCAGGTGGAGCGGGCTGTGAAGATTTTGGCGGGGTTTGAGGGGGAGGCGGTGCTGGTCCTGGCGGGGAATCACGATTTTTGCGAGGGGGCGGACAACAAACTTTGGAAGTGGGTTCGGGCGGCGGCGGAGGGGACCACGGTGCTGGCCCTCACTGAGGCAGGGACGCGGGAGTTTGCGGGGGACGATTACAAGGTGCGGTTTTATGCCTGCCCCTGTCCGAGCAAGCATGGGAGGGAACATATGATCGGGTGGGTGGAGGAGGAGGAGAAGGGGCCGGATTTCCTGCACGTGGGATTGGCGCACGGGAATGTGGAGGGGTTGGGGCTCGATGCGGATCAGCGGTATTTCAACATGTCGGAGGGCGACCTGCGGGCCGCCGGGGTGGATACCTGGTTGTTGGGGCACATTCATGTGCCTGCGCCTGCTCCGGGGACGACGGGGAAGCCCTTGTATTTCATGCCGGGCATCCACACGCCGGACTCCGTGAAGTGCAGTCATCCGGGGCATGCGTGGTGGATTGAGTTTGAGAAGGGAGGGAAGTGCCGACACGAGCAACTCACGGCGGGGGCGATCCGCTTCGCGCGAGTGAGCAAGGTGTTGGAGCATGCCGGGGACCTCGCCGCGCTGCGGACGGCCTGCGAGGCATTTGATGCGCCGAAGACGATTCTGGATCTCCAGCTCACGGGGCGCTTGCGGGAAGAGGAGTTGGAAGAGCTTAATGAGATGTTGGGTGAGCTGGCGCCAGGCTTTCTCCATTTCACCCGGGAGCAGGACATCGCCCCGGTGCTGGATGCCGCCGCGATTGCGAAGCGCTATCCGGAGGGGACTTTGCCGAGTAGTCTCCTGCTCGCCTTGCTGCAAGACGACGCGCACCCGGGGGACGCGCACCTTGCCCTCGACATCATTGAAAGCATTCGCCCGTCATGAAACTTCTGAGCATCCGTCTGCACCCCTTTGGTGGCACCCCCGACCGCACCTGCACCCTGCACGAGGGGATGAACGTGCTGGAGGGACCGAACGAATTTGGGAAGAGCACCCTGAGCCATGCGCTGTGGCACGGGCTGTTCACGCCGACCAACCTGACACCCGCCGCGTTGAGGAAAACGATGGGGCGTTGGTATCCAAAGCCTGACGGGGACCATGCCCGCGTGGTGCTGGAGTTTGAGGCGGAGGGTCGGAAATGGACCCTGACGAAGACGTGGGGCGCGGGGGGATCCGCCAACCTGCAGGCGGAGGGGGCGGCCGGAATCGCCGACCCGGGCAAGGTGCAGCAGCAGTTGCTCACCCTGCTGCGCCGCAACGAGGCCACCTGGCGCCAGGTCCTGTTTGTCGGGCAGACCCAGTTGGCGGGGACGGTGGAGGAGTTACAACGCGGCTCGGAGGAGATGGATGATTTGCAGAGTCTCCTGACGGGGGCGGCGGCCATCCCGGGAGACGTCGCCCCGGAGAAGCTGGCCGCGGCGGTGGACGCGCGGGTGGAGGGGCATTTCAGCCGGTGGGACGTGGACACGGCCGGGCCGGAGCGGGGACGGGGGATCGAGCATCCCTGGGCGAACAAGGTCGGCCCGCAACTGGCGGCCTACTATGCGATGGAGGAAGTGCGCCGTGATCTTGGGCGGGTGCGCCGGCACGAGGAGGAGGTGGATGCGGTGAACGCGAAGATCAAGACGCTCGCGGAAGGCATGGCGGCGGATCAGGATTTTGTGGCGGAGGGACGGAAGCTGCGGGAGGGCTTGGCGAGGCGTGGAGGACTGGAGGAGCGGTGCCAACGGCTTTCCGCGGAGGTCAAAGTTTTGAAGGAGGTCATGGCGGCCTGGCCGGGGGCCGAGCAGGTCGTCAAGGGGAAGGAGGGAGAGCTGGAGCGGGTCCGCAAAAGTCTCGCGGCCATTGGCGAGGAACTGAACAACGCCAAGAAGCGCGCCCAGGCGGAGAAGCTGCGGCAGGAGCACCGGCAACTCGTCAAGGCGAAGGAGGAGCTGGCGACGGCCGTCGCAGCGCTGAAGGAATCCAAGGCGGCGGATCCCGGGTTGCTGGCGGAATTGAAGCGGCTGGAGCCGGAGATCGAGGGCCTCCGCATTCAGATTGCGGCGCAAAAGCTGAGCGCCACGATGGAGAGTGGCCGCGCGGTGTCGGTGACGGTGGAGCGCGGGACGGAGGGGCCGGAAAGCGTGGCCCTCGCGCCGGCCGAGCTTTGGGAGGGGCAGGCCGAGGGGAAGTTTCGGGTGGAGTTTGCGGACCTGAAGATCAGCGTGGAGAGTGGTACGGGGGATGTGGCGGCGCTCTTTGCGAATTTGGAAAAAGGACAGCAGCGGCGAGAGGAAATTCTCAAGGCGTTGGGGCAGGAGAGTCTTGCGGCAGTGGAGTTGGCCGAGGCGGTTTATCGGAAAGGGGCGACCGATGTCCGGCACAAGGAGGATCTCCGCGAGCGGGCCTTGCAGGGGCGCAGCGAGGAGGAATGGGCGGCGGAGATGGCCGGGCTGGCGGCGCTGCCGGAGACGCGTTCGGTCGAGGCGCTGGAGGAGGAACGCGCCGCGGCGATGAAGACGGAGGCGAAGCTGCAGCTCGAGATCGAGCAGGAGCAGAGCAAGGTGCGGCAATGGACCCGGGAGCACGAGGATGTGGACTCGCTGATGGGGAAGATTCTCGCGAAGCAGGGGGACTTGAAGCAAGCCGAGGAGGAACTCGCGGGCTTGCCGGAGTTGCCGGAGGGCTTCGCCTCTGTTCCGGACTATCTCCGTGAGCTTCAGGAGAAGGAGAGCGCCCGGGAGGCGGCGGAAGGAGCGCACAATGAACTCAAGCTCGCCCAAGCGCAGTTGATGGGGGCCGCTCCGGTGGCCACGGCTGAGGAGTTGTCCAGCGCCTTGGAAGCGAAGGAGCGGGAGTTTCAGCGGCAGGACGCCATGGGGCGGGCGCTGTTGCGGATCGGGAAGACCTTGCGGGAGATTGTGGAAGACAGCGGCGCGGAGGATCCCATGCAGGGCCTCGCCGCGGCGGTCTCGCGGCACTTCAAGGATCTCTCCTGTGGCCGCTACGAGGAGGTCCGGATGGACGGCGCCTCGCCGGTCGGCGTGCGCGGCGAACTCGAGCTGGACACGACCATCCTTTCCCAAGGGACCCTTGGCTCGCTGGCCTTGGCGACCCGCTTGGCCCTCGCCGAGTTGTATCTCGACGGGATGCACGGCTTCCTGCTCCTCGACGATCCCTTCACCGACCTGGACGAGGCCCGCCGCCGGGCCGCGATGGAGGCGATGGGAGGATTCGCGCAAGACCGCCAAGTCCTCATCTTCACCTGCCACCCGCAGCATGCCGCGGAGTTGAAGGAGGTCGCGGGGGCGAAGGGCTTGATGGTGGCGGGGTGACGCCGCTTGAGGCCGGCCCACTTCCCAGGGACGTAGCGGCCTCGCTTCGCGAGGTCGGTGGTTGGGCGGTGGATGGGGGAGAGGGGAGGATGCATTGATCAGGCTCCTCAGTTCAGCTCTGGCTTGTCTTCCTCTTCCTTGACGATCTCCTCCATGGGGGCGGCGTAGTCGGCGGATTGTTCGCCGGTGCTGGAGTGGAGGCGCATAGCCTTCATCTTGCGGGAGAAGCTGGCGGAGCTGGAGGTGACGCCTTTCTGGGAGAACTGGACGGTGCTGGAGTTGGTGCGGGCGATGCCCATTTGGGCGGCGGTGGCGATGGCGTCCTGGTTGGCCGCGAGGAAGAGGAAGCTCCATTTGTAGGCGTCCTGCTGGTGTTTGATCATTTTGGAGATCTTCTTGAGATCGTAGTCGGTGGAGGCGTTTTCGAGTCCGTCGGTGAAGATGGCGACGATGACCTGGCCGGGGCGCTCTTCTTCTGGGAGGGCGGCGAGTTGTTTGCCGAGGTCCTCGATGGTGCGGCCGATGGCATCGAAGAGGGCGGTCATGCTGCGGGGGACGTAGGTGGTGGTGTCGAGCGGGGGGACCTGCCCGATGGGGAGGGAGCGGTGGGGGACGAGGTATTCGTCATCGAAGAGGACGAGGGTGAGGCGGGCTTTGCCGGGAGCTTCCGCCTGATCCTTGAGGAAATGGTTGAAGCCGGCGATGGCGGGCTCGGTCATGGCGTTCATGGAGCCGGAGCGATCAAGGATGTAGGCGATTTCGGTGAGGTCTTTGTTCATGGTTTACAATCATAGCGGGAGGGGTGGGACAATGGTGGGGGGATACAATAGGGAGAGCGGGTTTGCAACCCGCTGAATCCGGCGGGAGGTCGAAGTGATGGGAGAGTCGCGCTGGTGAGGCGGACTGGATGTCTGCGGTCCCGGGTGATCTGCGGGGGGCCGGAAGTCCGCAGTCCCGGGTGATCTGCGGAGGTGGTGCGCCGTATTTCAGGAGGGGGACCGCGGAGGGCCTTTATATTCGCATTTTCTACTCTTCACCTTTGCTTCCAAGGGCGTGATCTTTTCAGAGTGGCGGGCGATTTCCCGAGTTCTTGGGCCATTTGCGGTCCAGAAGAGGAGGGGGCGCTCAGGGGCTTAGAGATGGATCTATTCAGAGATTCTGGCAGAGTATCCCGGTGATGAAGATCGTTGGGCTCTTGGTGTTGGCCATTTTGTCGAGTGGTGTCTCTCGGAGTGCGGAGCTGGAAGAGTTTCAGGGAGTTCGTCTTCAACAAGACGGGGGCTGGGCGGATGGAGATAGTTTCATGGTGGTCCTCACGCGGAATGGCAAGGAGGAGTCGCATGTCCTTCGTTTGTATTTTGTGGATGCGCCGGAAACAACGGCGGTGATCAAGACGGATAAAGAGCGGGTAAGGGCACAATCGCGCTATTTTGGGCTGACGGAAATCACGATGGCTCTAGAGTTCGGTAGGCAGGCGAAGGATCGGGTGAAGGTGCTCTTGGGTGGGCCATTCACCGTGCACACCGCATTCGCCAACGCCTTGGGCCGTTCCAAGAAGCCTCGGATCTACGGCTTTGTGACATTGGCGGATGGCTCGGACTTGGCGGCGAAGCTCGTTGCAGAGGGATTGGCTAGGGCGCACGGACAATCTCGGACCAGACCAGACGGGACGAAGGCGGACGAGTATAAGGAGCAACTAGTAGACCTCGAGGTCTCGGCTGCTCTTGATCGCAGGGGTGTTTGGGCGAAGAGCGATGCAGAGAAGATTAGAGAACTGCGGGCAAAGGAGCGGGAAGAGGCGGCCGAGTTGGATGCAGCATTCGAACACGGACTGTTCGCGCCATTTGGCGAGGGAAATTTACTAAATATCAACTCTGCAACAATGGAGGAGCTGCAGGAGCTCAAGGGAATTGGCCCGAAGCTCGCTGAGGCCATTATCGATGGGCGACCATACGCCAAGGTGACGGAGATCACGAGAGTGAAAGGGATCGGGAAGGGCACGCTGGCGGCGATGCGGGAGTTCCTGACGGTGGAATAGAGACCGGCCCGCCAAGCGTTGTCGTCTAGGTCGAATTGCCTGCTATACTTGCTGAAATCCGCCTTGGTGCTGACCCAGGATCCTGAGTATCTTCGAATGACTTATTTTTTAACGAGCCCTAAGTCGTTGCCGGGAAGGTGGGGTGGGACCCGGGGCGGCACCCGTTGCACGGGATTCGCCCCGGGCTGGAATGAGATGTCCCGTTGGGACAGGTGATGCGGCGGGGGTAGTCGAGGCGGGGGTGAATGGGGTTGGCGGGGGTGGAGCCGCCGACCGCTTGCAAAGCGGCCGCTACGCGGAGGGAGGAGGCGGCTGAGCGACGCAGGAGCGACACCACCGGCTACATGAGGGGATGCCTCCGGCATCGGGAGCGTGGAGGACGAGTTCGCTCATGGGGTCGAAGGCATGGAAGTCGCCGGGGGGATGGGCTCA
>JAQCFL010000418.1 GCA_027619375.1 Verrucomicrobiota bacterium | reverse complement strand
TGAGGGAGGAGTAGGCGAAGGCGCCTTCGGTGACGAGGCGCTTCAGCGGCCAGGTCTTGCCGCCGTCGAAACTGGCCCAGACAGTGCCATGCTTGCGGCCTGCGGGGCTCTCGACGTTGCTGAAGATGAGAATGTCCCTGTCCTTGACCGGCAACCGCACGAGGCCGCCCATCAGGCCGTAGCCGGTATCTCGCGGGCCGTCCGGCAGATCCTTGCACATGACCAGATCCTTCCAGGTGACCCCGCCATCGTCGCTCATGGCGGTCCAGCGGGTGGAGTTATCCTCCCCCTCGGGAACCCAGTGGCGGCGGGAATTGTAATAGATCCGTCCGTCTGACAGCTCGGCAATCGCGGCTTCGCCGGTGCCGTTGGCGGGAAAGGGTTCGCTGGTGAGCCAGGTCTTGCCACCGTCGTCGCTGTAGATGGCGTTGGTGTAATGGTTCGGCCATTCGCTATGGTGGTTGGCCTTGCCGTAAAAGCGGGATGGCCGAATCATCCGGCCTTTGTGGGGGCCGCGCATCAGGGTGATGCCGTGGTCGTTCATGTGCATCTCCGGCTTGTTGCCTTTGCTGTCCGGCTTGATCACCGCGTCCATGACCGACCACGTCTTGCCATGATCCTGGCTGCGGTAGATTTTCTCGGTGGTCGGCGGGTGAGCCTCACTCACAAACGCGAAGATGTCCCCGTTGGTTTCGTTCACCGTGACGCCACCGCCCATGAACCCTGGCCCGACCTGGATTTCAGGCCCCCACGTCGCGCCGCCATCCTCGCTGCGCCGCACTTTCACGCCGTTCCAGACTGCCAGCACCGAGCCATCCTGCGCGACGACCACGGTGGGAAAACGGTCGCCGCGAAAGACTTGCTGCTTCTCCATCTTGGGCTCGCCCAGGAATGCTTTGAGCTCGCCTTCCGGGGCAGCTTCGGCGGCGAACGCCGCACCGCAGGCGGCCAGCAGGGATAGGCTGGTGATTGAGATGGTTTTTGTCTTCATGAGGTGTTGTTGCTTGTTGAAGAATTGCCTGGGTGACTTCCATTTGGCAAGCCGTTTCAACGGCCAGGGCTGGCCGCCGACACGATCCGCCCAGGCCTGCCATTTTCCCACCAGTCCCTTCAGCTTTTGCGGCTGCGCGGCCGGCCCTTGGGACTTTGGCCCAATGCGAGGCTTGTCCATTTGCACGGTCAGCGGGATGGATAAATCTATGCCGATGAATGCAGTTTCGCCGGGGCCGAGCGCTGGCAGAAATGCAGCCGGGTGTGGAAATCACTTGGTGGCCTCGGCTTTCTTGTCGGCTTCGTTGTCGAGATTGCCGTCCAGTTTCCAATGGCCCACGACCGCCTCCGGCACCGGCTCCGCCTTGCCGGCCGCAATCTCGGCGACCTGCTCGTCGGTCAAGGCTCCGGTGTAGACACGCATGTCGTCGATGCCCCCGTGGAATGGCTCATGGCGGCCGTTGTAGGCGCCGATGGAGCCAATCGTCGGATTCCCGGGAGCGAGTTTCCCGGGCTGCGCAAGCTCGCTGACTTTCACACCATCGATGTAAAGGCGCATCTTCTTTCCATCAAAGGTCCCCGCCACATGATGCCACTGGCCATCGATGAGTTTCTTGGGATCATAGTCAGCGGAAATTTCGGTGTAGGTGCCAGCGATTCCCAAGCCGAACCACAAGCCCCAGATGCCCTTGGCCCCACCGATGGCCATGAAGCGGCGGTCCCCTCCGTCCTCGATGCGGAAAACGGTTTGTTTGCCCTCCGTCTTCACGGTTGGCTTGACCCACGCGCAGACCGTCGTCCCTTCGAGCGGACGCAACTCGGAATACGCGGGAATGCGGATCATCGCGGCCTCGGGCCCGAACTCAATCGCCTTGCCGTTCTTTCCGTCGATGTATTTCGGCCCCCCACCTTCGGCGTAGGCGCTGCGCTTGGGCGTCGCATCCTGCGCGTGGACGAGCGGTGGCGTCAACAGAGCGGCTAGCGTGAGAACGATGGCAGTTGAAGCGAGAGGGAGTTGGGTCATGCGATTCAGGAATGGGATGGTTGGTGGTTTTGTGAGGTCTTGCTGATCTCGCTGTTCGGGCTCAGATGGGGCAAGTGTCCAAGGCAATTGGAGGCTAGCCGAACAGCTCGAGCACGGGTTTCGTCTTGCCATCTGGCGTGACGTAGAAGGGGCGTTGCTCGACGTTGTAGTGGTGGTCGTGCGGGATGCCGAGGGCGTGGTAGATGGAGGCGTGGAGTTGTTCGGTGTTGACGGGATCCTTCACGGTGGTGCAGGGGCGCTCGTCGGCGGTGACGCCGTGGACGTATCCTTTCTTCACTCCGCCGCCGAAGAGCAGGACGCTGCCGGCACCGGAGAAGTGCCGGTGCATTCCATAGTGGTTCATGCCCTCGATCCGGTTCGGCACCTGCACCTGATCCTGGACTTTCTTCTCCGGCTTGCCCTCGGTCATCATGTCTCGGCTGAATTCGCTGGCGACCACGATCAGGGTACGGTCGAGCAGCTTGCGGGCCTCGAGGTCGAGCACCAGCTGGGCGATGGGCGCGTCGATCATGGTTTTGAGTTCCCTCATGCGCGTGTGGCCGTTGTCGTGGGTGTCCCAGAACTTGAACGGGTAGTAGCCGTGGGTGACCTCGATGAAGCGCGCCCCGGCTTCGGTCAGGCGCCGCGCCAGGAGGCAGCCGAGGCCGAAGCGACCGCCGACCTTGTAGGTGTCGTAGCTCTCCTTCGGCTCCAGGCTCAGATCGAAGGCCTGCCGTGCCTTGGGGCTGGAGAGGAGGCGGTGGGAGCTCTCCACCGACCTCAGCAGCGAATCGCGCTGGTGCTCTGAGCCGTGCTGCATGATGGGACTGTCGGCGAGCAGCTTCTTGTACCGCCGGTAGCGGTTGGCGAAGCGCGAGTCAGTCATGCCTGCGGGCGGCTGCACCGCCTGGACCGCCTGGTCCGGCTCGACGAGGAAGAACGGGGCGAACTCGCTGCCGAGGAATCCCGAGGTGTGGAAGGCCTGCAGGGCCTCTTT
>JAQCFL010000417.1 GCA_027619375.1 Verrucomicrobiota bacterium | reverse complement strand
CTCCGCCCCCCTTGGAAATTGGACATTCCTTGTTCGACATTGAGTGTTCCTCCCTTCCCAAGCTCCCCATTCCGCACTCCGCATTCCGCATTCCCCATTCCGCATTCCCCATTCCCCATTCCGCCTTCCGCCTTCCCAAATCCCCATTCGCGTCAATTCGTGTCCATTCGCGGTTTCCATTCCCCCATTCCCCCATCCCGCACTCCGCACTCCGCCCCCCTTGGAAATTGGACATTCCTTGTTCGACATTGAGTGTTCCTCCCTTCCCAAGCTCCCCACTCCGCATTCCGCATTCCGCATTCCCAAGTCCTTCTTTGCCACCCCGCCCCCCTTCCGCTATGGTGCCGGGAGCAGAATGCCCCACCGCCGCCTCATTCGAAATTTCCAAGTCGTCGTCATGTCCCTGGCGGTCATCGCCGTGGCGGCCCTCATCTGCAGCCTCATCTGGCTCAATCAACGGGGATTCAGCGGCCAATGGAGCGATAAAATCTCCGCCGAACTCAGCGCCCTCGGCCTCCACGCCGACTTCGACGAGGCCCGCTTCTCTCCCCTCAAGGGCATCATCGTCTCCAATGCCGTCCTCTACCTCGACGAGTCCCGCGAGACCGTCTTCGCCCGCATCCCCAGCCTCAAACTCGATGTCGACCGCGCCAAAGCCCTCCGCGGCGAACTCCTCCTCCGCAAATGCGAACTGCGCGATGCCGATCTCCTCATCCCCCTCGTCCGCGACGATGCCAATCCCATCGACCTCGCCCTCCACCACCTCTCCGGACAACTCGCCGTCGATCGCCAAGGCCGCCTCATCCTCAAGGACGCCACCGGCTCACTCGGCGGCATGGACTTCACCCTCAACGCCGAACTCACCAACTTCGACCCCTCCAGCCTCGCCAAACGGGCCGACCGCAACGGCGACCACGCCCGCCGGGACTTCCTCCAAAGCCTCCTCTCCGAACTCGATAACTGGGACTTCCACGACGACCGCACCCCCCACATCGACATCCAGGTCTCCGGCGACCTCCGCAGCACCACCAACATCAAAACCTCCTTCCTCCTCACCGCCCGGGAACTCACCCGCCACAACTACACCATGGAGGACATCACCCTCTCCGGCCAGTTCTTCGGCCGCCGCGCCACCATCCAGCAATTCGAGTTTTCCGACGGCGCAGGCCGCCTCGTCTCCCAAGCCGAGTACGATGTCCTCCGCCGCGAAGGCCGCTACCGCATCGACTCCAACATCCACCTCGCCCGGATGCTCCGCGCCTGCTTTCAAAATGGCGTCCTCGACCACATCGTCACCGCCCGCTCCCCCGAAGTGCGGGCCGAGGGCTCCTTCCGCATCGCCCCGGACGGCGCCCTCCGCGTCGGAGCCACCGGCTCCATCGCCCTACAGCGCTTCAGCTTCCTCGGGACACCCTACCACCGCCTCGAAACGGAGTTTTCCTGGCAGGACGGCGACATCTTCCTCCAACACCTCCACGCCGCCCACGAACACGGCGAACTCACCGGCCAGGTCCTCATCCAGGGCGATGTCATCCGCTACCGGGCCGAGTCCTCCCTCCCCATCACGGTCTTCGATCCCTTCATCAAACCAGAAAGCGGCCTCCGCAAGATCATCGACCGCGCCACCTTCGCCCCGGATACCTCCATCATGATCCGCGCCAACGGCACCATCCAGCGCAGCAACCTCCGCGAATGGGCCTCCAACGGCGAAGCTCACTTCGAAAACCTCACCTACAACGGCGTCCCCCTGCGCAGCGCCGAAGCCAGCTACGTCATCACCCCCCTCGAAAGCAACTTCGCCGCTATCACCGTGGACTTCGACTACGCCGACAGCGCCCTGCGCAAAAAACACGGCGGCCCCACCCATGCCACCGTCCGCGCCGATCGCATCGCCTACGACCGCACCAACCAACAAACCATCCTCGACGACATCCGCGGCACCGCCTGGCCCGGCCCCGTCCTGCGCCTCTTCCTCCCCGCCACCGCCGACCACATCGACAACACTTATCGCTTCCGCTCCCCCCCCACCTTCTCCACCAACGGCATCGTCGGACACCACGAGAACATCGAGAGCACCGACGTCCGCACCAAGTTCGACACCCACGCCACCACCAACTACACCTTCCTCAACCACAGCCTCGACCTCGACCAGGTCCGCGCCGAGGTCCGCTACCGCCATCGACTCGTCGATGTCTCCAACCTCAGCTTCCGCACCTTTCAGGGCAGCGGCGGCGGCGAGGTCACCGTCCGCATCCGCCCCGGCCAGAGCTCCCACCTCCAGGGTGGCTTCAAATGGACCCGCCTCCGCCTCGCCGACATCGGCAACACCTACGGCTTCGAAAAGGCCACCCAGGGCTACGTGACCGGCCGCCTCGATTTCTCCACCTCCGCCGGCGACATCGGCACCATGGACGGCATCGGCGCCATCGGCCTCGAACACGGCCACCTCTTCTTCGTCCCCGCCCTCGGCCCCCTCTCCACCATCCTCGCCCAGGTCGTCGGCGACAAACGCTCCACCCACGAGGAAGCCCGCGACGCCTCCTGCACCTTCGCCCTCCGCAACGGCATCCTCTACACCCGCGATTTCCTCACCTCCACCCCCTCCTCCGTCTTCACCGGCGAAGGGGCCATCGACCTCGACCGCCAGACCATCGACATGACCGTCCGCATGAATGCCCGCGGCCTCCTCGGTCTCATCACCCTCCCCCTCCGCCCCTTCAACAATCTCTTCCAGTTCCGCGGACAAGGCCCCCTCAAGGCCCCCACCTGGGAACGCGCCAACTTCGTCCCCCCTCCCGACGGCGAAAACGACCCCATCTTCCGCACCCCCGGGCGCGCCGTCATCGTCCCCGAACGCTGAGCGCACCGCCATGTGAACAACCTGCCCCCACCACTTCGTCTTTCCGCCGTCCCCTTTCCCATTTCCGTCTTCCACCTCCCCTCCTTCCCTGCTTGCGCCCCTCCCTCTTCTGCGCCAACGTCGGGCCAGCGAAACACCCCCCCCCCCCCCCC
>JAQCFL010000416.1 GCA_027619375.1 Verrucomicrobiota bacterium | reverse complement strand
ATTCGAAGGCGGCATGGCCCGGGGGCCTCGAGGTCGGGGGAGAGGATCAAGGGAGGGTGAGGTCGGGTTGGGCGGGTGGATCGTTAGAGCCGTCGGACGTCGGCGACGATGAGAGTGGCGTCGTCGCGGGTGTCGTTGGCGGTGGCGTGGTTGAGGAGTTGGTCGGCGACGTCGCGCGGGGAGCCCTGGGCGGAGAGGTCGTTGCGGATGTGGCGTTCCCAAAGGCCGTCGATGATGCCGTCGGTGCAGAGAAAGAGGCGGTCGCCGTCTTCGAGGGGGTGACTGCTGAGTTCGGGGTTGATGGAGGGGTGGCCCCCGCCGAGGGCGTCGTAGAGGGCGCTGCGGCGGGGGTGGGTGCGGTATTCGGTTTCGTGGAGTTCGCCGCGTTTCAACTGACGCCAGGCGATGTTGTGGTCGTGGCTGAGTTGGGTGGTTTCGCCCTGGCGGTGGAGGTAGAGGCGGGTGTCGCCGATGTGGGCGAGGTGGACGAGGTGGGGGGTGATCCAGGCGAGGGTGAGGGTGGCGCCCATGCCGGTGAGGTTGTCGGCTCCGGCGGCGAGTTTGTTGATGCCTTCATGGGCGTTGCGGAGGAGGTCGCCGAGGGGGGTGAGATCGTCGGACCGGTCGTGGAGAGACTCGTAGAGGGTTTTGGCGTGTTTGCGGATCCAGGAGAGGACGAGGCGGGAGGCGAATTCGCCGGCTTTGCCGCCACCCATGCCATCGGAGACGGCGAGGACGAGGTGGGCGGGTTCGAGGAGGGACTCGCCGCAGGGGTCGAGGACCTGGGCGCCGTCGGGGAGGACTTCGAGGGCGAGGAAGGCGTCGTCGTTGGCGAGGTGGTTGGAGCCCTGGCGGGTGCGGGCAGACCAGGAGACGCGCCAGACGTCGGCGCTTTCCCCGGCCTGGTGGGTGGGATCGGGGAGGAGGGTGGCGAGTTCGAAATCGATGAGGCAGAAGCGGCCGAGTTTTTGGTTGTAGGTGACGTTGCGCGGTTCGGGGTCGTCGTGGCGGACGCCGTATTCGCGTTCGAGCTCGGCGAAGAGGGCGTCGGATTTATTGCGGGTGATGTTGGGGGCGGGGGCACCGCAGTTGGTGGTGACGATGTAGTTTTCGTCGGGGGTGGATTCGAGGAGGCGGGGGACGTAGGGGCAGTCGCGTTTTTCGAGGGTCTGGAGGATGCGCACCTCGTTGGCGCAACGCTTGTCGGCGTCGGTGCCGCGGAAGCGTTTGTGGACGTTTCCAACGAGGTCGATGTGGACTGAGGAGCGGATGCCGTCCTTGAGTTCTTTCATTGGGGGGATTGAAGGGGAGGAGGAGGGTGGGAGGAAGTGGGAAATCTTTTTTGGGGTGGATTGATGGGATGCGGAGAGGGGCGCGGAGGCTGGTGGACGGAGAGGTCCATGACAGGCTTCATGGGCGTGCTCAAAGCGAGGGACGGTCCGGCGCAGATGGCCGGGAGTTCTCCGCAAGGGGGTTCACCAACCGCACGCCCTTGAAGCGGGCGAAGTCGGTGTCGTTGCTGTGGACGATTCCTCCACATTCCAAGGCATGGGCGGCGATGAGGGCATCGGTGGAGAGGTTGCCGCCGGTGCCGACGGATTGGAGGAGATCGAAGACGTGTCCGAGGGTCGGTTCGCGCGGAACAAGAAGCAGGACCTGCGGCAGGGCGAGCCAGGCTTCGACGCATTCGCGCACTTGGGCGACGGTCATGGGGTTCGCGCTGAGGGAGGGGTGGGTCATGAGCCTGGTGAAGGCGAGGATCACAGTTGGTTGAGACTGGTGCCTTGGAGGCCGGCATGGAGCCCGAGGGGGTGGGGTTTGACGCGAAATTTCGAAGGACGGTGGCCCCCTTGACCCGCAGCGAGACCGAGGCGGATGGTTTCCTCGAGGATCTGCCGAAAGGGTGTGCCGGATTCGGCGGCGCGGGCCTTGAGTTCCTCAAGGAGTGCATCATTGATGTTCACTGTGGTTTTCATATGGGCATCTTGATGCGGAGAGGAGGGTGGGTCAAGGGGGTGATGGGGTGGGTCAGAATGGCGCGTGGTTGAGATCGATCATTCAAACAGGGCGTGCATTCGATGGAAGCCCAGTGGATCGACATTCGCTATGCGAACGAGCCCAAGGCTGATTCGAGGTAGCTTTACGTTCCGGAACCGCTGGATGCGGACCCGCATGTCCGGTCTGCCACGCCCTAGCTCGGAGATCGGCGGCGGGTGGGGTGTAGGGGATCAGGTTCAATCCTTGTCCCTACCCGATTGGGCTGGGTTTTGTTTGTAGTGGGCCGACATCCCTTTAGCGAGACTAACCACTGAACGCCACTCTGGGCACCTCTGTAAATCGGTCACTGACTGAACTGGTATCTTTGCCGCTACCGATAAAAGTCCATACAAGTGTGCCATGCGCTTCAGTTCATCTTCGGAAAACTCTGCAATGAACGTCTCGCTCTTCGGGTGGTAGAGGTCATCGCAGAATCCACAGATCAATTCGGCAGGGACATCCGCGATGGGAACGTGCTTTTCGTATGCGATCTGTTTGCTTGGCAGAGACAGCAGCTCGACCATTTCGATGATGGATTTCCTGATGCTCATTTTCTTTGAATATCAGTGACTTAGGGAGAATGGCGCATAAATAAAACGAAATCGAGACCCTTATGGGACTCGATTTAATTGGTGGGTGAAAGTTCTCTCCGTCCCGGAGGGACATCGTACGTTA
Source organism: Verrucomicrobiota bacterium (assembly GCA_027619375.1). Lineage (GTDB taxonomy): Bacteria > Verrucomicrobiota > Verrucomicrobiia > Verrucomicrobiales > Akkermansiaceae > JAPKDA01. The sequence goes on along the minus strand of JAQCFL010000416.1, from coordinate 327 downwards.
GCCGGTGGTAGCACCACCGGAACTTTGGCCAGTCATTTGATTGGCTCCCCGGAGGGGCGCGGGAACGAGCGGAACAAAACGAGATCGGTTCAACCCGTATGCCAGGATCTACCGCGCCCCTCCGGGGTACTTTTTAAAACGACGCTGGGTCCCGGTGGTGGTACCACCGGCTACCGTTCCAAGTCCCTCCGGGACATAGTGAAAACAACGCCACAGCTGCCTATTTAAGCGCCATTCGACTTAGGTGGTCTGCCTGTTTTGGGGTGTTAGTGGTGCAAGCCGCAACACACGGAGACGTCTGAGTGGAGGATGGGGGGGAATGGGGAG
>JAQCFL010000415.1 GCA_027619375.1 Verrucomicrobiota bacterium | reverse complement strand
AGGCTCGGAAACACAGGCGGGACGCCTGTGCTCCTTTCGGCGTTGCCGGGGAAGGGTGGCGGGTGGACTCGGCTATTCACAGGCGGGACGCCTGTGCTCCTTTCCGCGTTGGATGTTAGTGGAAGTCGTGGGAGCGGGTGTGGAGTTGGGTGGGGAAGGGGAGGGGGTGGATGGCGGTGGTGTAGAGGGTGGGTTGGCCGCCTTCGGAGATCTGGAGGCGGCCGTGGCAGAGGAGGAAGCGTTCGGTGGTGATGGTGAGGCGGTAGCGTTGGAAGGTGTCGCGGGGGACGAAGAGGTTGGCGATGCCGGTTTCGTCCTCGAGGGAGATGAAGCAGTGGCCTTTGGCGGTGCCGGGACGTTGGCGGCAGATGACCATGCCCCTTATCGTGATTTGGTCTCCATGGTGGAGGGAGTGTAGCTCGGAGGCACGATAGGGGGCGGTTATCAGTTGTTGGTTATCAGAGGGGAGCGGGTTTGCATCCGCTGGGGCGGATGGAGGGGTTTTAGAAGCGGGTTGCAAACCCGCTCTCCATAATGCCATGGGGTGTTGGCCGGTGGAGTGGCCGAGGGTGGTGTAGTCGGTTTGGAGGCGTTCCATTGCGGTCATGGGGAGAAGAGGAGTTATTGGGGATTGGTTATTGGTTATTTGGCGGCAGACCGGGGCATTGGGGCCGGTTTGGAAGTCGGCACTCCCGGTGGGGGCATCTGCGACGCGGAGAGTTGGCTCTGGGGACTGATAACTGATCACGGATAACTGATCTCCAAAAAGATCATCGTGATGATCTTTTTCCGCGTTCCAGAGGGCGGCGCGGCGATGGGGGGATTCGGGGAGGCCGTTGAGGGCGCCGGAGGCGGCGAGGAGGCGGCGTTCGGTTTTGTTGGGGGTCACTCGGTTGAGGAAGTCGGGGAGGGAGGAGAACTGTTGGTGGGAGCGGGCTTCGAGGAGGCGGTGGATGGTGTCGGTGCGGAGGCCCTTGAGTCGGTGGAGGCCGAGGCGGAGGGTGTGGTTGTCGAGGACGGAGGTGTCGGCCTGGGAGTGGAGGATGGAGACGGGTTTGGTTTTGATGCCGTGGCGTTTGGCGTCCTCGAGGAGGGTGGAGACGGAGTAGAAGCCCATGGGTTGGTTGTTGAGGAGGCCGGCGTAGAATTCGGCGGGGTGGTGGGCCTTGAGCCAGCAGGAGGCATAGGCGATGAGGGCGAAGGAGATGGCATGGGATTCGGGGAAGCCGTAGAGGGCGAAGGAGCCGATGGCCTTGACGACCTTGTCCTGGACGAGGAGGTCGATGTTGCGTTCGGACATGCGGGAGCGGAGTTTGAGGGCGATGGATTCCATGCGTTCGTCGGCGCGTTTGAAGGCCATGGCGCGGCGGAGTTCGTCGGCTTCGGCACCATCGAAGCCGGCGATGATCATGGCCATGCGGAGGACTTGTTCCTGGAAGAGGGGGACGCCGAGGGTGCGGGCGAGGACGGGTTCGAAGGCGGGGTGGATGTGGTCGACGGGTTCGCGTCCGTTGCGGCGGTTGAGGTAGGGGTGGACGAGGTCGCCGACGATGGGGCCGGGGCGGATAATGGCCACCTCGATGGCGAGGTCGTAGAAGGTTTTGGGGCGCATGACGGGGAGGGTGGCCATCTGGGCGCGGGACTCGACCTGGAAGGTGCCGATGGTGTCGGCGCGGCAGAGGAGGTCGAAGGTGGCGGGGTCGTCTTTCGGGATGAGGGCGAGGTCGACGGGGTGGCCTCGTTGTTGGCAGATGTGGAGGGTGTCCTCCATGGCGGCAAGCATGCCGAGGCCGAGGAGGTCGACCTTGACGATGCCGAGGTCCTCGCAGTCGTCCTTGTCCCACTGGACGATGGTGCGGTTGGGCATGGAGGCGGGTTGGAGGGGGACGACGGCGTCGAGGCCGGTGTCGCAGATGATCATGCCGCCGGAGTGCTGGCCGAGGTGGCGCGGCAGGCCGCGGACCGAATTGTAAAGGTGGAGGAGCGCGGGGAGGCGCGGGTGGTCGGCGGCGAGGCCGGATTTTTTCAGGCGCTCGGTGAGTTCTTCTTTGGAATCCCCGCTGCCGCCGCCGTGGCCACCGTAGAGGTCGGAGAAGCGGCCGAGGATGGTCTCGGGGAAGCCGAGGACTTTGCCCATTTCCCTGATCGCGCTCTTTCCCCGGTAGGTGATGACGTTGGCGGTCATGGCGGCGCCGCGCGGGGCGAAGCGGCGGTAGACTTCCTGGATGACGGATTCGCGGCGCTCGCCGCTGGGGAGGTCGAGGTCGATGTCGGGCCAGGACTCGCGGCCTTCGCTGAGGAAGCGCTCGAACAGGAGCTCGTAGCCGATGGGGTCGCAGGCGGTGATGCCGAGGGAGTAGCAGACGGCGGAGTTGGCAGCGGAGCCACGGCCCTGGACGAGGATGCCTTGTTCGCGGGCGAAGTTGACGATGTCCCAGACGATGAGGAAGTAGCCGCAGAATCCCAGCTTGGTGATGATGCGCAGCTCATGGTCGAGCTGGTCGCGGACTTTTTTGCTGAGCTGGTTGCCGTAGCGTTCGCGGGCGCCGGCGTAGGTCTTTTCGCGCAGGTGCTGGGCTTCGCTGGGGACGGGGTACTTTGGGAACTGGTAGCCGAGGTCCTGGAGGTCGAACTCGAGGCGCTCGGCGAGGCGTGCGGTGTTTTCGATGGCCTCCGGGAGGTCGGCGAAGAGGGCGGCCATCTGCGCTGGGGATTTGAGGTAGCGCTGGGTGTTGCGGCTGAGGAGGGAGCCGGCGGTGTCGAGCAGGGTGTGGTGGCGCAGGCAGGTGAAGGCGTCGTAGAGCGGGCGCTCGTGGGGGACCGTGAAGGTGGCACCGTTGGTGGCGATGACCGGGAGATTCTCGGCCTCGGCGAGCTCGAGGAGGCGGCGGTTGGTCCAGTCTTCGCCACGGGCGTGGTGGCGCTGGATCTCGACGTAGAGGTTCCCCTTGCCGAAGATGTTCTGGAGTTTTGTCAGGGTTTCGTGGGCGGATTGGAGGTCGCCGTTTTCAAGGTGCTGGCGGATGGGACCCTCCTCGTCGCCGCTG
>JAQCFL010000414.1 GCA_027619375.1 Verrucomicrobiota bacterium | reverse complement strand
GGAGTCGGCGGCGACGGCTTCGAGGGAGATGGATTTGAGGCGGTCGCTGAGTCGGGTGGAGACGCCTTGCCAGACTTTGCTGACGGCGGAGCCGGAGGCTCCGGGGGAGTCGGTGGGGATTTCGACGAGGCCGGGTTCGATGGCTTTGACGATGTCGAGCATGGTGATGGAGCCGGGGGGGCGGGAGAGGAGATAGCCGCCGGATTTGCCCCTTTTGCTGGTGACGAGGCCGGCTCGTTTCATTTCGTTGAGGATCTGCACGAGGAAGCTGGGGGAAATTTCCTCGCGCCGGGAAATATCTTCCAGTTTCATTACGGAGTTTTCATCGTAATGTCTGGTCAGGCAGACTGCGGCCCGGCAGGCATAGTCCAGCTTTTGAGAAACCCTCACGCCACCTACCAAACCATATGAGCACCCAAAGCGCGAGCCCGGAGATGAATCGACTGTGCCAGGAGCATCAGATCGACTATGCGGGGCTGTGGTTGGATCTGCGGGCCGAGGCGGAGCGGGTGGCGGCCTCGGAGCGGGAGTTGCGGTCGCTGATGCAGGAGGTGATTTTGGATCAGGAGTGTCTGGCGGGTGCGTTGGGGATGCGTTTGGCGCGGAAGCTGGCGCGGGAGGACATGACACGGGGGGAGTTGGCTCCGTTGTTGGCCGGGTTGCTGCGGGAGCATCCGGACCTGGTGAAGAGCGCGGCGGCGGACCTGACGGCGATCGTGGATCGGGATCCGGCGGCCTCGACGGCGTTGGAGCCGTTGATGTACTACAAGGGGTTTCTGGCGATCACGACCTATCGGATTTCGCACTATCTATGGAACAATGACCGGCGGCCGCTGGCCTTGTATTTCCAGAGTCTGGCGAGCGAGGTGTTTGCGGTGGATATTCATCCGGCGGCGCAGATCGGGTGCGGGATCTTGTTGGACCACGCGACTAGTTTCGTGGTGGGAGAGACGGCGATTATCGAGGATGATGTGTCGATTTTGCACGAGGTGACGCTGGGGGGAACGGGCAAGCAGACGGGGGCGCGGCATCCGATCGTGCGTTCGGGGGTGTTGATCGGGGCGGGGGCGAAGATCCTCGGGCGGGTGGAGATCGGGATGTGCGCGAAGATCGGGGCGGGGAGCGTGGTGTTGAAGGACGTGCCGCCGCACAAGACCGTGGCGGGGGTGCCGGCGGAGATCGTGGGAGAGAGCGCGGAGGAGAATCCGGCGGCGTTCATGGACCAGAGTTTGCATTGCTCTGGTTTGTGAGGGGAGGGGGAGAAGGGGTCAGGGGTGGGGGCGGTTGCGCCATTTGATGATGGTGGCGCTGAGGTAGAGGGCGGAGATGGCGAGGAAGGCGCAGAGGAGTTTGGTTTGGGGGTCGGCGAAGTTGAATTGGCGGGCCTGGATCATGGAGAAGAAGCGGCTGCCGGCGGTGAGGAGGGCGAGGAAGGAAAGGAAGGCGGCGCCCATGAGGCCGTGTCGGCGGTTTTTGATGGCGAAGAGGGCGCAGATGAGGGCGGCACCACCGAAGAAGATGCCGGTGTAGCCGAGGGGGGCTTCCTGGAGGGGGACGCCGAGGTTGAGGGCGGCGATGCCGATGGAGAGGAGGGCGGCGGCGTAGAGGAAATTGAGGGAGAGCATCGTTGCATGGAGCTGGGTCCGGCGCGAAGCTAGCGCGGATGAGGGAGGCAAAGAAGCAGGTTCTTGGGCCGCGGCTGAAGATGGCCGGGTGGGTGCTGGGGGGGCTGTTGGCGTTGTTGCTGGTGCTGCTGTGGATGGCGGGACGCTCTGTGACGGCGGAGCGGTTGGTGGAGGAGGTGGAGGATTCGTTGAATGCGCGTTTGGAGATCGGGGAGGTGGAGGTGGAGTTGTTGCGGTTACCGTCGCGGGTGGTGTTGCGCAGGGTGCGCTTGGGGGAGCGGGACGAGTGGGTGGGGAGGCCGCTGGCGGAGCGTCCCGCGCTGGGGGAGGCGGCGATCGAGGTGGGGGAAGTGCGCTTGGAGGTGAGCTTGCCGGAGTTGTTGTTCCGAAAGATCGATGTGAAGGAACTGGTGTTGGTGGCGCCGAAGGTGGGGATGGTGATTGATGCAACGGGGAGCAGCAACATGGTGGAGCTGTTTCGCTCGCCGCCGGATCGGAAGGAGCGGCGGAAGAAGAAGGGGAAGCGATCAGGTGGGGCCTTGAACGTGGAGGAGATCGGGATGCTGGGGCAGTTGGAGGGAGTGCGGATGCTGGATGGGGAGGCGGACTTGTTGATCGAGAAGAGCGGCATGGTGATCTGGGTGCGGGAGTTGTCGGCGTGGTTGGATGCGATCGAGGTGGATCCGGCGGCGCTGGAGAAGACGAACCAGGCGACGCTGCGGTTGGAAGGGAAGGTGACGCTGGGGTGGACTGAGGAGGGGCGGGAGACGAGCGGATTTCTCGATGTGGCGGGGACGGCGGCGGTGAAGTTGTTTGATCCGGTGAGCGCGGATCTGGATCCGGAGATCGCGGGGCGGCTGACGCTGGGGGAGGAGTCGTATTTGTTGGCACAGGTGCCGCCCGTGAGTCGGACCTGGGCGGCGCTGGGTAAGTTGGCGGACTGGGGGATGAAGATCGGGGGTTTGCCGGAACGGGCGACGTTTGGGCGTGGGGCGACGGTGGGGGTGCATTATCATCAGGAGCGTTTCACGGCGCAGGAGCCGTTGTCGCTGGAGTTGGGGGAATGGGAGTTGGCGGTATTGGCGGAGTCCTGGTTGGATTTGAATGATGAGGAGCATGAGGTTGGGGTGGAGCTGTTGGCGTCGAATGGAGTGAGCGGGGTCTTGCACAGCGGGTTGCTGTTGGCGTTGGATTATTTGCCGGATGCGGTGGAGCCGGAGGTGGTGGCGGGGGTGGAGAAGGCGTGGTTTCGGGAGGGGCGGCTGTTGGCGCGAGTGCGGTCACAGGGGGAGTTGGGGGATCCGGAGGTGGATGTGTTGAACAAGTTTCCAGACGTGAAGGAGATGACGAAGGAGGCGCTGGAGCGGCATGCGAAGGAGAAGTTGAAGAAGCTGGGAAAGGGGCTGTTGGAGGGGTTGTTGGGGGGGGTGT
>JAQCFL010000413.1 GCA_027619375.1 Verrucomicrobiota bacterium | reverse complement strand
TGATACGGCGCGAGTAGGCGCCCTTCAGATCCCCTACAAGCGCTTCAAAAGGGGGAGGATCGGCAAAGGTGTAGAGCGTCGCAATAATCACGGGGGATTGGTTCGAGATAAATTGTGGTGATGAGGGGTGTTTTTTCGGATTGGGAGGGAGTGTTTTCGATTTGGGAGCGGGGATCTTTGGCAACATTGGAGGCTGTGCCGGGGGCCCGGAGGGCCCGGGGCACAGCCCAGCCCGGTGGGTTGCGGCGCTCGGAGTTGGTCCGGCTGCGGGTAAAGGATTTGGACCTGGAGCGCGGGATCCTGACGGTGCGCCAGGGCAAGGGTCGCGTAAAAGGCTGCGCCTCACGCGATTCAGAGTCGAGATCCACGCATCTCCGAGAGAAATCACGTGACCGAAGGTTTTACGTGGGATCGGGAGGCGGAACTGGCGGGAGTTTGCGACGCATCTCCTCGAACGGGGAACGGATCTACGGTCGATCCAGGAGTTGCTGGGGCATGAGGACATCACCACGACGGAGATCTACCTGCACGTGGCGATGGGGGTCGGGGCCATGGGAGTGATGAGCCCCTTGGACCGGATGGGGGAGAATGCCGGGATGGTGAAATGACGAGGATGGATCGATGGCCACACCTGGCAATAGTCAGGTGGGTGCCGGACGGCGGAGTTTGACGGGGCGGGGGTGGTCGGGCGGCCGTCCCGCGTGGGCCGTCGCTGACGCGACGGGGATCCTGCGGGGTAAGACCGTGGGATGAATTCCACGGCTACCCTGGGTGGTAACTCCGAAACCCTGGACCTTGTGAAGCGGGTTGCAAACCCACGCTCCATATTCGGCTCACCCGGGTGGTTCCTGCGGGAGCCAGGGCTTGCGGGACCCTGGGCCTGATAGTTTGACGGCTCTGAGGCTCGGTGGGAGGGCGGTCCTCCCGGGCTTTGGATCGCGAATTTCGTTGTCAGGGACTCCCGGGCTGCGGTGAAGTGGCGGCAAGGTGGACGAGCAGTATTGGGATGACATGGCGGAGCGCTTCGAGGGTGGGGTGCTGGAGATTGCGGGGTTGGACCTGGAGGGGGTCCTGGCGGAGGAGATCAAGCGCCTGCGCTGGGCGGGGCGGGCCGCGGCGGATCTGGGCTGCGGGCCGGGGAGTCTGCTGCCGCAGTTGGCGGAGGCCTTTGTCCATGTGGAGGCGGTGGACTATTCGCAGGAGTTGCTCGACAAGGCCCGCCTGCGGCATGCGCGGCCGAATGTCCGGTTTCATCGGGCCGACCTCATCGAGGGTGGTCTGCGGGGCATGCAGGTGGATGTGGTGTTTTGCGTTAATGTGTTGTTAGTGCCGAAGCGGGGGAAGCTGGAGAAGATCGTGAAGGCGGTCCGCGGGGCGCTCAAGCCGCGTGGGCATGCCGTGTTTGTGGTGCCTTCATTTGAAAGCGTGCTGCACGTGCATGAGAGCCTGGCCCGTTGTCGGCGGAAGGACGGGGCTCCGGCGGGGCTGTCGCGGAAGAAGGCGGAGAAGGCCCTGCACAAGGCGGTGCACTCCTTCGTGGAGGGGGTGGTTGATATTTCGGGAGTACTGACGAAGCACTGGACGCAGACTGATCTGGAGGGGGTGTTGGAAGACGGGGGCTTCGAGGTGGAGCGGGTGCGGAAGGTGCCATTTCCTTGGGATGAGGAGTTGACCCGGCCCCCGGAGTGGCTGGACCGGAGGAGGCCCTGGGATTGGCTGGCGGTGGCGCGGAGGGTGAAGTAGGCGGACTGCCGGATCTCAAGGGAGCGGCGGCGTCCCGCTGCCGTCAGGGGATCCAGATTGCAGCGGGGCGGGCTCGGACTCTTGTGAGGGAGCCCTTGGGCCGGGGAGCGGCGAGGGGACGGCGATCCGGGGGACGGAGGGATGGCGCGGGTTGGTGACGAGGGGGGGCGGTTTCCCGGGGAGTTGAGGGGCTGGCGGGAGGTGGAACAGCCGGACGGCGCGGAGCGACCGTCCCTACCGGGGCGGTTGCCCGCCGGCGGGAGGGCGGCCGGGGTCGGTGACGGGGTCGGTGACGGGGGTGGCGGTGTCCCAGTGGACTCCGGCCCGATGGCCGGCCTGGATGTGGGCGCGGGTTTCGCCGGCGGGTTGGCGGTCGAATTTGGCCAGAGCGGCGTCGAGGGTGTCGGCGAGGGTCTTGGAGGAATCGCCGACGGCGTGTTGGACGAGGACGGCGGCCTTCGTGCCGAACTGGTCGGGTTGGACGATGACGAGGCCGGAGTCGATGGTCAGTCCGGTGATCGTGTCGGCGAGTTCGTTTTTATTACTAGATACGTAGTGGAAGAGGCCGATGTGTTTTTCGCTCCAGGCGGATTTGGCGAGGGCTTTCTCGATCTTGCGGAGGCTCTCCTCGTCCCCAGCCAGGCAGATGACGAGGGGTTGGTTGTCGCAGGCGGCGACATTGAGGCCGAGGCGGAGATCGGCGGCAAAGGGGAGGCGGTCCGGTGTTTCGGAATTCCTGACTTCATGCTTTTTCGAAATGACGTCCAACTTCTTGACGATCTGGGCATTGTCGCTGGTGGAGAAGGCCATCTGGGGGCCGCGGTCGGCTCGGGAGATCTTTGTTTTGCCGTCCGGGGCGAGGAGGGTGAAGACGGTGTTCTCGAGTGCTCCGCTGCGACCGCGGAAGACGCTGGAGAGAAAGGGGATCTCCTCCTCGCTTTCGTAGGTGGCGGCGCGGACGCAGACATAGTTGCGGCTGGCGGCGACGACGGATTCATCGGACAGGAAACTCCTGTCCATCTCCTGCTTGCCCGGTCACCAGATGCCGGGGACGTTGTGGCACTGGGGGGCGGCGGAGAGGAGGAGGATGGGTTTGCCGGAGCGGGCCGCTTCGGCCTGTCCCTGGGCGATGGTCGGCCACCAGGCGATGCGGGGGGCGGGATTGGCATGGGCGGTGGCGAGGCCGAGGGGAAGGAGGGCGAGGAGGGGGAGCTTCATGGGGAATGGAACAGCAGTGTAGCAGGGGAAGTTGTGTGGTTTGGAGCGGAGAATTGTAAGGTGTTGGTTAAGGACGGGATTGCGAAATCGGGGTG
>JAQCFL010000043.1 GCA_027619375.1 Verrucomicrobiota bacterium | reverse complement strand
GGGGGGGGGGGTGCGGCGGGAGGAGCCCTTGGCGGGCGGGGTGTTCACGCGGGTGGCGGCGAGTCATCTCCGGGTGGGGACGTTTCAGTATTTTGCGGCGCAGGGGGATGAGGAGGCCTTGCGTTTGTTAGTGGGGGAGGCGGTGCGGCGTCATTATCCGGAGGGGGGGCAGGCGGAGAATGTGCCGCTGGCCTTGTTGGAGGCGGTGATGGCGGGGCAGGCGCGGTTGATTGCGCAGTGGATGGGGCTGGGGTTCATCCACGGAGTGATGAACACCGACAACGTGGCCATCTCGGGGGAGACGATTGATTACGGGCCCTGTGCCTTCATGGATGAATTTCATCCGCAGTGCGTGTTCAGTGCCATTGATCGGGGGGCGCGGTATGCGTGGGGGAATCAGCCGAACATCGGGCAGTGGAACATGACGCGCTTTGCGGAGGCTCTGTTGCCGTTGTTGGCGGAGGAGACGGAGGAGACGGAGGCGGCGGTGGCCTTGGCGGAGGGGGCCTTGGAGCAGTTTGCGGGCATGTTTCAGGCGGCTTATCTGGAAATCTTTCGGGCAAAGCTGGGGCTGGGGGCGGCGATGGGGGATGAGGAGGCGCTGGCGTTTGTGAAGGAGACGCTGGCGGAGCTGGCGGAGCAGCATGTGGACTTCACGCTGTTCTTTCGGCATCTGACGCGGGTGGCGGCGGGGGAGGATGCGGGGGAGTTGGCGGGCTTGTTTGATGCGGGGGAGGTTTGTGAGAAATGGCTGGCGAAGTGGCGGGAGGTGGCAAAGCCGGAGGTGGTGGTGATGCGGAGGGCGAATCCGGTGCTGATTCCGCGGAATCATCGGGTGGAAGAGGCGATCCAGGCGGGCTATGCGGGGGACTTTGGGCCGTTTCACCGACTGGTGGAGGCATGGGCGGAGCCGTATGCGGAGCGGGAGGAGTATGCGGATTTGGAGCAGGCCCCGAGGGAGGAGGAGAAGGTGCGGCAGACGTTTTGCGGGACCTGACGCGGCGGAGCCGCGTGGTTATCGGTGATCAGTTATTGGTTATCAGGGGGATCCGGCATCGCCTTGGAGGCTATGCCGGGACTGGGAGGAGGAACGCCGAACATCGAACGCCGAAATTTGAATGGTGAATGGGGAGGGAAGAAAGAGACCCACCGGCGCCGTCGGGGGAGGGGACGACGCGGGTGGGTCGGTTGTGGAGGGGGCGATGCCGCCTTCTGGAGTGTTTGGATCAGCGTCAGCCTTGGAGGTCGAAGCGGTCGAGGTTCATGACCTTGTCCCAGGCGGCGATGAAGTCGCGGACGAACTTCTCGCTGCTGTCGGCGCAGGCGTAGACCTCGGCGAGGGAGCGGAGGATGGAGTTTGATCCGAAGAGGAGGTCGACGCGGGTGGCGGTCCATTTGGTTTCGCCGGTCTTGGCGTCGCCGCCCGCGAAGGCGTTGCCGCAGGGGGAGGCCTGTTTCCACTCCGTGCCCATGTCGAGCAGGTTGACGAAGAAGTCGTTGCTCAATGTTTCGGGGCGGTCGGTGAGGACGCCATACTTCGATCCCTCCGCATTGGCACCGAGGACGCGCAATCCGCCGAGGAGGGCGGTCATTTCGGGGGCGGTGAGGGTGAGCAGCTGGGCCTTGTCGATGAGGAGGGCTTCGGCGGGCACGGCGTAGGCGGCCTTGAGGTAGTTGCGGAAGCCGTCGGCGTAGGGTTCGAGGACCTCGAAGGACTCGATGTCGGTCTGCTCGGCGGAAGCGTCCATGCGTCCCGGGGTGAAGGGCACGGTGATTTCGTGTCCGGCATTTTTTGCGGCCTGTTCGACGCCGGCGCAACCAGCGAGGACGATGAGATCGGCGAGGGAGATCTTCTTGCCGCCGGACTGGGCGCCGTTGAACTCACTTTGTACGGCTTCGAGGACCTCGAGGACGTGGGCGAGTTGGGCGGGCTGGTTGACCGGCCAATCCTTTTGCGGAGCGAGACGGATGCGGGCGCCGTTGGCCCCGCCGCGCATGTCGGATCCGCGGAAGGTGGAGGCCGAGGCCCACGCGGTGGAGACCAGTTGCGAGACGGAGAGGCCGGAGGCGAGGACCTTGCTCTTGAGGGCGGCGATGTCCCCCTCATTGACGAGCGGGTGATCGACGGCGGGGATGGGGTCCTGCCAGATCAACTCTTCTGCCGGGACTTCCGGTCCGAGGTAGCGGGAGCGTGGACCCATGTCGCGGTGGGTGAGCTTGAACCAGGCGCGGGCGAAGGCGTCGGCGAACTGGTCGGGATTCTCGAGGAAGCGGCGGGAGATTTTTTCGTAGGCCGGATCGAAACGCAGGGCGAGGTCGGTGGTGAGCATGGTGGGCAGCTGCTTCTTTCCGGGCTCATGCGCGTCTGGAATGGTTGCTTCGGCATCTTTGGCGACCCACTGGTGTGCGCCGGCGGGGCTCTTGGTCAGTTCCCATTCGTATTGGAAGAGGTTCTCGAAGAAGTTGTTGCTCCATTGGGCGGGGGTTTCGGTCCAGGTGACCTCGAGGCCGCTGGTGATCGCGTCGCCACCTTTGCCGGAGCCGTGGCTGCTCTTCCAGCCGAGGCCCTGCTCCTCGAGTGGTGCGGATTCCGCGTCGGGGCCGACGCTCTCGGCGGGGCCGGCGCCGTGGGTTTTGCCGAAGCTGTGTCCGCCGGCGATGAGGGCGACCGTCTCCTCGTCGTTCATGGCCATGCGGCCAAAGGTGTCGCGGATGTCGTAGGCGGACTTGAGGGGATCGGGATTGCCGTCGGGGCCTTCGGGGTTCACGTAGATGAGGCCCATTTGCACGGCGGCGAGGGGGTTCTCGAGGTTGCGGGAGTGGATGTCGCCATCGGCGTCGTCATCGGAGACGAGCACCCCGGAGTCGCCCTTGTTTGCTCCTTCGGAGCCGTGGGCGTAGCGCTCGTCGCCGCCGAGCCAGGTGGTTTCGCGGCCCCAGTAGACGTCCTGATCGGGTTCCCAGGTGTCCTTGCGGCCGCCGGCGAAGCCGAAGGTCTTGAAGCCCATCGTTTCGAGGGCGACGTTGCCGGAGAGGATCAGGAGGTCGGCCCAGGAGAGTTGGCGGCCGTACTTTTGTTTGATCGGCCAGAGGAGGCGGCGGGCCTTGTCGAGGCTGACGTTGTCAGGCCAGCTGTTGAGGGGGGCGAAGCGTTGTTGGCCACGTCCGCCGCCGCCCCGTCCGTCGCCGGTGCGGTAGGTGCCGGCGCTGTGCCAGGCCATGCGGACGAAGAGGGGACCATAGTGGCCGAAGTCGGCCGGCCACCAGTCCTGCGAGTCGGTCATCAGCGCGGCGAGATCAGCCTTCACGGCGGCGAGGTCGAGGCTCTGGAATTCTTTGGCGTAATCGAAGTCCCCTTCCATGGGATCGGACTTGGAGGAATGTTGGTGCAGCAGCTCGACCTTCAGGCGGTTCGGCCACCACTGTTCGCTGGTGGTGCCGGCGCCGGTGGTGGCGGAGTGCTGGAAGGGGCATTTGGCTGCGGTGTTGTTGGTGTCTGTGGGTTCGGTCATTGTTGTTGTTTTTTTTCGATTGTTAGACTGGATTGGAAAGGGGAGGACGTCAGGCTTTGGCCTGGCAGTCGGGGCAGGTGCCCCAGTAGATGACCTCGGCCTCATCGATCTTGAAGCCCGAGTCGTGGCTGGCGTGGAGGCAGGGGGTTTCGCCGGCGGCGCAGTCGACATCGACTGTTTTGCCGCAGGCGCGACAGATGAGATGATGGTGGTTGTCGCCGACACGGTCTTCGTAGAGGGCGGCAGAGCCGGCGGGTTGAATACGGCGGATGAGGCCGGACTCGGAGAGGGTGCCGAGGGCGTTGTAGACGGCCTGGCGGGAGACCGTGCCGAGCGCACCACGGACCTCTTCGGCGATGGTGTCGGCGGTGGCGTGGGGGCGGGCGGAGACGGCCCGCAGCACGGCCATGCGCTGGGCGGTCACGGCGAGGCCGTGTTCCTTGAGAAGCTCTGTGGGACTGCGCAAGAGGGGAGGCTTTGGGAAAAAGTGGATGTTGTCAAGAAGTGGGAAAGATCCACTTTAATGGTCATGAAATGGGGCCGCGGGCACATCGAACGCCGAATCCTGAGTAATGGATGGGAGGGGAGACCCTGCGGTTTTGAACACCCAACAGCCGGCAAGGAACGTCCAATATCCAAGGGGCCGAGAAAGGACGTGGATTGTTGCAGGGGAAGGCTCCTAGACAGCGGTCGAGGGACCAGGCGAAGCGGTGGGAGGGCATGGTTGAATGCCAAGTGTTGATTGGAAGGAGGAGGGTCGTCAATGGCGGGGAGCCCGACTTGAAATAGCAGGGGACCATTTAGTTAAGGAACCTTAATAAAAATTAATAAAGCATTTGATTATCCTTAGGTTTAGTCCGCCGAGAGTCTTGCCTGAGCGCTCCTTGACCGTTGGTTTCATGGCGGGGCCCGGGCTGTGTGATGAACCTGTATTCCATCTTGAGTCTTATCGTTGCGGCGGGCTCCCTGTCTGCGGCCACCACCTATGTTTCGGTGGATGTGCCGGTGACGCCCTTTGATCTGGCGGGGCCGGGAGCGACATCGACGCTGACGGTTCCGGTGGGTGGCGGGGTGATTGCGGATCTTGACGTGGGATTCACGATCATCGGTGTTTTTGCCTCCGAAATTCGGGTCTACCTGACCTCGCCGATGGGGACGACGGTGCAATTGACCCAAATGGATTTCGTGGATGGACCGACGAATTCGATGAACAACGCCGGGGGCACCATCGGCTTTGACGATGAAGTAGTCAACGCGATGGGGAGCCAAGCGGCTGCGGGGACCCACACGCCGGGGATGGGGAGTTTGTCGGCCTTCGATGGGGAGAGTGCAGTGGGGGTATGGACCCTGACCGGAGTGGACGGGGGCACATTCACGGAAGACGGGGACACCTTGACGGGTTGGAGCATTTCGGTGACGACCATTCCAGAGCCGACGGTGGGGCTGTTGGTGTTTGTGGGAGGTCTGGGGATGTTGCGGAGGAAGCGGTAGGGGGGGCTCCGGAACGACCGGGGCGGGGGAAGAGGTTCCCTTCGGAAGGCGAGTGGACGGCCGAGTCGGAGACTCGATGATTGGTTTTGGGGGCCTGTAATTGAGTGGATTCGGGGCGTTTTTGGGACCTGAATTCTGCTGTGGCAAAAAACATGAATAAAAAGCTGTTCAGTCGAACAGATTCAGCCATAGTGGTGGACATGGACCTGTTAAACAAAGTGATGATGATAGGGAATCTGACCCGGGAGCCGGAATTGCGGAAGACGGGGTCGGGGACGGCCGTGACGGAGATCAGCCTGGCATTGGACCCGCCAGGCGGGGGCAAAGGGCAGGAGGGGACCCCGGCGCAGACGGAGCCGATCTTCGTCGATGTGGTGCTGTGGGAGCGGAATGCCGAGAATGCCGTGCAGTATTTGAAGAAGGGGAGCCCGGTGTTGATCGAGGGGCGGCTGCGGATGGATCGGTGGGAGGATAAGGAGACCAAGCAAACCCGGACCAAATTGAAGGTGACGGGGGACAAGATGCGGTTTCTGAATTTGGGGTCGCGGGAGGGAAATGGAGGAGATCAGGCGAGAGGGGAGGAGCAGCAGGGACGATCGCGGGAGGTGACGAGGAAGTGAGGGACTGCGGACTGCGGACTGCGCTTTCTTGCGAAGCGGCACAGAAGGCACGAAAAATACAAGAGTGGCGACTTGGAGATTGGATTTGAGATCATCGATCCCTTTTAGCGGAGTTCGCTATTGACCCGTGGTGGGGCGGCAGGGGTAGTCGTGGTCGAAGTCGCAGTGCTGACAGCGGACGCGACGGCTGTTGGGCGTGAAGAGACAGAGCGGAACGAAGAGGAGGCAGGGTGCCACGACAATGACGATGACGGTCATGAGGCTGGGACTCTCGGTGTGGAAGAAGACCCCCCCAACCATCCGGAATGCGATTGCAAAGGGGGAAAGGAAGAGCCACGGAAACAGAAAGCAGTAGGCCGCGCGACGGAATGAGCGCCCCGCTTTGCCGATGCCGATGGAAAGATTGTGGCGAGTGTGGAAGAGGTTTCCGCAATTTGGACATGCACTTGGGAGGTCCGCTGGCCATGGGTGCTGGAAGAGCTCATGCACGGATCGGATCATGGCATCGACGGCGGCGAAGCGCACTTACACAGAGTCCCTTGGATTGGAGCCCTTGGTAGAGAGGCTGTGGTCATGTCGTTTTCCTCGGGATCCGCCACGCCGGCGAGGGATGGGAGAACCGCAGGGAGGGCAGTCGTGGAATAGTCGTGGAAGGGAAAGATGATTCTGCTAGGAAAGTGTCCCTGATGTGGGAGAAAATGACGAAGATTCTCGGGACTGACCCAATCCTGATTCTGGGTCTCCTCATGAGTGTGGGATTCTCGGGCATGGCCGGAGCGGCGCGTCCGAACGTCATTGTCATCTATACGGACGACCAGGGCTACGGAGATGTGGGTGCATTGAATCCGAAGGCGAAATTCGAGACGCCGAACATGGATCGCTTGGCGAAGGAGGGAATTGCCTTCACCAACGGCCACAGCGCGGACTCGGTGTGCACACCGTCCCGCTACGCGTTGCTGACAGGACGCTATTCGTGGCGCACGGAGCGCAAGTCGGGGGTGATGGGATCTGAGGGGAAGTGCCTGATTGCCGATGGTCGGCTAACCTTGGCGTCCATGTTCAAGAAGAACGGGTATCATACCGCGATGGTCGGCAAGTGGCACCTCGGGATGGATTTTCCGGGAAAGCCGGGAGACCGCGACTGGTCCCAGGCGGTGCACGACATGCCGTTGGACAAGGGTTTTGACTACTTCTACGGCGTTCCGGCCTCGTTGAACTACGGGATCCTGGCGTGGTTCGAGGGGCGTCATGCGAAGGTGCCGCCGACCATGCGAACCAGCAAGAAGAAGAATCCGCGGTATCTGGACTACCGGATCATGCCGCCGTATCAGGAGGCCGGCGGCGGGCAGAGTATGGAGGTGGCTCCCGATTTCATCGACAACCAGTGTTTGACCCGCTTCACGGACAAGGCGATCGCGTGGATGGAGGGGAAGGGGGCTGATGCCAAGTCGGGCAAGCCGTTCTTTCTCTACCTGCCGTTTACTTCGCCGCACTATCCGGTGTGCCCCTTGCCGGAGTTTCACGGGCAGGGGAAGGCGGGAGCTTATGGCGAGTTCGTCATCGAGACAGACCATCATGTCGGGCGCATTTTGGATTTCCTGAAGTCTGCAGGATTGGAAGAAAACACCTTGATCGTGTTTACGAGCGACAACGGGCCCGAGAATTCCTGGCAATCGCGGCTGGGGGAGACCGGGCACGATAGTCGGGGAGGCTTTCGGGAGGGGAAACGTTCACCCTACGAAGGCGGTCACCGGGTGCCGTTTCTGCTGCGCTGGCCGGCCGGTATTGTCGAGCCGGGGCGGAGGTGGGACGGGGCGGTGGGGCAGGTTGATTTGTTGGCGACCTTTGCGGCTGTGCTCGGCGCGGACCTGCCCGATCAGGCGGGGGAGGACAGCCAGAGCTTTGCTGCCGTCCTGCGGGAGGCGAAGGCGGACTACCGCCGCTTGCCGTTGATCAATCATGGCAATGGAGGGGGAGAAAACCGCTATACGATTACCGCGGGGGATTGGAAGCTTCTGCTGCCGGCCGGGAAGAAGGACGTCGAACTTTACAACCTGGCGGAGGATTTGAGCGAGGAGAAGAACCTCGCAAAGGAGGAGCCTGAGATCGTTGCGGAACTGAAAGCGAAGATCACGCGGATCGTGCTCCAGGGAAGGACCACGCCGGGAGCGCCGCAGCCCAATGACACCGGCTATTGGCAGGACCTCACTTGGATGAGCGAAGCGGATTTTACGGAGGGCGCGGCGGATGGGATTCAAGCACCTGCGACTGAGCAAGAGTGAGAAGCTGGAAACGGGGATGGCGAATGCTCTCTTGGTCCGCTCGATGAATCGGTGGCGGAGTCCAACGGCGGAGAGGATCTACAGCAAGCATCCACCACTTTCCTGTCGATCGGCGGGGCTGACTTCCAAAGCGATGCGGCATGGGTCCGAGGCGGATCTTGTTTCTGAGGAGGCAGTGTCGTTGCCCTCGAAGATTACGGACTTGATTTCAAAACTTGGAAAAATAAAGGAGAACGCCACCTGAAAAAAAGTGATCCAACAGCTCGGCCTCAAAGTAACTGAGGCCGGCAGAAACCTCGGAGCTAAACAAAGAGCAGACGGGATAACAAGACGCTCGGGTTCCTGCTGGCACGTTGAGGTCGAGTTCAGTCGGGAAACCACAGGCGGGACACCTGAGCTCCCTTGATCGGGGAAGACCGGGGTGGCTGAGCAGCATTTGGGGACAGCTCCATTTGGTTGAGGGACGGGCCGAAAAATCGGGGGTAATTTTAGTGGTTCGGTGGGGTGGGAGCGGGCAGAATGAGCTGAATGGGTGACACGAAAACAGGGCGGCGTCTGGGGGGCGTCTTGGGAGGAGTGTTTCTGTTGGCCTTGATTTTGGGCCCGGGGCCGGGAGCGGGGTGGGTGGATGGGACGGCGGAGGAGCCGAGGATTTGGTTTGGGGTGCCGGCGCTGTATGTGTGGGTGGTGTTTTGGTATGTGGTGATGGCGGGGTGTGTGGTGGTGGCCGCGAAGCGACTTTGGAGGGACGAGGACTGATGGGATTCGCGCCGCATATCACGTTGGGGATCTACCTGCTGCTGCTGCTGGCGCTGGGCGTGGTGAGCATGTTGAAGAGTCGGAAGGCGGCGCATGCGGAAGAGGACTACTATCTGTCCAGTCGGGGGCAGGGGGTGTTGGTGACGTCGCTGACGATCATGGCGACCTATTTTTCGGGTTTTGCGATCCTGACCTTTCCGGGGTGGGTGTATAGCGACGGGATCGCGCCGATGCTCTACGCCCTGAACCTGCCGGTGGCGGCGATGGCGATCTACATTTTGGGGAACAGGATCCGGCGGATCGGGAAGAAGCGGGGCTACATCACGCCGGCGGACATGATTGCGGACTACTACGGGGAGTCGCCGTGGATTCGGGGCTTGGTGACGCTGGTGGGGGCGCTCTACGTGATTCCCTATGTGGTGATGCAGGTGAAGGCGGGGGGGATATTGGCGAGGGGGTTGTTTCCGGAGGGGGCGCCGATTCCGTTGTGGGGGATGGAGTTGACGATCGAGGATGCGGGGGTGGGAGCGCTGTCGCTGGTGACGATGCTGTATGTGATCGTGGGGGGGATGCGGTCGGTGGCGTGGACGGATGTGTTGCAGGGGCTGCTGTTGTTGTCGGCGATGTTGTTGTCGGGCTTGGCGATCATGAATGCGCTGGGGGGGCCGAACGGGTATTTCGCGGAGGTCTCGAAGTTGGACGGCAGCCTGTTGACGATGCCGGAGGCTCCGGAGCGGTTCAATGTGTGGCAGGCGATGACGTTTTGTCTGTTTGCCTCGCTGGCGAGCATCGTGCAGCCGGCGCAGTGGATGCGGTTCTATGCGGCGCGGAGCTCGAAGACGCTGCGGCAGTCGGCGATCGCCTTCGGGAGCATTTTGCCGGTGTGTTTCATCTTCGGGGTGTTTCTGGTGGGGTTGGGGGGGCGGGCGCTGTATCCGATGGTGGACGGGGTGCTGCCGGAGGGGATGTCCAAGCCGGATGACATTGTGATCAAGGTGATTCAGGACCAGTTCCCGGCGATGTTCGGGGCGTTTGGGATGGTGTTGGTGTCGTTGATCCTGGTGGCGGTGATGGCGGCCTCGATGTCCACGGCGGACTCGAATCTGCATGCGCTGAGTGCGGTGGCGACGCGGGATGTGTATCATCGGGCGCGGCCGCGCTCGACGGAGAAGGAGCGGACGTGGTTTGGGCGGGGAGTGATCGTGGTGGCGACGGTGGGGGCGGCGGCGATCAGCTATTTGGGGAACAACTCCGATTTGCTGACGACCTTGACGGCCTTCTTCTTTCTGGCGATGGCCTTCTCGGCGCAGTTGTTGCCGGTGACGGTGGATCTGTTGTTTGTGCGGAGGGGATCAAAGGCGGGGGCGATGGCGGGGATGTTGGCGGGGATACTGACGGTGTGTTTGTTTCCCCCGCTGGGCACGCTGCTGCTCGGGGAGGAGAACGTGCTGGTGGGCGGGGCGGGGACCTTGAAGGCCCTGCTGGATGTCGGGTTTTGCGGCATCGTGGTGAATGTTCTCATGTTCGTGGTGGTGAGTCGGTTCACCCGGAAGCCGGACGCAGCGCGGCGGGAGGACTTTCGGGTCGACCTGTTGCCGTAAATCATTTTATTCAACGACATGAGCACTCCAGCAAGCATCCCCGGCAGTCCGCGTATTCTCACCACCACGGTTGGATCGTATCCGGTTCCGGACTGGCTGAGTGCGCTGCCCTCCGAGCAGGCGGTGATCGATGCGACGCGGGTGATCTTTGACACACAGCGGCAGGCGGGGATCGATCTGCCGACGGACGGGGAGTTGTATCGCTTTGACGTGAACCATCCGGACACCAACGGGATGATCGAGTATTTCACGGGATCGATGGGAGGCTGTGACAGCGGGATCGGCCGGGCCGACACGGAAGCCTTTGCGGCGAAGCGGGAGATGGGGTTTCGGGCGAAGCCGGCGGCGGTGGTGCGGGAGGCGCTGCACGGGGGCGGGCTGAATTTGATCGAGGACTGTCGTCGGGCGGGCAGCGTGGCGGGCGGGGCCTTCAAGTTCACGGTGACGAGTCCCTACATGCTGGCGCGGACGCTGTTGGACACGCACTACGGGGACTTCGCGGCGCTGACGATGGGGATCGCGGAAGTCTTGGCGGAGCAGGTGAAGGGGTTGCCGTGTTCCTGCCTGCAGGTGGACGAGGCGAACATCCCGGGCAACCCCGGGGACGGGCCGTTGGCGGCGGAGACGATGAACCGGGTGTTGGATGCCTTCGATGGGCCGACGGCGGTGCATTTTTGTTTCGGAAACTACGGGGGGCAGACGATCCAGGCGGGGAACTGGAAGGCGCTGATCGATTTTCTAAACAGCCTGCACACGGATCATCTGGTGCTGGAACTGGCGCATCGGCCGGACAGTGATCTGGAGGCGTTGGCGGAGATCGATCCGAAAATCGGACTGGGGATCGGGGTGGTGGACATCAAGGTGAACCACGTGGAGACGGCGGATCAAATCGCGGCGCGGATCGAGAAGGCCGAGCAGCGGGTGGGGGAGGGGCGCATCAAGTATGTGCATCCGGACTGCGGGTTCTGGATGTTGAAGCGTTCCATCGCGGATCGGAAGATCGAGGCGCTGGCGGCTGGGCGGGACAAATATTTGGGGATCAGCTGAAGGTGGTGATGACCGAGCGACCAGTGGTGACGGTGCGGGAGGTGGATTACCACGTGCTCCCGATGCGGACGCGGTTTCCGTTCAAGTACGGGATTGCGGCGATGACGGCGCTGCCACATTTGTTTGTGACGGTGCGGGGGGAGTGTGAGGGGAAGCCGATGGTGGGGCTGAGTTCGGAGGGTTTGCCGCCGAAGTGGTTCACGAAGGATCCGACGACGACCTTTGAGGAGGATCTGCCGTTGATGTTGGAGGTGATACGGAATGCGGGGGCGATCTTGGAGGGCGGGTTGACGGGGACCTTCTACGAACTATGGGAGGTGCTGTATTATCGGCAGGAGGCATGGCCTAAGGGGAATGAGGTGCCGCCGTTGCTGGCGAATCTGGGGGTGAGTTTGATGGAGCGGGCGGTGATCGACGGGATGTGCCGGACGTTGGGGGTCAGCTTTGGCGAAGCGCTGCGGGGGAATGTGCTGGGGATCGAGTTGGGGGAGGTGAGGTCGGAGTTGGCGGGGTATGAGCCGGCTGATTTGTTGCCGAGAGCGTCGTTGGAACGGATCACGGCACGGCACACGGTGGGGCTGGGGGATCCGCTGAGCGATGGGGACGACGCGGACGCGCCGAAGGATGGGCTGCCCTTCACGCTGGAGGAATGCATCGCGGCGTATGGGCTTGATTACTTCAAGATGAAGCTTTGTGGGAATCTGGAGAAGGACGTGGCGCGGTTGCGGGAGTTGCAGGGGGTCTTTGCGCGGTGTGCAAAGGGGGGATACAAGATGACGCTGGACGGGAACGAGCAGTTCGCGGACATCGCGACGTTTGCGGAGCACTGGAAAGTGTATCAGGAGGATGAAGTGATCCGCGAGTTATTGTCCCATGTCTTGTTTGTGGAGCAGCCCCTGCATCGGGATCGGGCGCTGGGGGAGGAAGTGCGGGAGGCCCTGGCGGGGTGGACGGAGGCACCGCCGCTAATCATTGATGAGTCGGAGGCGGATCTGGCGGCGCTGCCGCGGGCTTTGGCGCTGGGGTACGCCGGGACCAGCCACAAGAACTGCAAGGGGATCGTGAAGGGGATTACGAATGCGTGTTTACTGGAGCATCGGCGGCGGGAGGATCCGGCGCGGGAGTATTTCCTGAGCGGGGAGGATCTGGCGAATGTGGGGCCGGTGGCCTTGCTGCAGGATCTGGCGGTGATGGCGGCGCTGGGAATTCCGCACGTGGAGCGGAATGGGCATCACTATTTTGCGGGGCTGTCGATGTATCCGGAAGAGGTGCGGCGACGGGTGTTGGAGGAGCACGGGGATCTTTACCGGGAGCACGTGGGCGGGTTTCCGACGTTGGACATCCGGGAGGGGGTGCTGGAGTTGGGGAGTGTGGTGGGGGCGCCGTTTGGGACGGGGCCGTTGTTGGACGCTGCGCAATTTCAAACGCTGGATGAATGGCTCGCGGAGCAGGGAGGGTGACGGGCGGCGCCGATGGGGTTTCCGCGTTTGCTATTCCTCCTCCTCCTTCTTCTTCTTTACTTTGAAGGTGAAGAAGGACTTCGAGACCCATCCGGCGAAGATGCCGATGACGAAGGCGGCGATCATCATGAAGGAGCGGCGGATCTCGATCTTGGCGAAGATGAGGTTCACCTCGATGCTTTCGGAGTTGAGGGCGATGAAAATGATGAGGAGGAGGGTGAGGACGAAGGCGACGCTGAGTTTGATGCGGGTGGTGATGGGAATTTCCATGGTGCGGTGGTGGTGGGGCTGGGGTGTTCCTGTGGAACTATAGCAAGTAACGGATGGATCCGGTAGTAGGGAATTCAGGATCTGCAAATGACCGGGACAGCGGTGAGGTGTCCTTTGGTTAGAATCTGCCAGCGATCGAGGGTTCAAGCTGAACTTGGCGCTGTATGAGTCTTCGACTATTGGGGGAGCCAGCGCTTGCAATTCAATCCTCGAGCTCGCCCCGTGGTCAATCCTCTTGCCGGAGTTCGGCAAAAGGGATATTGGAATCGGTGACTGATCGAGCCTGTTCGGCAAAGAACGACACGCGATGAACTATACGATCACGAGACTTCCCTACATAGTCTTGGCCTACGCGTATCAATTTTTCCTAATGGGCCTTTTGGGCGAGGACTCCGCGGCCAGCTTGAGCATTGCGTTGATCTCGATGCCTTTGTTTGCTGTTTTCCTCGCTGTGCCAAGGGCCCGTGATTGTGGATGGCCAGCATGGCTAGGATGGCTTTCGATGATCCCTCTCTTAGGGCTAATTACGTCTACCGCACTGCTTTTTGGCGCGACCAGGACCGGACTATTTGAGAAGGGAGAACAATCGCAATCTGAACCGTCTACTGAAAAACCCCACATGGCAACATGCGCCGTATGTAGTGAGCGAATCCTGATCCCTCAACAAGGGACGGTCTTAGATGGAGTTCCAGTGTGTGGTAGGTGTCAGGGTGCGAGGCAAACTGCCCAAGACGAGGATGCCGATGCCGGGTATCTCTTCGCGTAGGCCGCGGGGGCGTTCAGGCCTTCGGCGCTTGCAGGCGGCAACGGCGGCACGATCATGTCGGGTGGGAAGGCGGCTGATTGGTTGTCGGCAGGAATGCCGGGCTCCGGTTTCAGGGGGGAATGCGGAGGCTTCGGGTGTGCCGCGGCAGGTCGGGCTTGCTAGTGAGGAGCCTGTGGAGAGAGTCGGGGGCGTGAAGCCCTACCTAAAGATTGCCGAGGCGCGGATGCCGGATGGCACCCTATTCACGTTGCACCAGCACGATGGAGAGCTGTATTTGAAGAATGATGCGTTGGATCTGATGAGCACCGCGTTGACGTATTCCGAGCAGTTGTTGGCGGAGATGGGATGTGCGGCGTTGGTGGAGGGCAGGGGCTCGCGGCCGGCGTGTCCCCGGGTGTTGATCGGGGGACTGGGGATGGGGTTCACGCTGAAGCGGGCTCTCGAGATGGTGGGGCGGCCGGCGGCGGTGACGGTGGCGGAGTTGGTGCCGGAAATCGTGGAGTGGAATCGGACCTTTCTAGTGAATTACAACGGGCCATCGCTGGAGGATGAGCGGACGATGATCTATCAGGGAGACCTCTTCGATTTCCTGATGAGGGAGAACAGGGAGCGCTATGATGCGATCCTGATTGATATCGATGACGCGCCGGACATGTTGATCACGAAGGCGAACGCACGGCTCTACACGTCTGGGTTTCTGTCGAAGATTCGCGAGGCGCTGACGCCGCGGGGATGTGTGGCTTATTGGCTGGCGGAACCGACGCCGAGTTTTGAGAGAAGCCTCGGCAAGGCGGGGTTTCTGGTGGAGGGGTTTCCGGCGAAGCCGCATGAGAAGTCGAAGCGGGCAAGGCACTGCATCTACGTGGCGCATCGTCGGTAGCGGGGCGTGGAACGGCCGAGCGGCGGGCGGGGCGCCTGAGTGCTGTGCGGCGGTTGTTGTCAGGTGGAGACGGGAGTCTTTCGCAGGTCGCGCATGGTGCGGAGGGCGGAGCGGATGCGGCGCATCTTGCGGGCTCCGGAGCTTCGGGCCGCGCTGAAGTGGGAGCGGGTGAGGGCGAAGTTGCCGTTGACGAAGCGTTCGGTGCCGATGACGAGGCCGTCGAGGAAGTAGCGGACCTTGCAGCGCAGCAGTTGGGCTTCGCTGAGGTGGCCGCCTTTGGCGAGGATGGCGGCGACCCGTTTGCGGGAGATGCCGGCCTTGGCTTTGGGAGGGCTCTTGCTGGGGTTGGACGAGGTGCTGCTGGCGGTCGCGGATGGCTCTTCGCCGTCTTCGAGGAGGATGGCCCGATACTGACGCACGACTTCGCGCCAGGTGGGAAGGCTTTGGGCGGCTTGTTGTTTGGAGAGGTGCGTGGAGAGTTTCTCGAAGAGGACCAGGCGCAGGCCTTGGCGGGCGATCTTTTTGCCGGCCACAGCCTCGGCGTAGCCGCACCAGCGGTAGTCCTCGGGATTCTTGACGATGCCGGCCCGCACGGGGTTGAGGTCGATGTAGGCGGCGATGGTTCGGGCGGCGTGGCCGTCCTCCACGAGGACGCTTTTGAAGCGTTCTTCCCAGAGGTAGCCGCGGCGCTCGTGCTTGCGGTTGAACCATTGCGTGAAGCGCTGTTTGAGCACTTTCATGAAGGCGGAGAGGTTCCACATGCGGTTAAAGAACTTCTGGCGCAGTGCTTCGGCGGCGGGGTGGTTTTTCTGGGAGCGGAAGTGTTCCAATTCCCAGCGGATCTTGGCCAGTTGCGGGGCCGAGTAGAGTTTGGCGAGGTGGTCGAGGAGGCGCTCGTCGGACCAGGAGCGGCCGCCGTCCTCGGGAGGGGAGGGGGTTTCGACGAGGATGTGGAAGTGGTTGGTCATGACGCAGAAGGTCAGCACGCGCACTTGGGAGAAGTGCTCGTAGGAGCGCATGAGTTTGACGAAGTGTTCCTTCTCCTCGCGCCCGAGGACGAAGTCGCGGTTCACGATGCGCGAGACGCAGTGGTAGATGGCGGGCTTGCCGCGGAGGTGGGCCAGGGCCTCGGCCTCGGCTTCGCCGAGGTCGGAGGCGTCGAGGAGGTTGCGGTGCCAGGGGGCGAGATAGCGGGGGCGGCGCATGAAGGGAAGGTAGGGGGATGGCGAAGGAAAGGCAAGGGGTATCAAAATAAAGTACCTGTCCCTTTGTGTTGAAGAAATTTGCTGTTCTTCGCGCGGGTCGTTTGCACCCTTGAACGCAATCCATGAAGAATACCCATGTTGATCGAGCAGGCCGCGTTGCCTGCGTGAAGTTTTTCCTGATGCTCGGAGGCCTCCTCGCGCTCGGGGCGGCCCCGCTCCTTGCGGCCGATCCCGCGCCGCGGCCGAACATCGTTCTCTTTCTGGCGGATGACCTCGGGTGGGCGGATGTTTCATGGCACGGATCCAGCGACCGGCTGCCGCATCTCGATCGGCTGGCGGGGGAGGGGCTGAAGCTGGAGAGCCACTACGTGCATCCGATGTGCAGTCCGACCCGGGCCGCCTTGTTGAGCGGGCGCTACGCGAGCCGCTTTGGGGTGACCGCCGCGCAGAATCAGCAGGCCTATCCGTTCGAGACGGTGACGCTTGCCAAGGGGCTGCAGTCGGCCGGGTATGACACGGCCCTGGTCGGCAAGTGGCATTTGGGATCGAAGTCGGAGTGGGGTCCGCAGAAGTTCGGGTTCGACCTCAGCTACGGCTCCCTTGCGGGCGGGGTGGGGCCGCTCAAGCATCTTTATAATGAAGGCTGAATGTGGGGGATTTGGATCCGGGGGCTCTTGGCTGGACTCGGGCGGCGGAGGGGATTATAGAAGGGATTGGTGCGTAGCCCCCAATCCAATGAAGACAATGATGAGCCATTCAATCGTTCGCGCCCTGCATTTTGCCGGGCTTTCCCTTGCCTTGTGTTTTTTGCCGGGGTGCAAGGTGGCCAAGGGGACGGGGGTCTCGGAGGCGAAGGTGACCGAGTTTCATGCCCGCTGGAATGCGGAGGAGTGGAAGACAATCTATGATGACTCGCACGTGAATCTGCGGACTTCCGAGTCGGAGGCGAAGCTGGTGGGTGTGTTGTCGGGGTTGAAGAAGACCTACGGGACGGTGCAGAGCACGAGCAAGGAGAGCACGGGATTCAGCAGCGACAACGGGATCACGGACATCAAGCTGAGCTATCGGACCGTCTATGAGCATGGGGAGGGCGTGGAGAAGTTCGTCTTTCGGATGTCGGGGGAGGACGCGAAACTGATGAGCTATGAGCTGATGCCTCCGGAGGAAGCGGCGGCGCGGGCCAAGGCTGCGGAGGAGGCCCGGGAGGCGGAGCAGGCGGCCAAGGAGGCGGCGCGGGAGGCGGAACGGGCGGCCCGCGATGCAGAGCGGGAGGCGAAAAAGGCGGCCCGGGAGGCGGAACGGGCCGGGAAGGCGGCGGGCTCGGGGAATTGAGGCTGCTCCGGGGGAGAAGATTTTTGGGGCATCGACAAGGCTAAAAATGCTTGCGGAGGGCGAGGGACGGTGTCAATAACCCCCCCGCGACGCGGGTGTAGCTCAGTGGTAGAGCGCAACCTTGCCAAGGTTGATGTCGTGAGTTCGAATCTCATCACCCGCTCCACTTTATCAACGGCCTGAGGGAAACCTCGGGCCGTTGTCTTTTGTGGGGGGTGGTGGGTTTGAGCGGGTGGAGGGGATTCGGGGAGTCCGCGCTGAGGCGGTGGAATTGGTGGGAGGCTCGGCGGCGAGGGTGGGGGGGGAGGACGCTGTCTCCGGGCGCTTTCATTACAGCAGAGTGCGGAGGAGGACGAAGGAGGCGACGAGCCACATACCGGTGGCGAAGACGCGGTTGAGGGTGGGACCATTGAGGCGGGTGGCGAGGCGGGTGCCGCCGAGCATGCCGAGGAGGCCGCCGAGGACGAAAATGAGGGTGGTGGTGGCGGGGAGGGGGCTGCCTTGGGCCAGGTAGGAAAGGACGCCGGAGAGGCAGATGAGGGCGATGATGAGGAGGGAGGTGCCGACGGCACGGTGGATGGCCATGCGGCTGGTGAGGATGAGGGCGGGGACGATGATGAAGCCGCCGCCGACTCCGAAGACGCCGGAGAGCACTCCGGTGAGGAGACCGGCCAGAACGAGGACCAGGGCGCAGCGGGAGGACCAGCGCAGAGTGCCGGCGTCGTCGCGGGTGCAGGAGGGCGGGGGGACTGCGGCGCGGGCGGGGGAGGGGCTCTGTCGCCACATGCGCAGGCCGACCACGATCATGAGGAGGGCGAAGGCGCTGAGGGTGGCGGCGGGGGGGAGGGAGATCCCGATTCGGGTCCCGAGGGGGGTGCCGAGCATGCCGGCCCCGGCGAAGAGGAGGCCGGTGCGGAACTCCAGTTGGCCGGAGTGCCAGCGGGTGAGGGCGCCGAAGGCGGCGGTGGCCCCGACGGCGGCGAGGGAGACACCGACGGCCTGGTGGACGTCCATCCCCAGTCCGTAGATGAGGAGGGGGACGGCGAAAATTGACCCACCGCCGCCGGTCAGGCCGAGGGCGAGACCGATGGTGAGGCCAAAGCTGATGATCAGCGGAATGGACCCGTCCATCAGGGGGTGGCGGCGGTGGGCTTTGTTGTGCTCCGGGGGGGAGTGGGGGGGAAATCGGGGACGGGGCCGTCTAGGTGGATGACCTCGCGGCCGGCGATTTCGAGCCAGGAGGCGGCGAAGGCGGAGCGCAGGCCGGTGGCGCAGTGGACGAGGAGGGGGCTGCCGGAGGGGAGGCGGTCGGCCTCCGCGGCGAGGCGGGTGTAGGCGAGGTGGGTGGCGCCGGGCACGTGGCCTGCGGCGAACTCGGCGGCGCCGCGGACGTCGAGGACGGCGGCCCCGGGGGGCCGGGCGAGGATGTTTTG
>JAQCFL010000042.1 GCA_027619375.1 Verrucomicrobiota bacterium | reverse complement strand
AATTTCTCCTTGCCAGCCCCCCTCCCCCACCCTAAACAACCGCCCTCGCTTCTGCGACGGCTCGTTAGCTCAGTTGGTAGAGCAGCGGATTGAAAATCCGCGTGTCCTTGGTTCGAATCCGAGACGAGCCACCACTTCGCTCTCCAAAGTGGTGCCGCCTCCCCCCCCGGATACCGACGCAAACCATCCTCGGAGCCCGGCGACAGCCTGAATTTTCCAGCCGCGGCTGGAGGGGTCCCACAGCCTTGCCCGAACGACCTCCCCATCCGAAACCGACGCCTCCTTCACACGGCCAGCATCCTTCGGGAGGTGGACGCGATTACTTCCCCACGATTCTTTCCCGGGAAAGTAATTCGAGGCCCAAATCAAGGACGGTAGTCTAGGACAAAAGCGTGGAGCAGCGGTCGCCCCTTGCTCCGATTCGTTTATTTCCCATCGAGTGTTAACCCGCTGGATTGATGCCTTGCGCCCGGGCCAGAAGGGGCACAAGGTCGGACACGCCATTATCTCCCAAACCAGTATTTTTCCGCGCCCTTCACAGCAGTCCCTCCAAGAAAAGCCAGCAAAGGAAAGGCGTGCTTTGGGCGAAGAATGGGAAATGATGTATCCCGAATGATGAATGACCGATGAAGGACAGGCCCATGAAACACCTCGCCCTGCTGATCCTCCTGGCCTCTCTCCTCTTTCGTCCGTCGGCCTATTCGTCGCCGCCAAACCTGATCCTCATCCTCGCCGACGATCTCGGCTGGGCGGATCTCGGCTGCTATGGCAACACCTTCAACGAGACGCCGCACCTTGATCGCTTCGCGCGGGATGGCATGCGCTTCACCCAGTTCTACGCCGGTCCGGTCTGCTCGCCCACCCGCTGCAATCTGCAGAGCGGTCAGGATCAGGCACGCTTCGGCATCACCCAGCACATTCCGGGTCACCAGCGCCCCTTCGCCAGGCTGGCGGATCCCGCCGTGCCGCGGCAAATGCCGCTGGAGGTGGAGACCTTTGCCGAGTGCCTCGCCAAGGCTGGCTACGCCACCGGCTACTTCGGCAAATGGCACCTCGGCGGCGCGGGGTTCGGCCCTGCCGACCAGGGCTGGCAGACCGCGCTTGAATGCAATGGCAACACCCAGCCGCCGAAGGTCACCGGCAGCGCGAAAACACTCCGCACCACCGACTTCCTCGCACAAAAGGCCGAGGAGTTCATCGCGGCGAACAGGGACCGGCCCTTTGTCCTGCAAATCTCGCATGCCGCCGTGCACATCCCGCTGTCCACCACGCCCGAGTTGAAGGCCAAGTATGAGAACAAAACGCCGATGCCCGGCTATCCCAGCAATCCCCAATACGCCGGCCTCACCGAAGAGCTTGATCAAAGCGTCGGGCGTGTCGTCGCGGCGGTGGACCGCGCCGGCATCGCGGAAAACACACTCATCGTGTTCCTCAGTGACAACGGTGGCCTTGAGCACGAGCAGAGCGGCCGCGTGGTCACATCGAACCAGCCGCTGCGCGGCGAAAAGGGCACCCTCTACGAAGGCGGCATCCGCGTGCCGGGCATCGCCCGCTGGACCGGCAAGGTGCCCGCTGGAACACAGTGCGACACCCCGCTCATCACGATGGATCTGCACCCCACCTTCCTCGAACTCGCCAGTGCCGCGACGCCCAAGTCCCAGCCCTGCGATGGTGCCAGCCTCGCCGCCGTCCTTCGTGATCCCGCCGCCACCTTGGCGCGCGACACGCTGCACTGGCATCTGCCACACTACCATCACAGCACGCCCGCCAGCGCCCTGCGCAGGGGCGATTGGAAACTCCTCGAGTTCTTCGAGGACGGCACCCTCGAGCTCTACGATCTGAAGAACGATCCCGGAGAGCAACGCAACCTCGCCTCGGCCCAACCGACCCTGGTTCAGGAGTTGCTTGCCGCCCTGCAAGCCTGGCACAAGGACGTGAAGGCCCTCATGCCCGTGCCCAATCCCCGGTACGATCCCGTCAAGGCCGATCAACTCGGCAAAGGTCTCCAAGGCGGCCGCAAAAAACGCCCCAAGCAATAATGCCCGCTAGGGGACAGAACGAATGAATACTGCGAGATACCTGTTTCTGCCATCGACCCCGCCAGGGGTGGGGGGCATGTGACCCCTTCGTCCAACCATCCTCATGGAATCACTTTCATCACGCCCTGCATCAGGCGCCAGTGCCCGGGGAAAGTGCAGAGGAATGGATAATCTCCAGGCTTGTCCGGCGCGACGAACTCAAGGATGGCCTGCGAGTGATCATCGACCATTTCGGTGGCAAAGAGGACCTTGCGCGAGTCCGGAACGTAATGTCGCTCCACGAACTTCGGATCGGCAGCCGATTTGTCAGCAAGAAGCCCCACCTCTTCCAGGGCGCCGACAGCCGTGAGGACGAGGTTGTGTGGCATGTTGTCTGGATTCAGCAGGAGAAACTTCACCTTCTTCCCGGCCGGCACGCTGAACTCCTTCAGACCGTATCTCATCATCTCGGGAACGGTCCGGATGACCACATTCGAGCTCTGCCCGCGCGGGATCTCCTCTCCTCTCGGATGGCTCACCCTCGACGGTGCTCTGCGAGGCAAACTTGAGCGGATCTCAACACCGGCCCGAACTACTCCTCGTTGACCACGTTGTGCTGCTCATGGATCCAGAGCGCCGCGGTCAGCGGATGCGCCTGCGCCGGGTCGTCCCTATCGAGCCGGGCACTCCACCGGCGCGCCGCCCCGAGAGCCTCAACGCTCCCGTGACGCCACGACCACCACAGGGGTGCTGAGCCCCAACAAGGGCACCAAAGCGGGTCGCACGAGGAGATTGACGATATTTCGTGCTTATTCGGGGTGAGTTGACGATATTTCGTACATCCTAACTATCAATCCTTCCTATGCTTCACCGCAAGGACCGGCCCGGGCCCCCTGCTGCTGAAACTCACGATGGAGAAATCCTCGGAAGGGAGGGTCTGCCTCCCGCTGCCGTCGAGATCACCAGAGACCATTGGGAACAACCTCGACCATCTTGGGAGGGCGATTGATCCCGGGACTCCCCGCCGAAGGGGACGCCGCCGCTCCCTCGGGGCTGGCCCCTCCGGGCACCCGCCAAGCGAGCAACAAATCCGCCCTCAAAATTTCCTCCCCCCGCCAATGTCCGACACCCCGGACTATGCTCCCTCCCATGAACAAGGACCTCACTGAAATTGCCTACATCCTCGACCGCTCCGGCTCCATGAGCGACATGGTGGAGCCCGCCATCGCCGGCTTCAACCGCTTCCTCCGGGAGCAGCAGGAGGCCCCCGGCGAGGCCCGGCTCACCCTCGTCCTCTTCGATGACGAATACCTCGCCCCGCACCGCTCCACACCCATCCACGAGGTTCCCCCCCTCGACACTGAGACTTACGTCCCGCGCAGCATGACCGCCCTCCTGGACGCCATCGGCCGGACCATCGTGGAGCTCGGAAAACGGCTCCGTCAGCCCGCCGATTCAAACGGCCCCCCTGCCCGCCATAGCCCGGAGGGCGACGGAGGGGGCCAGGTCATCGTCGCCATCTTCACCGACGGCCTCGAAAACGCCTCCACCGACTTTGACCTGCAGAAAATCTCCAGCATGATCAAGCACCAGCAGGAGAACTACAAGTGGACCTTCCTCTTTCTGGGGGCCAACCAGGACGCCATCGCCTCCGCCATCCGGATGGGCATCGACCAGAATCACGCCGGGGCCGTGATGTTCTGCCGCAAGGGACTGCATTCCTCCTCCACGAGTTTCTCCCGCAAGATGTCCGCCATGCGCCACCGCCAATCCACCGGCGAGGAGCTCGCCGACTTCAACACCCCGATGCAGGACATCGTCAGAGAGGAGCAGGACAAACCCGACGAGGACTAGCAGCCCCCCTTCCCCGCAGCCCACGGCCTACTCCCTGATCACCGAACACTTCCATCCCCGCCCATGCCCTCACTCACCAAAAAGAAGCCCCGCCCCCTCTCCGCCAAATCGTTTCTCGAGAAGTTCGTCCTCCCGGCCCTTGCCTCCCGACTGCCGCCCGACGACGAGGGGGAGGCCACCGCGTTCCTCAACCAATCCGAGGGGGAACCGCCCACCATCTACGGCTCCTACCGGGACAGCCAGATCCTCTCGGTCGAATTCAAGCGTCTCGACGCGCAACGCGCCCTCCTCACCTTCTCCATCACGGTCGGCTACTTCCTACAGGACCTCAACGATGCGGTGTTCCAGATCGGACCGTTCGTGCAGGGCTCCTCCTTCCGGCTGAACTTCGACGAAGCACTCTACTGCAGCGGACAGATCAGCATCTCCTCCGAGCTCGTCATTCATGGAACCGACACCGACCTCCTGACCGAGCGGCTCGACGAACTGGTGCAGCTCACCGCCGATCTCGATTGGTTCTGCGCCTTGCGCATCCCGTCCCGCCTGAGCTTTATGAGCAAAGCGAAGATCGTCGAGGTGCTCGAAGCGCACCAGCTCAACCCCGAGGGCGTCGTGAAATTTCTGGAGGACGGACTCGCCGTGCCCGGTGGCGGCGAGGATCCCGAAATCCTGATGCTCCTCGCCTGGGCCCTGGGCCGCTGGACCGACCTCCTCCGCGTCCTCGACGAATACCCGGACGAGATTTCCCCCGAGATGGCCGCCCCGATCCGCGCCCGGGCCCTCTGCGAACTGGGCCGCTGGAAAGCCTCCCTCGCCGCCGCACGGGTGGCGGGCATCGTGGACGGCAGCTACCCCGGCGCGACCAGGCTCTCCCCCGGCTACCTCCAGGCCCTCATCGAGAGCGGCGACGAAATCGAAGCCCTCCGTCTCCTCGGCCGCGCCACGGAAGGCGAACCGGGCTTCTACCAACTCCTGCGCGGCGTGGCCCGCCACGCCGCCGGGGACCTCATCGGATCCCGCGCCCCGCTGGAGAGCTACTTCGCCCAATGGCCCGGAGACCTCGCCGCCTACGAACACCTCGACGACGTCATGGACGGCAGCCACTAGCCTCTGCCAGCGCAACGTGGCGCGGGCTTTCCGCCAACCGTGTTCGGCACAGATCGGACGTTAACAATCTGACGGGTTGGTCCGGATACAGGGTTGAATTTCCACGGGCCAATTTCCAAATAAATTCCAATCATCAGGTTCCAAGTCGGAAAACGAATCGAAGGAAAGGCATCAACTCGGACTCTCGGGCCTGCCATTCGCCATTCCGGATGCGGCAACGAGCTCCAGCAGTTGAGAGTTGGTCTTGGATTTGATCTTTATTTGGAAATTGTCGGTTGGAAATTCTGAGATGGTAGCCTCGGCGAGAAATGGCCCCGCTTTCATTGCGCGCCATGACCAGTTCAGCATGCACCATGCCGAACAAGTTTGGCTTCCAGCCTCCGAGCAGCAACCTGGCGCGGGCTTCCCGCCCGCGAAAGGCGGACGGGTTTCCAACCCGTCATCTCCCCTCCACCCCCACCAACAAACCAAACTCGCAAACCACACCTCCAGCCCAGTCTCTCCTCTCCCCCATGAAACGCCCCAATAACATCCACTCGATTACGGCCAAAATCCTCCGCGCCAACCCTCACCGTCCCGCTTTTCCGAATCCTCCCATTCGCTCAAGCTTCCATCCTAGCCAAAGGCCGCGAACAATGACAGGGGGATGCTCCCACCCCGGCCCATCCCAAAACCATATTTTTCATCTCCCCCAGCACGGCCCCACCCCTCCCAAGAAGATCCCGCCATGATCCATTCCCTCCTCACCCGCGATGTGTTTCACGCAATCAATCGCTCACAACGCCACCGAAGGGCTTCCTTGGAGGGCTGAAAGGCGGATTCCTGGGGCATTAAAATGGGCTGCCCCCGCAGTCCCACCAACTCCGCTTCACCGGTGGAACGGCGCCGGTCGAGCGTCCCCGAAATATGCCAGATCCCATCCTCACAGGGCGCGATCAGCCGGCGATCCATCGCCCAGTGATGATTCTTGCACAGCGCCATCCCGTTCGTGGGGTGGTCGTTACGACTCTCCGCAAAAGGAACCAGGTGCGCTGCATCAATGAAGCTCACTCCCTCCACCCCAGGCAGCCTGATCCTCAGGCCGCAGGCTGCACATTGATGATCGTAAACCTCCACGATCTTCCGGCGAAACGCCGGACTACGTCCATACTCAAGCTCCTCCTCCGCCGCGACCCGTTCCGGGGCGGGAGAGGGAACCGCCGCCAACAGTTCCGCCGCCAAGCCCGGAAAATACCGGGCCACCAACGCCTCCCTCATGCGCCGCCGGTTCGCGGGGATCGAAGCGACCACATCAAATCCGTCCGTGAACCGCGCCACGACTCGGTCGAACTCCCCAACCAACGGATTACGCCGAAGGACCGCCCCATCACCCACCTCCCGCGCCTCCCAAAATCCGTCTCCCTGAAGGTAGCGGAAGGGGTTATCGGGCGTGTCGCGGTCATCCCGCTTCCGGACAATGAGGAAACGCCGCGTGAACCGATCCCGCAACGCCCGGCACCACGGAATGTGGTCAGGAGTCGCAAGCCCCTCGTCCATCAGGTCGAACACTGCCAGCAGGAGGAGCGGCTTGTGGGGACGTTCATGCCGCTCCCCGCCGACACCAGTCACCCCGATCTTGAGATTGTAGAGGCGTTCGATGGCAGATTCGATGTTCACAAGAGGCAATATTCTCAACCGCCCCGGGATTCAATCCGATCCTATCGATTGACTCAAGGCCAACCGCACCTCGGCCAACCGCCGCTACCCCACCGCCCCCACCACCTGCCTTGCCACCCTTCCTCCCGACCCCCCACCCTCCCTGCGAAACTCACGCAGCCACACTCCGGCCCGGCGTTCCAGGGTGGGGCGGTCCCGGCGGAAGCGGGAGCTCTTCGGGGGATGGGAGGCGATGTCGGTCATGGTGTTGAAAGCCGCGTAGGCATTTTCGCCCAACTCCCCGAAGTAGCGCTCCAGCCGCGAGGCGAGGTCGGCATCGAGCCTCTCCTGCTCGGCGCGTTCCCATGGCCGCGGCTGCTCCGGCAAGGTCGGCCATCCGGTCACCTCTTGCACCAGGCGCAGCCCCTCCTCGCGGGACAGGCCCTGCGCCTGGATCCCCGCCAGGGCCTTGCCAAATTCCTCCCGCAGCGCCGTCATCCCCTCGAACGGCTTGACCAACTGCAACGACAGAATCCCCCGCCGCGTGTGCGGCACTCTCAGCGTCGCCGCCTCCTCCTCAAAGATCATGCCATTGTCGCAATGCTTGCGCAAGAAGCCCACGTCCAGCCGCACCGCACGAGTCCCGTTGTAGCTGTTGGTGATCCGCACGAAGGGCGTGTAGAGTTCGGAGATCTTCCCCCGGCTGCCCATGAGGTTCATGGCATGGGCCTGATGATGAATATCCATCGCCACCCAACTCCGCTTCCGCGGCCCGTGCCCCTCCACGAATGTCCACTCCGCGGGTTTCGTGTCTGGAAACGCCTCATGGCAAAACCGGAAGCCCAGCTCCACCGCCTCCTGGTTGGTGAAGACCTTGTAACCCGAACCGACAATGCCGACCACCTCACCAGTGTCCCCCGCCACCAGCGCCTTCTTGTGCGGCAAACGCAGCTCCCGCACCACCCCCTTGTGCGTGACGGTGGCATAGACGGGGGCTTCATCGACACCGAAAAGCCAGTCGAGTTTCGAGGTTCTTGTGCTCATGGCAAAGCCATCATGCCCCCGGGGGTCGGACAAGGGCGGGGGGAAGCCGGGACAGGTGTTCCTTTATAACAGGATCCGGCCCCATTCGCGAAATCCCGTGCATCCGCACGCCCCGCCCCTCAGATGCTCCGGACCGATTCCGATACCTCCGATTCGCACCGCCATTTGCAACCCTTCCGACTCGCCTTCTCCAGCGCCTCAAACACATCGTCCAAGTCGAAACGAATGACCTTGCCAACATGGATCCGGGCCGGGATCAGCCCCTTGTAATACCAGACCAGAACAGTCCGGGAGCTGACATTGAAGAACTCCGCGACATCCTGTGATTTGAGAAGTGGGTTGAAACTCATGGCCGTGGTCGTATCGAATTTTCGGAATGACAGGCAAGGAGACACAGACCGCGGCCTCATGGCCCGGCAGGAAAAAGCGCTATCCCCTGCGCACCATACCCGTGGCGGTGCCTCGCCACCGTCCCGCCCCCGGCTTGCTGACGGTGATGGTGGCCTTGGCTTCTGGTCGGCATCTCTCCCCCCAGAATGTCAGTTCCTACTGCCTGACATTTTTGCTCACGACGAGATCCCGGTGACGGACACCATGCCCATCAAAGCAGAGGCTCCTCGAGTCGGCCGCATCTTCCAAACCATCGGACTCTAATAGCGTGACATCCCATCCCTTCCTCCTTGCCTCCACCAGCGCTCCGCACTACCATCAGAGACGATTCTGCAGCCCGTCAACGCCATGTCGCCCCAGCCCGAGAGTATTGACCTCGCATCCCAACGAATCAGCGCCCGCTCGGAGCACCAAATGGATCCAGCTGAAGTCATTTGCTCGCTGGGCTTTGTCGGTTTTCTCGCTTGTACCGCCCTCAGCTTGATTTGGGGGGACCTGAACGTCGCGTTCGCGTGTCTCTTTTTGGGAATGACATCCGCCATCTTGTTGCTTCACAACTCTTCAAGAAATCAGGCCGCCAAGGATGATGTCCGAGACTTGGTGGACAACGAGGAGAATCGCCGCCTCCGGAAAATTTACGGCAAGGCACGCTATGACTTCCTCAGTTCAAACGCCTCACTCTACTATCACGGCACCGCACACCTCGGCGTGAGCGCCGGCGCCCTTCTCGGAATTCTTGGGGCCGGATCAATTCCGTTTCACCTTGCGAAAGCCGCGTCTTCCAAACTTATAAATCGCGGAAGACGGCACGACAGCCGAACCGCGAAGGAACTGGAATCCCTCGACCAGCGGCCGCCGGTTCTCTACCTGCGATCATTCGCTGACGAACGCTTTCTGGCAGACCCGAAGGGCGCATGGAATTTGGAACAAATTATCGTCGAGTCCGGCTCGCTTCTGGGTCCGGTCCTCGCCATTGGGCGCCCAGGGGAAGGACTTCCACCGCTCGGCGCAGCCAGGGATTACGTTAGCGACGATGAGTGGCAGGGCCATGCCGTACGATGGATGGAAAGCACGACGGCAATTCTACTCGTGGCGGGCCCCACAAGGGGCCTTGCATGGGAGGCTGCTCGACTCGAAAGCAGTGGCTTTCTTCCAAAATCCATATTCGTCATCCCGCCTCTGAGCACCGAGGACGTGCTCTCCTGTTGGCAGGAGTTCTGCCGCAAGATCGCAGACCTTTCCCCCGTTCTCGCGCAAAAATTGCAGCACATCGATCCAAGCTGCACAAACGCCATCGTGTTTTCCAATGAAGAGGCACCCTGCACTCTCAACACCTCCGGACGAGACGTCAAATCGTACGAAGTAGCGCTGACCTACGCCCTGGGGATGATTCGGGAGAAGGCCCTGAAGACTTCCGACCTCAGCGTGGAACACCGCCCCGTGCCTCCCCGTGGCCGCAGTTCATTCAGGCTGGTCGCGAACCTCGCCACACTATTTGTCATTTTAGGACTGCTCAGGATTTTGGCCTATGGAATATGGGAGCACCCCCACCAATGGAAAGGAAATTTGAGGGCGAGCTTCAGGGAGACAGACTATGAAGAGGCGGCGATGCTCGCCCACAAAAACCGCGTTGAGTATGAGAGATTTGCCGCACTCGCCCAAGCCGAATCCGAGAATCCTGCCCTCTGGGAGAAAGCCCGTCAGGAGCATGAGGACATCAGAAGGACCCTATCCGAAAGGTTCTCTTCTTCGGAGCTCAGCTACCTCAAGTGGTCGGCCCCCTACCCAAGCCCTGAGGAACGAATGCTGCAGGCGGAGCGCCTGCGTGAACCGCCCGTATCCATCGCCCGCAGCCCTGTAGGTTCACCCTCCCGAAAGGGATGGCAGGACGGCATGTCGAATCCGGACGCTCCTTACGTTCAAGGCTATTCCAAAGGATTGGCGCGCTATGAAATGACTATAAAACAATCACCCGGCCTGCGCCTCGATGAACGCGGTGCAGCCGAACACTACGCTCATGAAGTCGCCAAGGAGGCCGGGACGATGAGCGCCACTCTCTTCCCTGATTCCAACACGGATGCAGCAGCATTCGCGAGGGGCTACTCCAGGGGAGCATGCTCGATCGAGATCCTGCATGCCTTCTTCGAATCCGGGGACTGGAGGAAATATTGACCGTTGAGAGTTGTCTGTTGTCCGTGCCCGTGCCCTGATCGTCCTTGCTACTGCCGCAGTATTTGTCGGCTTCCTGATCAAGCCCCTAGGTCTCCCACCCACATCGGGTCATCACTCCTAACTTCTCATCAGGGACCATCAAGAACCCATCCCTTCCGAGACCCCGGCCACGGTGAAGGAAGCGTGAAGGCGTTGGCGGACGCTATGCTCGGCACGACGTTGGAGTTCTTGGGGGGGGGGAGCTATTCAAGGGTGAGGATGGTTGGATCGCGGTGACCCAGGGCTGCCGCTCATCACACGCCCCCACAATTCCCCTCCCCACCGTGTCATCAGACTAAGACGACGGCCCTTCGGCCATCCACGTCACCCCGCAAAACGCCCGGCATCCGCCGGGCGTTTCTGCGTTCATCAAGCTCGATCCATCCAACCACAAGCAGCAGACAAAACATGACCCACCTCCCCGGACACTCCCCCCTCCCCTGCCAACCCGTTCGGCGCACGCCACGGCGGGCGCGATGGAAACTCCTCCTGCCGTTCCCGGTGGCCGGCCTCGTGCGGGCCGCCCCCACCTTCGAGATGCGGGCCTCCCTTCACCATTGCGGACAGGATTACCGCTCCCCCAGAAGGGTTTCCATGGTATAGGGCTCGGTCACGCCGGAGGTGGCGGCGCGGACCTTGGCGACGTCGGAGGGGGTGACGGCGTCGCCGGTGTTGCCCCAGGCACTGCGGGCCTCGGTGAGGACGTCGGCAATCCATTCGTCCGACTCCTGAGCCATGGGCACCATGATCTGGCCGAGGTAGGTCTTGCCGTCGATCGGTCCGGTGAGGCCGCGGAGCACGATCTTGATCATGTTGGACTTGTCGCCGTTGGCGAACTTCGATCCGGCGAGGGGCGGGGCGAGCTTGCCGGCCCCGGCATCGACGCCCTTGCCGTCCATTCCGTGGCAGCTGAAGCAAAGGGACTGGTAAATCGCGGCCCCCTTGGAGAGCTGTGCTTCCTTGACGCCGCCGAGGCGGGAGGTGGCGTTCTTGACGTAGGCGGAGAGCACGTCGGGGGCGACATTGGACGCCTTGGCCTTTTCCAGAAGGGCGGTGGCGGGGCCGGGGGTGCGGCTGAATCCCGCGGAGAGCACGACCTGCGCGATGACGTTCGGGTCGGGATCGGAGACGAGGGGCCCGAACTCGGCAAGGAGGGCGTCGTCGCCCCGCTCGAGGAGAACCTCACTGATGCGGACAGCCGCCATGCGGACGCGCGGGTCGGCGTCCTTGAGCTTCTCAACGAGGAGGTCGCGGTCCACGACATCCATCCCCTCCAGGGTCCAGAGGGCGTGCATGCGGCCGAGGGGGGCCTTGCCGGTCCGGGCGAGCTCCTTGAGGGCGGGGACAACGGAGGGATCGCGCCGCAGGACAATGAGCTTCTGAGCCGTGTCGCGCCACCAACCATTGGGATGGGAAAGGTGGGCGATGAGCTGGGCGGTGGTTTCTCCGAGCATGCGCGGCGGAGTGGACGGCTTGGTCTGGTCGCTCACGAGGCGCCAGATGCGGCCCCGCCCGATGTTCTTGTCGAGCCCGGCTTCAAGGACGCGGTCGCGCAGGAAGGAGCCCTTGCGGACCCAGTTGCCTTCCTGGATGATGCCGCGGTACATGTCGACGATGTAGAGGCAGCCGTCCGGACCGGTGGCGGTGTGGACCGGGCGGAAATTGCGGTCGCGCGAGGCGATGAACTCTTTCTTCTCGGCTTCGTAAGCGTTGGTGAGGATGATCTTGCCGGATTGGTTGTCGACCTTGGCGCGGCGGATGATGCGCCCGACGGGCTCGCAGATGAGGAGGTCGCCGGAAAGATCGCCGGGCAGGTTGTCGCCCCGGAAGATAGACTGGCCGCAGGAGGCGGTGAAGTGGTTGAGGACCTTGTCGGGACGGAGCCGACCGGGGCCACCCTGCACGTCGGGCGTGGCGATGACGGGCCACGGGACCATGAACTCCCCCGCCAGATCGTCCTTTAACCGCAGCTTCCCGTAGGCGCGCACCATCTGGAAGCCGAAGGCGGGCTGCTCCATCCCGGCGCAGGAGTAAAACATGCGTCCGGTGTCGTCCTGGGTCAGGCCCCACTGCGCGAAATCCTTCTCGGCCGGCCCGGACTCCATCACGCCGCGCGTCATGCGCAGCCGCTGCCAGCTCATGCTGGTGTAGATCCAGTTGTCGAGGTTCCAGAGCAGCCCGCTGTCCTGATGCTCGAGGTTGCCGTTGCCCTTGATGGCGGGGCCCTTGTAAACGAGGGTCTTCTCGTCGGCCACGCCGTCGCCGGTGGTGTCGCGGTAGCTGTGGATCTCATCCTTGTAGGTCTCCGCGATGAGGACGCGGTCGTCGAGCGGCAGGAGGAGGCGGGGCAGCACGAGATTGTCAGCGAAGACGGACGCCTTGTCCATCCGGCCATCGCCGTCGGTGTCGGTCAGCATGGTGACGCAACTGGTCGGATCGTTCTCCTTGGTGCCGTCGACGTCCTGCATGTAGGTGCGCATCTCGGCCACAAACATCCGTCCGTTGCCGTCCCAGGAGAGGGTGACGGGCTCCTTGATCATCGGCTCGCTGGCAACCAGTTCGAGATGGTAGCCGGGCGGGAGCACGAAGGTTTTGAGCTGGTCCTCGGGGCTGCGGGGCTCGGAGGAAGGAGGGGTCGGATCGATGGCCGGGGGGGCCTCAGCGTGAGCGCCGAGCGTGGTGCCGAGGAGTCCGAGGGCGGCGAGGGCTGCAAGGCGGGCGGCAGGGTGGAGACTGGGGTGGTTCATGTGTAGTTCGTTCGTGTTGGTTGCAGCGAAGGAACCGGCCCGCGCAGCACACCGAGGGTGCCACCGGTCCGAAGGCCGGACGACGCCCCCACCGATCCGAACGGGCTCAAGGCGCGCATCCGGTCCCCGACGCTACGGTTTCGCCCCCAAGGCTGTCCAC
The DNA here is from genome assembly GCA_027619375.1 of Verrucomicrobiota bacterium. GTDB lineage: Bacteria > Verrucomicrobiota > Verrucomicrobiia > Verrucomicrobiales > Akkermansiaceae > JAPKDA01. Next base: position 5,513 of record JAQCFL010000042.1, on the reverse strand, counting down.
CAATTTCCGTGGGACAGACTGGCCCGGGATCTGATCCCGGGTGCCTTTCCAGTGCCGGGCGCGTAGTCCCGACGCCAGCTCCCGGACGACATCGCATGTGGCGCACGATGACATCATGCGTGCTGATTGAAACTGCATAGTTCTTCGCACAGATACCTTGGTCGCCATCCAGCTCCCCCCGCAGCCTCTCCCCAAGGGAGCGTGGGCGTCCCGCCCGCCCCACAGACTCCGCTCCTCCGTCCAAACCAAACCCGGCGCGGCCCCGCCATGCTCCAGCTCCGCCTCCCACCCCAACCGACACGCACTCAGCCAAACCTCCTCCAATAAGGAGCGCGGGTTTGCAACCCGCCCCCCCCAACCCCGATCCCCTCCCCTCCTTTTCTCTTGCCCCTCACCACCCCCGGTCAGGCGTAGCAGGACTTGACGTTCGTTCTCCTCACCAATTCTCGCAGCCATTCAAAAAGACCCCATTTCGTTTCGCTGGAAATCTCGGGCATCCAAAAACTCAAGCAGCCACCATCGGAGGGATCAGCTTTGTCATTTGCCCATGAGCTTCAAAAGAGCGATACTATCCGCATTTCGATGATGAAATCCGCAGCCGGTCGCAATCAATGCCTTACCAAAGCGAAAACCAAACTCTGATTGCCTCAACTCTTTCTCCTTTCCGCCCTCCTCTCGGAGAATACCCTGCAAAGAAATGAAACCACTTATACTGGTTCTGGCTCTTGCGAGTTGCGCCACTATTTCGAGAGGCGAAGAGTTGCGCATGGCCGTATGCTGCATCGACTACGCAGTGCGCAATCATCCCGATTTTGAAGCTTTGAAACGATTGGCAACGGAATCACCCTCAAATGCAACTGATCTCTTGTTGCAACGAAAGCAGACCCAGTTGCGCGCCAAGGTTCGAGTGATCGTCAAGAACTTTGCCTTGGAGAGGAATTACCAATGGGTATTTGAAGTGTAGCGGACCCGCAAAAAGATTGCGAGCGTTCACCACTTGGAAGGTATGCTGATCAGTTACTCGGGAGACGACATTTCCAAGGAAGTCGCCGCTCTCCTCTCAAAAACAAGAGCAGAACAAGTCGGGGATGCCGATGCCGAGTAGCGCCTCTTGTCTGTCGCGAGAGTCTTCTGGACTTCGGGGCTTGCAGGCGGCAACGGCATCTCTATAACCTTGGCAGAAAATAGAATTCCGATGAACAAATTTTGGACCGTATGCCTGATGTTCTTCTGGTATTCCGGCGTTCTATTCTTTGCGCGGACGATTGCACAGAGTATCCGTTCCGGTGAAACTGGGGCAAGCGGCATACCCCTGTCACGAAGTAGCCATCCGATACGATTTTGGACTAGAGTAGCATGGAGCGTCTTTGTGCTCTTCTTCTTGGCTCTTATGCCAATTTTGATCTTATGGAAGCAGCAACAGTGAGAAGAGCCGCACAAGATGTGGGACTCGATGCCGAGTAGCGCCTCCTGTTCTCCGCAAGGGCTTCAGGTTTCCGCTGGCTTTCAGGCGGCATCGAGTCCATTTTGACGTTGCTCCAAAAGATGGGCATCAACATCTACAGCATGTCCTCTCAGTTTCGAGTGCGGAAGAGCCGTCACTCAGACGCGTTGGCTGCGATCAAGAAGCTCGCAGGTGGAGAGACCGTGACGAAGGCGCATTTCCCCGCCATGGAGGGCAGTGATCACTACGCATTCGTCACCACTAAGGATTTCATCGACGCGGAGACCATTTTTGATGCGTTGATTGCGTGGCGATGGGTTCTCGAAGAAGACGCCAATGGCGACGCCTTCGATCCCAGCTTTACGGGAGAGAAACTTGGAGACGAAGAGATCCTTTTCGCTGCTGTCGCTCCATTCGTTGTTGATCGCAGCTACATTCAGATTTTTTGTCACGACGACGAGTGTGTCTGGCGATGGGTCTTTGAGGATTCTCGAGTCAGGCGCGAATACGCCAACATCGCCTTCGAATATCCCGGAGCACAAGTCGGAGATTGAATCCTGATGAGAACCCTTTACCCTGAGGCGGACTGGCGCTCCCGGTAGCGGGTGCCAGCGCTTCTACATTCACGTGAGAAATGAAAATCCTGTTCCCATTACTCCTCGTGCTTGCTGCGGGAATTGCGATTGCGGACGAAAAGCCCAAATTGGACGATCTCGATCCATTCAGCGACGAGTACGATGAGGCTCTCGAGAAGCATACCGGCCCGCCTTTCGCTGCCGAGCTTCCGGCTGCCGCACTCTCGGAAGCGTTCAAGGAACCCATGCTTGCCGAAGCCGCATTCAAGGACAGGGAACTCTACCGATTCACCCTCTTTCCGACGTTCGATAAGCCCATGACATTCCGTTTGGAGGTCATTGACGATTCCGAAGGAGTGATCCATCTCAAGCGACTTTCTGGAAAGGGCGGATACGACCTGGGCACAGCCGAACTGTCCTCATCTATTTCCCTAAAGGGGCATGCCTTCGAGGATCTCTTGAAGAGGATGCTCACTGAAAGCGGGTCGACGGTCTACAGACAACTCGATCCGGAACCTTTCGTTTCGGCGTGCGTCGCTCTCGCGAAGGCAGCAGGATTCCAACTCGGGAGACACAGCGATGCGTTAGAACCAATCAAGCGCGAAGACGGAGCTGATCAACCCGCTACCGCTCTGGAGTCGAAAGCCGAATGAGAACTAGAACCTTTAACTTTGCTTTGGAGGGGCGCTGCCTGTAGCGGGAGGCAGTCCTTCAGACGTTCGCCGAAGAGAATGAGCGGCTTCTTCAACATCATCGGTATTCCGACCGTCTCTACTGAATCCGTTACGAATGGGTTCAGCAGCATTCAATTTGCAGACGGGGACGAGGTCGCACTATTCAAGTGTCCAAGCGGATCGACCATTGCGTTTGCGGACACCATCGTTAGTGATTCGGAGGGGATAGCCCAGGCTTTGTCCGCGAAGCTCTCCTCTCCGGTCATTCTTCTCTTCTACGCGGAGGACGTCGTCTGGGGATACAACCTATTCCGGGGAGGTGAAGAGGTTGACCGATATTCCTCACGCCCGAATTACTGGGAAGAGCAGTCACCAGAGGACTACGCACGGCAGGCCGGAAGTGCATCGCACGTTGCAGGCGCATGGCCTGATCTAGACGCAGACGCAATCGCGGCATACTTGACCGACAAAGAAAAACTTCCGGAGGACCAGGGTTCAGAGAAAGCGTATCCGGACGATGCGCACGAGATCTGGGATGGATGGCAATTGACCGATTTCATGCGTAAGCTGGGACTCAGCTTTCCGTTCGACGATGATGGAGAGCTTGTCGTGGAGCATCTAGCCTCCATGTCCATCGGCACGACGAAAGGCCTAGCTCTGAAGGCGGAGCAGGATGCGAGGTCCAAGGCATTCGATACAGTGCAGGCCTACTGCGAGGAGCACGGCAAGCCTCTTGCTGAAGTTTGGGCCTCCTACCAAGAGCACGGGCAACTCCCCACCGGCGAGCAAGATGCTGGTGGCAAGGGCGGATAGCGCTTCTTGTTCGCTTCGCTCTGGAGAGTTTGACTCCGCCCTGCCACAGCTCTAGCGTTGGCAATGGTTTCCGCCACCCCTTTCTCCCGGCCCCCGGTCCGGCCCGACGGCTGTTCGAAGGGCCTCCCGTCAGAAAAAAATTCCTAACAACAATCTAAAGTGAGTATTCCCAACGCGCGTCTTATTCTGGCTCTGGCGGCCACCACCCTCCTGTGGTTGACGCCATGGTCGACCTTCGGGGGTCACCGACCCAATATCGTCCTGATCCTCGCCGACGACATGGGCTATTCCGACCTTGGGTGCTACGGAGGAGAGATTGAAACCCCGAATCTGGATGCGCTCGCCGATCACGGGCTGCGTTTCACACAATTCTATAACGCGGGCCGATGCTGGCCGACCCGTGCATCGCTGTTAACCGGGCCCTATAACGATCAGACCGGGATTCAAGACCGTTCTCACCAACTGAATCGACGCTGTGTAACCATCGCCGAGGTCTTGGGCTCGGCGGGATACGGCACCTACATGGTCGGCAAATGGCACTTGATGAATGACTGGAAGGACCCCACCACCGATCGCTGGCCCCTGCAGCGAGGCTTTGATCGATTCTACGGCACGCCGGTTGCAGGCGACTTCTTCAATCCCTTCAATCCGGTCCGTGACCGAACCCCCATCAAGATCGAGGACAAGGACTATTACGTCACTGATGCACTGACGGACAACGCCGTCGGCTATCTGCGCGATCATTTTGCCCGGCGCGAGAACGATCCGTTCTTTCTTTATGTCGCTCACTTCGCGCCGCATTGGCCGCTGCATGCAAGGGCGGAAGACATCGAGGCGCAACGGGGGCGATACGATGAGGTTGGGATGCTGTCCGCACGGCCCGCCACAAAAGAATGATCGAGATGGGGATCCTTGATGCAGGTTGGAAGTTGTCACGCCCTGAGACGGAGTCGCCAGCCTGGGCCGATGCACCGCACAAGAAGTGGGAAGCGCGACGGATGGAGGTGCACGCAGCGATGGTGCACCGAATGGATCACGGCATTGGCCGCATCGTCGAAACACTCAAGAAGGCCGGTCAACTCGACAACACCTTGGTCTTCTTTCTATCTGACAATGGTGCTTCAAATGAGATCAGCAACGGTGTGCCCGGATTCGAGTATCGGAAGACGGTTGATGGCCGTCCGATCCGCGGCGGGAACAACCCGGAAATCATGCCCGGTCCGGCGGATACCTACCAAAGTTTCGGTCCCCGGTGGGCGAACGCTTCGGTCACCCCATTTCGGAAATACAAGGCCTTCACCCACGAAGGCGGCATCGCCACACCGTTGATTGTGCACTGGCCACGGGGGATTTCGGCTCGCGGCGAACTCCGCCATCAACCAGGCCATGTGATCGACATCATGGCCACCTGTGCTGAGCTCGGCGGTGCGGCCTACCCCACGGAACACCTCGGTCAAGCCATTCATCCTGCGGCGGGGGTGAGTCTTGTGCCAGCTTTCACGGACAAACTACTGAATCGCAAAGCCCTGTACTTCCAGCATCTCGGCAATCGCGCCGTGCGCGCGGGCAAATGGAAACTCGTGGCGCTCAAGGGCAAGCCGTGGGAGCTTTACGACCTCGAAGCCGACCGAACCGAAACCGCCAATCTCATTGCGCAGCATCCCGAAAAGGCCAAAGAGCTGGCGGCGCTATGGCGCGCATGGGCGACTCACGTGGGCGCCCCGGGGCAGGGAAATTAGCAAGAAGAACGCGAATGAGTAAAGATGCCCACACGATCCGACTGGGCCTCATCGGCGTGGGCGCCAGCCCCGAATGGCACTGGCTTAAGCTCCTTATCGGGAAGCGGAGGTTCCCATCCAGGGGTGCCCGAGGCGAAACATTCTGCGGCCTGAAGGGCCGAAAGAACAAAGCCCAGGGCAAGAGAGAAACGAACGCAGCCCTGGGTATTGACACCCCCGGTGCCAGCGGCCTGAAGGGTCGCAAGAAAGCCACCGCCTCTCTATTCGG
>JAQCFL010000412.1 GCA_027619375.1 Verrucomicrobiota bacterium | reverse complement strand
AAAATCCCCTCCCCCATCCTCCCCCATCCTCCCCAAATTCGCGCCCATTCGCGCCCATTCGCGCCCATTCGCGTCCATTCGCGGTTTCCAATCTCCCTCACTCCCCCTTCAAAAATCCCCCCGCCTCCTCCACCCATCCATTATCCGGCAAGGCATACGGCCGGAACGTCTCCAAATACCCCTCGTGCTCGTTGTAAAACAGCGCCCGGTGCAACCCCAGATCACTCGCATCCGGGCTATCCGCCAGACTCGCCGAATCATTCGCACTCATCTGGAACAACACCCGCATCTCAAACTCGCTCAGCGCCTTCCGCCCCACGAAGCGATTCACATTGTTGAAGGTATCCACCGTCGCGATCACGTGGAACCCCAGGCTCGGCCCCTCGCAAATCAGATCCTGGAACACCGCACCCGGATTCGCCTTCTTCTCCTCATCAAAGGAGAAGTCAAAATCATCCTCGCTCTTCAGCTTCTTGAACTTCGGCAGCCCGTGCACGATCAGGAACACCGCCTCCCCGCCCGCCGCGGCCTTCTCATCCCCCATCCGCCGCTTCAACTCCGCACCCAACTCCTCCATCACCGCCGGCACCTCGTGATTCTTCACCACCCGCACCTCGTGCGGCACCGCCTCCACCACCTTCTCCAAATACGCACTCTCCGAAGAATCCGGCACCGTCCCGTCAAACAACACGAAGCGCACCTTCCCCTTCGGATACTGCGCCGACAGCGTCAGCAGTGACAAGGCCACCATCCCCAGCGCCGCCTCCTCCCGCTGCCCCACCACCAGCAGATTACTTCCGCTCTGCCGGCTGAACCGCGCCTCGGTCGGCCCCTTGATCGAGTTCGGCGCGCCCAACCACACCTTCGCCGTCCCCGCCGCCTTCGCCACCGTCGCCTTCAAGGCCTCCCGCAACTCCACATTCTCCCGCACATCCGCCGGCGCATTCCCCTCAAACACGATCGGCCCCCGATCCCCAAAGCCCTTCGCCTCCGCCGTCTCCCGCACCAAATCCAACTGCGCATCCCGCTCATCATCCGGCAACCACACCACCTGAAACGGACTATTCGCCTGCACCGCCCCCGCCGCATCGTTGTAAATCCCCTCGCCCGGCCGCGTCAGCAAACGCGGCGCCGGATTGCTGTCGTCCATGATCAAATACGCGTCCGCCTCATTACACTGCAACGCCACCCGAATCACCATCTGCCCCAGTGTCGTCCGCGCCAGCGTGTAGGCCCCGCCCAGCGTCTGCGACCCCAGCAGCACATGAATCCCGAAGGCCCGGCCCTGCCGCACGATCCGATCCAGCAGCACCGACGCATTCTGCGAAATCCGATCATCTTCCACGAAGATCTCCTGAAACTCATCAATCATCAGCAGCGTCCGCGGCATCGCCTCCTTGCCACCCGCCTTCTTGTATCCCGCCACATCCTGCACCCCCGCCGCCCGGAACAAATCCCCCCGATGCTTCAACTCATCGTCCACCCGCTGCAGCACACTCAGTCCGAACTCCCGGTCACTCTCGATCGCCACCACCCGCGCATGCGGCAGGCGCTTCGTCCCGTAGCACTTGAACTCCACCCCCTTCTTGAAATCCACCAGGTAGAACTCCACCTCATCCGGACTGCACCACAGCGCCAGGTTCGTGATGATCACGTGGAACAACGTCGACTTGCCCGACCCCGTCTTCCCCGCAAAGAGCGCATGCTGCTTCGTCCCCTTCCCGATCGCCAAATACTGCAGCTTCGTCGCCCCGGTCCGTCCGATCGGCACCCGCAACTCCTTCGCGGTCTCACCCGTCCACCGCTCCTCCGCCGTCGGCGCCACATGCGCGAAGGGCACCTCCACCCGGTTCGCATCCGTGCTCGTCTTCCCGATCTTCTGCGTGAACTTGATCGCCACTCCCGGCGACGGCGCGGCATCCAGCACGATTTTCAGCGCCTTGCCATTCATCCCCTCCAGCGCAAACCCCTTCCCGTCCCAACCAAAGCACGCGCCGTTCTCCCGCAAACTCTCCGGCGTGAACTCCTGCGGCAGGCTGTGCCGCCGATCACAATGCAACAGCATGTAAATCCCGCACCGCGCACCGCTCATCGCAATGCTCAGCAATCGCTTCGCCGCCACATCACTGAAGTTCGACGGAAAATCCGCCACCACCACGAAGTGATACTTCTCCGCGATGTTTCCCGCCTGCAGGTTGTATTCCGTGATCGTCGCATACTCGTTGCGCAGATACATCTGGATCACCTTCTCGGCGTGCTCGTTCAGCTCCGCCAACTTCTCCTCGATCTGTCCCCGCTGCGTCCAGATCCGCCCATTGATGAGGCTGTCCTCGTAGTCCGCCAGATGCATCAGCCCCGCGAAGTTCTCCCCCAGTCCGATCGGATCGATGATCGTGAAATCCAGCTTCCCTGGCGGCGTCGTCGCCAGCAGGCGCAGGATGATGTTGTTCAGCGCCCCCATCGCCTCCGCCCGCCCCTCGCTCTCCGTTTCAAACACCAGCGACCCCTCATGCGGAAACTGCAGGGCCATCGGCACCGCCACATCCTTCGCCCCCTCCAGCTCCAAACCCAGCGCCTTCCCCAAAGTCGCCGCCTCCACCTGCACCTCCCCAAACCGAGCCACGTGCCCGAACTCCGTCTCCGGCGTCCACTTGCTCAAATAGTCCGCATCCCAATTCGGCGACAGCGGCGCGATCACCCCCCTCAATTCCTCCACCTCCCCATAAACCCGCGCCAACAACGCCTTCCACTCCTCCTCCATCTGCGCCCAGCCCTGCGTAAATTCCCGTTCCACCCGCTCCAACTGCTCGTCGCGCTCCTCCCTCACCTCCCCCAAGCGCTCCTCCGCCTCGGCCCGATGCTTCGCGATCTGCGCCGCCCCCTCCGGATCCACCTCTCCCAGCGCCTTCTCAAAGGCCGCCACATGCCGCACCTTGATCCGCGCCACCCGCGCCATATGTCCGGCCTCCGCCTCCCGGCGAAATTCATTGGCATGCTCGGTGGCCACCTTCCATCGCTCGTCCACCGGCAAATTCACCTGACCCGCCTCCCCCTCTATCTCCTCC
>JAQCFL010000411.1 GCA_027619375.1 Verrucomicrobiota bacterium | reverse complement strand
CCCCCCTCCCGCATTGCCCTCCCCCCAACCCATGCTACCGTTCCGCCCCATGAAACTCCTCCTCCCCATCCTCGCCCTCTTCGTCGGTTCCACCGTCCTCTCCGCCGAACCGGAAGACAAGAAACCCGCCGACCCCGTCCAGCACGTCGACGCCAAGGCCGCCGCCAAACTCCTCACCACCGACGACAAGGACAAGAAACCCGTCATCCTCGATGTCCGCACGCCCGCCGAATTTGCCAAGGGCCACCTCAAGGACGCCACCAACGTCAGCTTCACCGGCGACGACTTCGAGGGCGCCATCGCCAAACTCGACAAGGACCAACCCTACCTCGTCCACTGCCGCTCCGGCGGTCGCTCCACCTCCTCCCTCGAAGCCTTCAAGAAGCTCGGCTTCAAAAAAATCTACCACCTCGACGGCGGCTACCTCGCCTGGCAGGAGGCCGGTCAGGAGGTCGTCAAGTAGCGGCCCCATGCCCGACACGGTCCGCATCGACAAGTGGCTCTGGGCCGCGCGGTTTTTCAAAACCCGCAGCCTCGCCGCCAAGGAATGCGCCGCCGGCAAAATCAAGCGTAGCGGCACGCCCCTCAAACCCTCCACCATGATCCGCGTGGGCCTGCGCCTCGAGATCCCCGCCCCCGACGGCACCCACAAACGCCTCATCGAAGTCATCGCCCTCCTCGACAAACGCGTCTCCGCCCCCCTCGCCCGCGAAGCCTACCTCGACCACACCCCCCCCGAGGTCCTCGCCGCCGCCCAGGAAAAACGAGCCGCCCTCCAGGAAGAACGCCTCCGCCGCCAGGAAGGCGATCAGGGCCGCATGACCAAAAAGAAACGCCGCGAGTGGAACGCCAAACTCCACGGCTTCACCGACGAGGCCTGAATCAGCGCTCAAATTCCCCTCATTGCCACACCCCCCCTTCCCTGCCTAACTCCCCCCCATGCGCATCACCCTCCTCCTCGCCCTCGCCACCCTCCCCGCCCTCGCCGACCCCATCTCCCCCGCCTATCCCGACTCCCGCCGCACCGACCACACCGACACCCTCCACGGCGTCCCCGTCCCCGATCCCTACCGCTGGCTCGAAGACGACCACTCCCCCCAAACCACCGCCTGGGTCGAGGCCCAAAACAAGGTCACCGCCGCCTACCTCGCCTCCATCCCCGAACGCGCACAAATCGAAAAACGCCTCACCGAAATCTGGAACGTGGAACGCTTCAGTACCCCCTCCAAGGAAGGCAACCGCTACTTCTACTCCCGCAACGACGGCCTCCGGAATCAGGCCCTCCTCTACACCCTCGACAAACTCGACGGCGAACCACGCCTCCTCCTGGACCCCAACAGTCTCTCCGAGGATGGCACCGTCTCCCTCGCCGATTACGAAATCTCCGAAGACGGCGCCCTCATGGCCTACTCCATCTCCCACTCCGGATCCGATTGGCGTGAGTGGAAGATCCGCGACGTCGCCAAGGGCACCGACTACCCCGATCACCTCCTCTGGTCCAAATTCTCCGGCGCCTCCTGGTCCAAGGACAACAAGGGCTTCTACTACTCCCGCTACGACGCCCCCAAGAAAGGCGAGGAATTCAAAGCCGAGAACTACTTTCAAAAGGTCTATTACCACCTCCTTGGCACCCCGCAGGAAAAGGACACCCTCATCTACGAACGCCCCGACAACGCCAAGTGGGGCCTCAACGCCTGGCCCAGCGAGGATGGCGCCTACCTCCTCATCCACGTCCGTCAGGGCACCGACAGCAACAACGCCTTCTTCTACAAATCCCTCACCGAAAAAGACGCCCCCGTCGTCGAACTCCTCAAGGACTTCGACGCCTCCTACGACTTCATCCACAACGTCGGATCGCTCTTCTACTTCCAAACCAACCTCGACGCCCCCCGCGGCCGCATCCTCGCCATCGACCTCGCCAAACCCGAACGGGAACACTGGAAGGAAGTCCTCCCCGAGGCCCAAACCGCCACTCTCGACGAGATCAGCGTCATCGGAAACCGCTTCGTCGCCAATTACATGACCGACGCCCGGAGCGACATCCGCTTCTTCAACCTCGACGGCACCCCCGCCGGCACCCTCAACCTCCCCGACACCGGCAGCGCCTACGGATTCCGCGGCAAATCCACCGACATGGAGGCCTTCTACTCCTTCAGCACCTACACCTCCCCGCCCGTCTCCTACCGCTACGACTTCACCAACGGCAAGAGCACCATCGTCCAAAGCCCCAAACTGAAGTTCGACCCCACCAAATTCCAAACCGAAATCCGCCGCGCCAAAAGCAAGGACGGCACCGAGGTCCAACTCTTCATCGTTTCCAAAAAGGACCTCCCCCGCAACGGACAAAATCCCACCCTCCTCTACGGCTACGGCGGCTTCAACATCAGCCTCCAGCCCTACTACTCCCCCGCCACCATCAGTTGGATCGAAATGGGCGGCCTCTACGTCGTCGCCACCCTCCGCGGCGGCGGCGAATACGGCGAGGATTGGCACAAGGCCGGCATGAAAACCAACAAGCAGAACGTCTTCGACGACTTCATCGCCGCCGCCGAGTTCCTCATCAGCGAAAACTACACTTCCTCCAAAAAGCTCGCCATCGCCGGCGGCAGCAACGGCGGACTCCTCGTCGGGGCCTGCATGACCCAGCGCCCCCAACTCTTCGCCGCCGCCCTCCCCGCCGTGGGGGTCATGGACATGCTCCGCTTCCACAAATGGACCATCGGCTGGGGATGGATCCCCGAATACGGCAACCCCGACGACCCGGAGGAATTCAAGGCCCTCCTCGCCTACTCCCCCTACCACAATCTCAAACCCGGCATCCGCTACCCCTCCACCCTGGTGCAAACCGCCGATCACGACGACCGCGTCTTCCCCGCCCACAGCTTCAAGTTCATCGCCGCCCTCCAACACGCCCACCAGGGCGGCAACCCCGTCCTCATCCGCATCGAATCCAAGGCAGGCCACGGCGCCGGCACCCCCACCAGCAAACGCATCGAGGAAATCGCCGACAAATGGGCCTTCCTCGTCCGCGAACTCAACATGACCCTGCCGTGACCAGCCTCCTCTCACCGTGGCTGTCGGCGTCGCGCC
>JAQCFL010000410.1 GCA_027619375.1 Verrucomicrobiota bacterium | reverse complement strand
CCGCAGCCCACCCCCCGTTCCCCCACTCAACTCTCACCCTTCCCTCCCCTCTTAACACTGAACACTGATCACCTAACACTTCCCCCTCTCAAAGCTCCGCATCCACCTCAAAGTCACTCAAATCCACCCAGATCGTCTTCGTCTCCAAATACTGATCCAGCGCATCCATTCCATTGTCCCGCCCGCCAAAGCCTGACAACTTCATCCCCCCAAACGGCGTGGTGATGTCCCCTTCCCCATAGCAATTCACGGTCACCGTCCCCGCCTTCAACTCCCGCGCCCCGCGCAGCGCCTTGCGCAGATTCGAGGTGAACAACGACGCCTGCAGTCCATAGCAGGTGTCATTCGCGATCACCAGGGCCTCCTCGTCGCTCCCCGCCGTGATGATCGAAAGCACCGGCCCGAAAATCTCCTCCTTCGCGATCACCATCTCCGGCGTCACGTCGTCAAAAATCGTCGGTGGCAAAAACAATCCGCTCCCCTCCTTCAACGGTTCACCACCCAGCAACAGCGTCGCCCCACCCTTCTTCCCGACCTCCACGTAGCTCATCACCTTCTCAAAATGCTCCCGCGAAACCAACGAACCCAAACGGTTCGACGGCTCCAACGGGTCTCCCGTCCGCCACTCCCGCACCTTCACGAGAATCTTCTCCACCAACGCCGCCTTCACATCCTTGTGCACGATCAACCGGCTGTTCGAGGTGCAGTTCTGCCCCATGTTCCAGAAGCACGCGTTCACCACGTGCTCCGCCACCGCATCCAAATGCTCCGCATCCGACAACACCACCGCCGGATTCTTCCCGCCGCACTCCAGCACCACCTTCTTCAGATTGCTGTCCGCCGCATACTTCAGGAACAAGCGCCCGATTTCCGTCGATCCCGTGAAGGAGACCATGTCGATCCCCGCATGCAAGCCGATCGCCTTCCCCGCCGTCTCCCCCAATCCCGTCACCACATTCAACACCCCGTCCGGCACGCCCGCCTCACTGGCCAGCTCCGCCATCCGCAGCGCCGTCATGCTGGTCTGCTCCGCCGGCTTCACAATCACACTACACCCCGCCGCCAAGGCCGGACCGACCTTCCAGGCCATCATCAACATCGGAAAATTCCACGGCAAGACACACGCCGCCACCCCCACCGGCTCCCGCACGATCATCCCCATCGCGTCCTCTCCCGAGGGCGACATCCGATCATAAATCTTGTCCGCCGCCTCCGCATACCACGCCAGACAGTTGATCGTTTCCTCCAGATCAAGCGTCGCACAATCCGACACCGGCTTCCCGCTCTCCAGACTCTCCAGCACCGCCAACTCATACCGGTTCCGCTTCAGCCGCTTCACCCACTTGATCATGATGTCCTTCCGCTCCCGCGGATGCAGCCGTGACCACACCCCCGCATCAAACGCCTGCCGCGCCTTCTTCGCCGCATAGTCCACATCCTCCGCCCCGCACGACGCCATCTGCGCCAGCACCTCCCCCGTCGCCGGATTCACCGTTTCAAACGTCTCCCCCGACCGCGCCGCGGTGTACTTGCCGTTGATCCATGCATTCGAGGGAAAGGACGTCTCCGCCGCGATCCCCGCGTATTCTTCCCGTGTCAAAATATCACTCATTGTCGTCTCCTTCTCTTGTTAAATTACTCACCCTGCTCAGCCAAAATCCGTCGGATCGTGCTCCGCGCCGTCATGATCGCCTCCCGCAACTGCCTCTTCAACTCCTTCTGCATCGGCCGCAACGGCAGGCGCACCGAACCTGCCGGCAACCCGTCCAGTTCACAGCCATACTTCACGCACTGCGCGAACTTTCCACCCCGCTCCAACACCGTCATCACCGGCAGCATCGCCTTCATCAACCGCCGCCCCGTCACAAAGTCACTCTTCAGCACACAGGTCTCGTATAGCGACACGCACTCCGCCCCGAAAAAATTCGCCGCCGCACACACCCACGAGCGCGCCCCCCACACAAAAAACTCCAGCGCCTGGTCATCCGCCCCACAGCTCATCTGCAAATGCGGAAACTCCCGCGCAATCATGTGCACCCGCCCGATGTCCCCGCTGCTCTCCTTGATCGCCGCAAAGTTCGCATTCCGGCTCACCCGCCGCAGAAACTCCTCCCCAAACTCCGTCCCCGAACGCCCCGGGTAGTTGTAGAGCATGATCGGCAACCCGCAGGCCTTGTCCACCATCAGCGCATGCTGCGCCAATTCCTTGTCGTTCGGCACCGAATAGGGCGGCACCGCCAGCAACAGCGAACTCGCCCCCGCCTCCCGCGCCGCCACCGCATAGGCGCACACATCCTCCGTCCGGATGTCGTTCACCCCCGCAATCCACGGCACCCGCCCCGCGATCACCTCGTTCGCATACTGAAACTGCCGCACCCGTTCCTCCTTGCTCAGCGCATAGTTCTCCCCCGTCGTCCCCCCGATCACCAACCCATGAATCCCCTGGCCGATCAAATGCTCCACCATCACCGCATACCCAGCCTCATCGACCGCATAATCAGCCCCCATCGGCGTGATCACCGGCGCATAAATTCCTTCAAATTTCATAATCATTCTTTCTCTCTTAAATTCCGAACTCCGCATTCCGCATTCCAACTTTCATCCCTTGATCCCCTCACAAAATGGATCATCCGCATTCAAAATCAACTCCGCCTCCCCCGTCACAAACGCCGACCCCGTGATCACCGGAATCACCGACCCATCCTCCAACGGATCCACCCGCCCCACAAACAGCGAGTTCAACACACTCGCCTGCGTCCACTCCTCCCCCGCCGCCAACTTCCCATCCGCATACAAACACGCCAGCTTCGCACTCGTCCCCGTCCCGCACGGCGAACGATCATATTCCTTCCCGGGACACAGCACAAAATTCCGGCTGTCCGCCACCGTCCGATCCGCCGGCGGCCCAAAGACTTCAATGTGATCTATCTCCATCCCCCCCTCACCCGTGATCCCCTCCCGCTCCAACGCATCCCGCACCGCACAGGTGAAATCCGTCAACGCCTCCACATGCTCCAACCCAATCTCCGGCCCCTGCCCCTCGATCAGAAAAAACCAATTCCCGCCCCACGCCACATCCCCCCCCCCCCCCCCCC
>JAQCFL010000409.1 GCA_027619375.1 Verrucomicrobiota bacterium | reverse complement strand
CCCCCCCAGCCGATCTCCCCCAAACAGTGGCGTGACCAGCCTGCCCTCCGTAGCCGTAGGCGAAGGATGGGTCCCGTTCGCCAGCCCTCTCCCTCCCCCCTCGCCTCCCACTCAAGGCCCCACCGACATCGATTCGATAATCATCATCGCTCCCTCTGGATCCCACGATTCCCCCGTTTCCCCTATCCATCGCACCCCCAGCCCCCAGTACACCTCAACATCATGCTCTGCTCGAAACCCCATCGACACGTGCCGCCCACCCTCCGTTAGCAGCCCTACAAACCCATCCCCCACCACCTCCCGCCGAGGACCCGTTACCTTGATTGGCTGGCTCATCACCTTCAAATAAAGTCGCTCCTCCAAATCCCTCAGCTGCCCGAAGGTCTTCGCGTCCTTGGCCTCATCCACCGTGGTCCGCAGCACTCTCAGTTCCCGGTCATACCGCCCCTCGCCCTTCAGCAGTGGCACCTCCTCGAGCTCCGGCATCGAACTGCGCCGGCCCAGGCTCACCTCGAACTGCGGATAGTTCAGCTTCAGGTTCTCTCCATCATTTTCCAGCCGTTCCGGCGCCTCAATCCTCAGTCGAAACCCCGGCAGCTCCAAACCCTTCGTCGCCTGTCGCTTCGCCAGAGGCAACGTCGAACGGATGGGTCCGGGATCTTCAGAAACCACCCGCACCGTTTCCCAGACCATCTCACCCTCCGCATCCTTCACCCCGTCAAACTTCTTGCCCAAAACGTGCTCCATCGCCCGATTTGCCACCCGTTCAACCACCATCCCCTTCTCCCGCTCCAAACAATACCGATACCCCCCGCCAAACAGCACGAGCCCAATCGCCACCCCCAACAGCACAAGCCATCGCCCTTTCTTCACCCCATCCCTATCGCAGGACCACCGACCTCCTGCAAGCACGCCTCACCCATCTCCCCCCTTGGAAATTGGACATTCCTTGTTCGACATTGAGTGTTCCTCCCTCTCAGACCCCCACCGCCGCCCTCCCGTGCCCCAAGGGCTCCGGCATCTCCGCAAACTCCCCCATCGCCGCCATCAACTCCTCATACTCTTTCCCCACCAGATCCCCGATCAAACAATCCGTCAGGTCCGGCCGCAGCTCCCGGTACTTCTTGATCATCTTCCCGAAGCTGAAGTCCTCCTGATAAAACGCATACACCATCCGCCGCATCACCTCTATCGCATGGCAGAGCTTCTCCCCGTACTCCGCAAAATCCGCGCCATCCACCGAGCCCTTCTCCAGCGCCGCATCCACCACATCCGCCGCCATCTCCCCGCTCTTCAGCGCCAGAAACACCCCCGACGAAAACACCGGATCCAAAAACGCAAAGGCATCCCCCACCAGCACGATCCCGTCCGCTGCGCAGTGCTCCGCCCGATACGAATACTCCCCCGTCACCCAGTATTCCCCCAGCGACTCGCTCCCTGACAAGTGCTCCTCAACCCACTTGTTATTCTTGATCTCCCGCGCAAAAATCTCCGCCGGATCCCGCGTGTCGCGATACAAATAATCCCGCTCCGCCACGATCCCCGAGCTCACCATCCCGTCCTTCATCGGGATGTTCCAGAACCAGCCCTTCCCGTCCAGGTAGGCGATCGTCGTGGCCCCCTCATCCAGCCCCGGATCCCGCTTTGCCCCCTTCAACAGCGTCCAAATCGCGATTTTGTTCAAATACGGATCCCGCTTTCGCCACTTCTTCTTCGTCAAGAACGCCGCATCCCGCCCCGAAGCATCCAGCGTCACCGGAGCCCGCACCTCATACTCCTCGCCGTCCTTCCCCACCGCCTTCACCCCCACCACCCGCTCCCCTTCGTAGAGGAAATTCACCACCTTCGTCTCCTCCCGCACCTCCGCGCCCTTCGCCGCCGCATTCTTCAGGAGCATCTCGTCAAACTCCGATCGCTTCACCTGCCACGTCGTCGCCGCCGGATGATCCATGTGCTGGAAAAAATAGAACGGCTGCGAGACCTTCCCGTTCTGCGGCACGAACTGCACACTGTGCTTCTCCGTGAACTCAAACGCCTTCAACTGCTCCAGCACCCCCAGCCGCTCCAGCGTGAAATAACAAAATGGCATCAACGACTCCCCCACGTGATAGCGCGGAAACTTCTCCTTCTCCAAAATCAGCACCCGCCGCCCCTTCTCCGCCAACAAGGCCCCCGAGGTCGCTCCCGCCGGCCCGCCACCGATCACGATGGCGTCATATCCTTCCGATGTCTTGCTCATGATTCCTCAACGCCCGGGAGGATCTCAATAATGCGGGCCAACCAAATCCCGCCCTCGCCGAGCAGTTGATTATAACGCCCATAGAGCACCTCGCCACCGGGACTTGCAGAAAAAAGTTCGGCCACCGCCGCCGGCACCGCAAAGTAGCCTAGCGGACTGCTGCCATACTCTGTGGCGGTTTCGTTCAACAAGCCCCCCAGCGGCTGCCCTCCCTCCAGGATCGCCGCCTGCATCGACGGCGAGAAATTCGGCAAGACCACCTCGATCACCCCATACTCCACCGGCTTCCCCGAAGTCGCCCCGCGCAGCACCACCTCCCGGAAATAGCTCCCGTCCCCCTCACACCCCTGCCGCAGGATCTCCAACGCAATCTCCTCTCCGTGAAAGCGCTGCAAGGTCGAGGTCATGTCCCGCCGGTGCACCAGCAGCCCGCAGTACGGCTCCGGCACCTTCTTCGGGTCCACCCACTCAAACTTCACCCCCGCCACACGCGAATTGCCAAGAAATCCCTCCAAGGACTCCGTCAAAACGGGCTCGCTCACTTCTTCCACTGCCATCGACTCTAACGAACCCCACATACGCCGTCCAGCCCCCTGTCCTATCGGCACGTTTTCGCCACCAGCGGGGCAGCCTCAAGTGGCGTGACCGTCCCGGTCGCCAGCCCTCTCCCTCCCTTCTCCGCTCTCCGCGTAGCGGCGCCTCTGCGAGGCGTCGGCGGTTCCACCCCCGCAAGCACCTCCCACGGCGGCCCTCCCACCCGTGGCGGCGGTTTCCAACCAACAGTGTTCGGCATGGATCGTGCTTTAGCCATCTGCCGAGTTGGCGTGGATATAGGGTTGAATTTCCACGGGCCAATTT
>JAQCFL010000408.1 GCA_027619375.1 Verrucomicrobiota bacterium | reverse complement strand
ATGAAAACACCCAGAACCTCGACGGTTCTGGAGGAGGTTGATCTTTACGAGCCGAAGGCGACTTCGAGGGCGCCACCGAAGAGGCCGGTGTCTTCGTTGTCGTTGGAGGAAATGGAGGCCCAGTTCTGGGCTTCAAATCCGAGACGGACGTAGGTGCAATCGTTGATGTCGTACTGGATACCGGCACCGAGCTCAAGGATGGGCACGAAGCTGTCATCGTAGTTGTCATCGTCGTCACCATAGACGAGCGATGCGCGGCCTTCTGCATAGATGGAGAATGCACCGGAGAGTCCGTGGGTGAGTTCGATTCCGAGGGTGGGGCCCCAACCGGAGAAGTCGGCGGTGTTGCTGTAATCTACCTCGTAGGTGGCATAGCGGATACCGACGGCATACTCACCGTCCCAGCCGCCGAGTTGGAAGCCGTCGAAGACCTCAAGGTCCCAAGCGGTCATTTCGGGGTAGTAGTCGGAGCTTCCACCGGTTCCTTCCCAATCGAAGTAGCGGAGACGGTAGCCGAGGCCACCGTTTTGGTAGGCCACCTCAAGACGGTAGCCGAATTCCTGATCCTGGTCGTTGAATGCGTCTTCGTTGGAGTGGGCCTTCAAGTAGAGGGCCGATGCAGTGATTTCCCAGGGGCAGGTGGCCGCGCTCACAGGCGGGGCCATTGGCTGGGTGACGACTTCACCGGCTTGAAGGCCGGTGGAGAGGACTACTGCGGCTGCGGTAGTAGCAATGTTGGTAATGTGTTTTTTCATAACGGTGTCATGCATGTGACACATGTTTTCTAAAGGAAAGCTGTATAATCTACAAGACCGAAGTAATTGATCAGAGGTTGGGGAGGGTGGGTTGGATTGATGTGAGGGGGCGATTTTTTTAAAAGCGCCAATGCTGCGGCGACTTTCGCTTCAGTTAATCAAAAAGACCGGAGGCGGACCTTGGTTGGGCGGCGGATAGTTTAAAATCTTCCCTTGCCTAGTCCGAGGTGCCGGGTGCAAAAAAAGTGCGCCCTTCGGGGAGTCCGAAGGGCGCACGGCAGGAAAAGGAGTGGATCCTTTTGCTTTGTTAGTAGGCCAGGCCGACTTCCAAGGCACCACCGAAGAGGGAGGAGTCCTCGTTGTCTCCGTAGGAGATGGACTGCCAGTTCTGCGCTTCGAGGCCGAGGCGGATGTAGGAATCGCAGCTCCCGAAGGCATTAAATGTATATTGGATACCACCGCTCAACTCGATGATGGGGACGAAGCTGTCGTCCATGTCGTAGGTGTCGCCATAGCCATCACCGATTTCCGCATCGCCATAGACGAGGGAGGCGCGGGCACCGGCATAGAGTGAGAAGGGGCCGCTGATTTGGCGGGTCATTTCGAGGCCCAGGGTGGGTCCCCAGCCGTCGAAGTCGGTTTCGTCCATGGACTCCTCGAAGGTGGCGTAGCGGAGACCGAAGGAGATCTCGCCCTGCCATTCGCCGAGTTCGAAATCGTCGAAGACCTCGAGGTCGATGGCGGACATTTCTGGATACCAGTCGTTGCTGCCTTCCCACTGGAAGTAGCGGAGGCGGATGCCGAGATTGTCGTCGCACTTGTAGGAGAGGGCCACGCGGTAGCCGAGTTCCTCCTCCTGATCCTGATCGTAGCCACCTTCGTTGTGGTGGGCCTTGAGGTAGAGGGCGGCGGCGGAAAATCCCCAGGGGCAAGCGCAGTCGCTTTCGGGGGCAACGATGGGGGATTTCTCCAGAATGGGAGTTTTCTCCATGCCGCCGCCGAGGGCAACGGAGCTAAGGGCGACCGCCGTGGCGGAAGCGATGATCAGGCTGTTTGGTCGGTTCTTGGTCATGGCAGGTAATTCAGCGCTGTTTATAGTAAGGTTTTCTTAACTAAAAAAGCTGAATGTCCTATAAAATAGGGGTTCGTAGGGAGGGGCGCGGAGCTGCTGCTATGCTTTTTGCGGGAAAATGGACTTCAGAGCTGGGGGCTGAGGAGGTGTGCGGCGGCTCTGGAGGGGAGGTTGAAGAGGTGTGCTCGGAGATCGGCGGGTGTGATTTCGACGCTGCGGGCCTTGTCGCGTTCGAACATGGCGATTTGCTCTTGGGCGAAGGCGCGGTCGAGGACGTGCATATTGTTTTCGTCGTTGAGGAAGAGGGAGCGGTCGTCAAAGTTGGCGGAGCCGGCGATGACGAGGTGGTCGTCGATGACGATGAGTTTGCCGTGCATCATGGTGGGGGCGAACTCCCAAATGCGGGCTCCGGCCTTGAGGAGGTCGGGGTAGGAGAGTCGGGCGGCGGTGCGGCAGAGGGGGACATCGATGTGGGGGCCGGGGGTGATGATTTCGACCCGCACTCCGCGTCGGGCGGCGTCGGCGACGGCCTTCCGGAGGGCGGGGAAGGGGATGAAGTAGGCATGTTCGATGAGGAGGGAGTGCCGGGCTGCGGCGATGGCGAGGAGGTAGGTTTGGGCGATGGTGTCGCCCTTCTCGAGGGGGGCGCCGAGGGTGAGTTGGGCCTTCATGGGGCCGGCGGGGCGGAGGAGCGGGAAGTAATCGGGGCCGCTGAGTTGCCGGCCGGTGAGCTCGCGCCAATTGTCGATGAAGACGTGTTGGAGTTGGGCGACGGCGGGGCCTCGGATTTCGTATTGGGTGTCGCGCCAGTGGTCCGGGGTGTGGGCATGGCCCATCCATCCGTCGGCGAAGCCGGCGCCGCCGGTGTAGGCAAGATTGCCATCGACGACGAGGATCTTGCGGTGGGTGCGGTTGTTGGACCAGCGGGGGCGGAGGAGGTTGTAGGGGCGGTAGTAGTGGAGTTCGACGCCGGCCTCGGTGAGGATGTTCTTGCAGGTGTCGCCGAGGTTACGGGAGCCGACGCCGTCGAGGATGACGTGGACCTTCACCCCGGCGCGGGCCCGTTCGGCCATGGCGAGGCAGAAGTAGTAGGCGGGGGTGCTGCTCATGAAGGCGAAGGTTTCGAAGGTGACCGACTTTCTGGCGTTCTTGATGGCTTCGAGCATGGGCGGGTAGTAGAGGCCGCCGTTTTCGAGGGTGATGATGTCGTTGCCCCCGGTCCAGGGGGCGCCACTGGCGGCGGCGAGGTCCCGGGCGAAGGTGGGGGTGGTGACG
>JAQCFL010000407.1 GCA_027619375.1 Verrucomicrobiota bacterium | reverse complement strand
AACAAATAACCGATAATTGATAACCGCCGCGCAGCGGACCTACCCCGCCTTCCTCCGCCGTCCCCCACCCGTGCAGATCCGCGCCACCAGCCGATGCAGCACAAAACGCGGATCCAACTGCGTGGTCACCAAACCCCGGTCCGCCTTCAGGCACTCCTCCATCGCCTCCCGCAGCTCCGCCGTCGTGAACTGCCCCGCCTTCTCCATCGCAAAGGCCAAGCCCCAGACATTCACCCCCCCCGCCTTCTTCTGCGGCAACCACGCCAAATCCCCCGCCGGCAATCGCTCCAACGCCTTCGCAAAGGCCCCCCGATTCCCCGCCGACAATCGCGGATGCGAATCCAACAAGACCCGCACCAAAAACAAATTCCGCACCGTGGGAATGATCGCCGCGCGGATGATCCCGATCGCGCTCTCGTTCTTCTCCATCTGCGCATCGATCAACTCCACCACCCGCGCCGCATCGCGACTCTCCAGCGCCCGGCTCACCTCCCAGATCACCCCCTTGCGGCTCGCCGGCACCATCAACCGCACCGCCCCCAGCTCCACCACTCCACCCTCGCCCACATAGAGCGACAACTTCTCCAGCTCATTGCCAATCTGCCGCGTGTCCTCCCCCGCCAACTGCACGAACAACTCCAGCGCATCGTCCTCAAAGAGCAGGTTCAGGTCCTTCGCCCGGCCCCGCACCATCATCGCCACCTCCTCCTCCCAGCCTTCCTTCGACACATCGATCTTGTCAAAGACCGCCAGCTCCGCGTTGTCCTTCAACCAACGGAACAAGCCCCGCCGCTTGTCGATCCCCGAAGCACTCAGCAAAAAGGTCACCTCCTCCCCCGGCCCGCCCTTCAAAACATCCAGCAAGGCCTCCACTCCCTCCTTGGCCCGCTCCGCCCCCCCCGTCCGGTCATCCGCCAAAAAGTTTGCCGCCTTCAACCACACCACCTTCGCTCCCCCGAAAAAGCCCAGCGTCTGCAACGCCTCGATCGTCTTCGCACAAATCTGAAACGCCTCCTCCGCATTCGATGCCGAGCCCTCTATGAGATCATTCGTAAATTCATCCCCACCTGATGGTTTGAGCTCATTAAACAAGCGCGCCGCCTCCTCCGCCACCCGGCCCTCGTCCGTCCCCAGCACCGCATGAATTGGCATGCCCTCTTCTTAGGCATCGCGCCCTCTCTCCGCAAGATCAGGGAATTCCGAGTCCTCAAAAATGGCCCAGATCCGCCCGCCCCTCCCTCCATCACTCCCATTATCCGCCATTGCCGTCGGCACACCGGCACCCAATTTTCTTGGCTTCCCTCCCCCCGCCTACTTAGCTGGGAGAATTGCGCAACCCTCTGATTCCAGCCACGCCATGAACTACTGTCTCGCCCTCCTCTCCTCCCTCGCCGTCTCCGGCTTCTTCATCACCTCGGCAACGGGAACCACAATCTACGCGGCGGATTTCTCCAATCCTGGCGAGGGATCGACCCACGACACCGGAGGCGACCCGATCGATGCTTCCCCCATCACCGGAACGAATTGGGTGCTTGCCTTCCCCGCACCCAGCTCGGACGGAACAACCAATGAATTCATCACGGTCGGAGGCGTGATGCGGGTCCAGGATTGGGGCGGTGAAGGAACGGTGACCAGCAACGAGATCACCATCGCCTCCGCCGGCACCGTCGATATCACCGGAGCAGCCCTTTCCATTGGTAGCGATGCGTTCAACATCGGCACGGAAGGCATTACATGGTTCTACGCCCTCAACGGCAGCTCCACCTCCGTCTTCCTCGGCGAAACGGCACTGGGAGGAGGGAGCGTCAATGCAGGCACCGATGTCGGTCATGTCTTCTCAAGCATCGCCGTCGAGGCAGGAGACTCACTCTTTGTTGGATTCACCGTAGAGGTCGATGGGGCCGATGATGGTGTCGAAGTATCCGCTCTCACCGTGGATTTCACCCCCGTTCCGGAACCCACCACCACCCTCCTCGGCACCCTCGGCGTCCTCTTCCTCCTCCACCGTCGCAAATAACCCCCGCTCCCACTCCCCACTCCCCACTCCCCACTCCCCACTCCCCACTCTCCACTCCCCACTCTCCACTCTCCACTCTCCACTCTCCACTCTCCTCTCTCCTCTCTCCTCTCTCCTGATAACTGATAACTAAATCCCCCTCTTCCTCCCCCTCGCCTCCCGGAAAAACCCCTGGATCATCCCCAAACATTCCTCCCCCAACACCCCCGCCGTCACCTCGCATTTGTGGTTCAACGGCGGATTCGCATCCAGCAGGTTGATCCATCCCCCCGCCGCCCCGCCCTTCGGATCCGGACAGCCAAACACCACCCGCTCCGGCCGACAGTGCACGATGGCCCCCGCGCACATCGGACAAGGCTCCTTCGTCACGTAGAGCGTGCACCCCTCCAACCGCCAATCCCCCACCGCCGACTGCGCCGCCGTCAGCGCCAACATCTCCGCATGCGCCGTGGCATCCTTCAGCGTCTCCACTTGATTCCAGGCCCGCGAAATCACCAGCCCCTCCCGCACCACCACCGCCCCGATCGGCACTTCCGTCGCCGCATAGGCCCGCCGCGCCTCCCGCAACGCCTGCTGCATGAAAAACTCGTCGCTCTGCAAGTCAATGATCAGGTCCTCACTCACGCCATCACCCTAGTTTGTAAATCCCGCGTGCCAAGACCGACCATCAATGCCACAGTCATCACGCCATGTCCGCCGCCCCGCTCCGCGCCGCCCTGCGCCAGCTCTTAGCCTGGGCCGCCACCACCGGCACCTGGCTCCTCCTCTGGACCATCACCTACCTCTTCCTCCTCCTCTGGGCCCTCCTCGCCGATGAGGGCATCGGCAGCCCCGCCGTCTATCCCCTCGGCCTCCTCGCCATCGTCCTCCTCCACTCCGGCGCCGCCCTCCTCGTCTTCCTCCCCGCCACCCTCCTCTCCGAGTTCATCTGCTTCAAAAAGAAACTCCCCAAAGTCCGCGGCGGCATTCCCCTCGCCTTCAGCTTCTACATCCTCCTCGTCTGCCTCCTCGCCCCCCCCCCCCCCCCCCCCCCGCCCCCCCCCCCCCCCCCCCCGCCCCCCCCCCCCCCCCCCCCCCCCACCCCCCC
>JAQCFL010000041.1 GCA_027619375.1 Verrucomicrobiota bacterium | reverse complement strand
CCCCCGTAACCCTGCCCCCCGATTAGAACCTTGGCGCAAACGTCTCCCCCGCTAGCATCTCACCGTCCCGCACAACACACCATGACCCGCCTCAGCCTCCTGCTCCTCCTCTGCCTCCCCCTTCCCCTCTCCGCCCAAAACGTCCCCTCCAAGGACTTCCCCAAGGTCACCATCGCCCCCGAACTCACTCTCGACAGGTTCGCCGACAACACCCAGATCGCCAACCCCACCGCCCTCTGCATCGATGGCCAGGGCCGCGTCTTCGCCTCCGAAACCCACCGCTGGCGCATCCAGGTGCAGGACATCCGCCACGGCGGCCCCAACAACAAGTTCCTCCGCGACCGCGTCCTCGGCGACATCTCCTCCATGACCCTCGAAGACCGCGAGGCCTTCCACAAAAAATGGTCCGGCCTCGACAAGGACTACCTCACCTGGGACCAGTTCGACGATCAGGCCGAGACGATCATCCTCCTCGAAGACACCACCGGCGATGGCAAGGCCGACCGGCGCGTCCCCTTCCGGGACGACTTCAACGAACCCCTCTCCGGCCCCTCCGGCGGACTCATCGAGAAGGACGGCACCATCTACTTCGCCAACATCCCCGGCATCTACAGCCTCCGCGACGACGACGGCGACGGAAAGGCCGAGGAGGTCAAGACCCTCGTCACCGGCTTCGGCGTCCGCGTCAGCTTTTCCGGTCACGACATGAACGGCTTCGCCTTCGGCCCCGACGGCAAACTCTACTGGTCCATCGGCGACCGCGGCTACCACGTTGAACAAAACGGCAAGACCTTCGCCCGCCCCGACAGCGGCGCCATCTTCCGCTCCAACCCCGACGGCTCCGACTTCGAGGTCTTCGCCTTCAACCTCCGCAACCCCAAGGAGATCGTCTTCGACGAATTCGGCAACCTCTTCACCGTCGACAACGACTATGACCACGGCGACCGCGAACGCATCGTTTACGTCGTCGAACACGGCGATTCCGGCTGGCGCGAAGGCCACCAGACCTTCGTCTCCTTCAGCGACTACGCCTTCAACCACATCGGCCCCAAGCCCCCCCGCAAGGAGGACCAACTCGACCCCTGGATGAACGAAGGCCTTTGGCTGCCACGCCACGACCGCCAACCCGCCTACATTCTCCCCCCCATCGCCAACACCATCAACGGCCCCTGCGGACTGGCCTACAACCCCGGCGGCACCACCTTCCCGGAGCGCTTCGCAAAAAACTTCTTCGTGGTCAGCTACGTCGCCGCTCCCGATCGCTGCCTCATCGAAAATTTCTCCCTCAAACCCGACGGCGCCGGCTTCGCCCTCAAGGAAACCTCCACCTTCCTCAAAGGCATCGCCATGACCGACCTCGACTGGGGCTACGACGGCAAGATGTACATCTCCGACTACGGCGGCGGCTGGGAACGCCCCAACAAC
Organism: Verrucomicrobiota bacterium; assembly: GCA_027619375.1. Classification (GTDB taxonomy): domain Bacteria; phylum Verrucomicrobiota; class Verrucomicrobiia; order Verrucomicrobiales; family Akkermansiaceae; genus JAPKDA01. The sequence goes on along the minus strand of JAQCFL010000041.1, from coordinate 17,547 downwards.
AGCAACATCTACACCCTCTACGATCCCACGCGCCTCGCCGACCCCCTCGTCAACGAGGTCAAACAACTCTTCGCCAAAGGCATCCCCACCCTCGCCCCGGACAAACTCTTCGACCTCCTCGCCCACCCCGACCAACGCGTCCGCCAGCGCTCCCAATTCGCCCTCGCCGAACGCGGCAACGAATCGCGCCCCCTCTTCGAAAAGGCCATCGCCACCGACCAACCCCTCCTCCGCCGCCTCCACGGCCTGTGGGGCCTCGGCCAACTCGCCACAAGCGATCCCACTGCCCTCCAACCCCTCGCCGCCCTCCTCAAGGACCCCGAGGTCGAGATCCGCGCCAACGCCGCCCGCACCCTCGGCACCCACCCGGAACAGCTCGCCCCCTATCGCGAAACCCTCCTCGCCCTCCTTCACGATCCCTCCCTCCGCGTCATCTCCCTCGCCGCCCTCGCCCTCGCCAACGAAGGCCATGAGAGCGCCACCAATCACGCCATCGCCATGCTCGACGTCAACAACGACAAGGATGTCGTCGTCCGCCACGGCGGCATCGTGATCCTCGCCAACTGCGCCAAGCCCTCCCAACTCGCCTCCCTCGGCACCCACCGATCCCCCGCCGTCCGCCGCGCCGCCGTCGTCGCCCTCCGCCGCCAAAAAGCCCCCGAGATCGCCGCCTTCTTCGATGACGAGGACACCTCCGTCCGCCAGGAAGCCATTCGCGGCGCCTACGATGAACACATCCTCGGCGCCTACCCGGACCTCTCCGCCCGGGCCTTCGCCATCGCCAAGCGGGTCACTGCCGAGGTCAAATACCATCCCCTCTCCGCCCGCCGCGCCATCTATGCCGCCTGGACCCTCGGCCGGCCCCAGGACCTCGTGGTGGTGACCGAAATCATCAACGATTCCATCGGCGACTTCCGCGTCCGCCGTGACGCCTTCCTCGCCCTCCTCGACTGGAACATCCCCCCCACTCCCGATCCCGTCACCGCCTTCGTCCATCCTCTTCCCGCAAACCGCAGCGCCCTCACCGCCGCCACCGCCGAGATGCTGGAGCCTTACTTCGAAACCGCCACCACCGACGAGCGCTCCGCCAAACTCCTCCCCTGGGCCCTGAAGCTGGTGAAACAGGAAAAGCTCCCCGTCTCCAAGGAACACCTCGCCAGCTACCTCACCAACCAGGAGACTCCCGAAGAGGCCCGCCTCCTCGCCCTCGATCTCCTCGCCGACCGGCAAAAGGCCACCGACCAGTGGAAGAAAACCCTCGAAGCTCTCTCCTCCGACAAGAGCGACAAGATCCGCTCCCAGGCCCGCGAAATCCTCCTGCGCCTCAACCCCGACGCCAAGGCCCTCGCCCTCTTCGCCCAGACCCTCGACAACGAGAAGTCCAGTATCACCGAAAAACAACTCACCCTCCAGACCCTCGGCAAACTCACCGGCCCCGAAGCCGCCAAAATCATCAAGGCCAACCTCGACAAACTCATCGCCAACCAGGTGCAGCCCGAGATCGCCCTCGACGTCGTCCTCGCCGCCGAGGCCTCCGACGCCCCCGAGGTGAAGGCCGCCCTCGCCGCCTTCCGCGCCAGCCTCCCGCAGGATGATCCCCTCGCCGAGTGGAAGCGCCTCTGCCAAACCGGTGGCGACATCGAGAGCGGCATGACCATCTTCTTCGGCCACGGCACCGCCCAATGCCAGCGCTGCCACACCATGAACGGCGTCGGAGGCGACGTCGGACCCGAACTCGCCGCCATCGGCAAATCGAAGGACGCCACCTATCTCCTCCGCGCCCTCCTCGACCCCCAGGCCGAGGTCGCCGAAGGCTATGGCGTCGGCTCCCTCACCCTCGAGGACGGCACCACCATCAGCGGCAACCTCCTTCCCGACGACAAGGACGGCAACGCCCGGGTCATGGTCGGCGAGGAACTCAAGCGCATCCCCCAAAGCCAGATCGCCTCCCGTTCCCAGCCCGTCTCCGCCATGCCCCCCATGGCCGGCATCCTCACCCCCCATGAAATGCGCGACCTCCTCGCCTTCCTCCTCTCCTGCAAAGAGGACAAAACCGACGACAGCCACAAGTAAGGTAGCGCGGGATTGCATCCTGCGAAAGGCCGGCGGGTTTCCCAACCCGCCGTCCCCACCGTGGCTTCGGCGTCCCGCCGTAGGCCGTTCCTGCGGCGTCCCGCCGCCAGGACTCGCGCCATACCCTTTCGAACCCAGCCACTCCAACTAACGCATTGCCCCACCAGGAACACCCCCTACCCTGTCGAGAACCTCATGAACTCCACTCATCGCCAACCCGTCCCCCCACGCTACGGAGCAATCCGGCCGGTGTGGAAGAAGATCGCCTCACGCAAAGGCAGGGTCGTCGATCCGGATGGACTCAAAGAAGTTCCTGGGCCCGCGCTTGGCTTTCAGGGGCCACTCCGGTGACATCATGGCGCCCCCATCGCCGGAACCCCGTAAAAACGCGCCGCGTTCCCGTGAAACAGCTTCTCGGACACCCCACGCCCCTTCCCATCAAAATACGCCCTCGTCAGCGTCAACACCGAGCCATAGTCGCCGCTCGTCCGCGACACCGGCCAGTCGCTGCCATAGACGAGTCGATCTTCCCCGAAGCACTCCCAGGCGAGCTCAAGCACAGGACGATAAAAAGCGATGTCCAGCGGCGCGGGCTGTTCCTTCACCCGCCCGTAAAGTGCCGAAACCTTGCAATACACATTGGCCCGCTTCGCCACCGCACGAAAGCCCTCCACCCACTCCGAATCGAGCGGCTTTCCGTCCAATACCACCCCGCCAAAGTGATCGATGATTATTTTTAGATTCGGCACGCGCTCCGCAATCTCCGCGACATCCGTCAAACTGTAGCCGCCCACAAGGACATCCACCGTCCGTCCTTTCCCGGCGGTCAGCTTCAGATTGCGGTAGAACTCCTCCGTCAGCGTGTCCTGATAACGACCGGACAAGCGATAACCCACGTAACGCTCATCCTCGCAGAGCTTCTCGAAGAGCGGCTGGAACTCCGGAGTCCCAATCACCTCCGAGAGGTTCCCCACCACGCCGCGGAAGAGGTCCTTGTTGGCGGCGGTGATCTCGAGGTTCCACTGGTTGTCCGGCAAACTCTGCCCGGCCTGCACCACCACCACTCCGCCGACCCCATTGGCCTTCGCGATGGACTCGTAATCTCCGGGCAGGTAGTTGCGATAGAGCGTCTCGTTGTCCTTCGCGATCCATCCGATCCCCGCCGGGCGGTCCAAGCGCCAGAAATGCACATGGCAGTCGATGATCGGAACCGCAGCAGCCTCTTCCGCCGGGACCGCCGGGATCGCCGTCACCAGCACCGCAGAACAGCCCGCCCACCAGAGCATCTTCCTCGCGACATTCATCATGAAACAAGCCCTTAACAGAAGCAGGCCCCTCCGGAAAGCTCCCGGAATCAGCCCGTGCCCCCCACCCACGGGTCGTCGGCTTCAGATGCCCCTTGACCGATTTTTTGCCTGGGAACTAGTCGGGGAAATAGCCGTCGCGCTCCCCCCCGGAGTGCGGAGGCTCGACTCCGCCCGGCGGAGGCTGGCTTGACAGCGCGGGGGCGCAACGTCCACCCAACCTTGCCAGCCATCCCCCCACCCTCCCCGCCACACCCCATCAGCGCACCCAACTCCTCTCCTCCACACAGGTCAAGCCCCGCCCTCCCCGGACGGAGTCCCTTCGCCGCTCTCCGAGCTATGACGGACAAGCAAGCCTCCGCACTCCGGGACAGAGAGCAAAGGATCCAAGGTGGATGCAGCTTGATCCCGGTCCTCCCTTGACATGAAGCAATTGTGCGACAATAATGTAGCACATGAAGACGGCCACTGTCCGCGATCTCCGAAACCGCTACACCAGCCTGCTGCGCTGGATCGACGCGGGCGAGGAGATCGTGATTACCCGTCGGGGCAAAGCGGTCGCCCGCTTGGTGCCGGAGCCGGCGGATGCGGGCGAGCGGGTCGACTGGTCGGAGAGTCCCGCAGTCAAGCGCGATCGCACCGGCTCCCGGATCCTGACGGAAGCGGAGTCGGCGGAACTCATCCATGAAGCCGGTGGTCAATGGTGATCTGCGCCGACACGAGCGTCCTGTTTTCGCTCTACGGCAACGACGTGCACACGCCGCAGGCCGTGAAGTGGCTCGCGGAGCAGCAAAGCCCGGTGACCGTCACGGCGTTGAACGAGTTTGAACTGGCGAATGCGCTCCGGTTTGCAGAGAGCCGGACCGTGATCGCCTGCGGTGGAGCGGCCATGTTCTGGGCACAATTCGAAGCCGACCGGGCTGCGGGCAGGCTGTTGGTGCGGGTCTGCAATCTCGGTGGGGTGCTCGATGAAGCCAAGCGGCTTTCAGCCACCCACACCGTCACCGGCGGGCATCGTGGCTTCGATATCCTGCATGTGGCCGCCGCCCTCGTGCTCGAGGCGGACCGGTTCCTCACCTTCGACCGCAACCAGAAGAAGCTCGCCACAGCCGAGGGCTTGGCGGTGCCGCTTTGATCGCAAAACTCAGAAAGAAATGGGATCCTTGAAAACGAGCATAGGAAGGATGATGACAGAGGCCGAATCTTCTCACAATAGCTCCCATGGCGGCCTCGTTACTCCGCCTTCCCCGCCTCCGGTCGCTGAATCCCGTGCTTGTCATAGAGCCGCTGCCAGAAATCGTGCCAATAGGTGTCGTAGTAATCGAGGCCCGCCTTCTTGATGGGCTCGGAATCGACGACCACCGGCCCCTGCGCGGGATCGTATCCCTTCAGATGATCCTTCCCCGCCCGCTCGCGCGGGGAAACAAAGCGCCACTCCGCCTCGCCCAACACCTCCGCGCACAGCTTCGCAAGACCCGGATCGTATTCCTTCAGCTGTGCCCGGGTGTGAATGTGATTGTGGTCGTGATCCATGGTGCGGTTCGTGTCATACCAGCACTGCACCCCCTCCGCCCAGTATTCGGCCCGGTTCGTCGTCGCGTAGCAGCTTTTCTCTCCACCGAAAACGATGAGCACCTTGTCCTCTCCGGTGACCTTCACCGCCGCTCCGGCAGGCTCTCCGTTCACCAGGATATCACCGGCCGCGAGGCACTTCTTGAGCAACTCCGGGGACTCGTGCGGGAACCATTGCACCAGCGCGGCATGCAAACCCACCGGTTCCTTGTCCTCCACGCGCTTGAACCGCTGCGCCGCCAACCCGTCTTTCCACAGCCCCGCATTCATCGCCGCCTCGTAAGTTTCCTTCAACCGCTTCTCGAGATCCTCGTCGAAGCCGGGACGTTGAATGACATGCCCGAATTCGTGGATCAGGATGCTTTCCAACTGCATTCCTCCCTCGTATTCCAGAACATCCTCCTCCGCGAAAAGCACCGTCGACCGCCCCTTGACCTTGGTCAGAAACCCGCGTTGCCGCCAGTTGTAGAAGTTCAGTTCCTCCCCGGTCTTGTCCGACTTGAACTGCGGCACATCGGAAGTCACTTCGTTGTGCGCCACAAGGACGCACAGCACCTTCGCCGCACGAATCCGTTCGGCGACCTCCGGCTTGATGCTGCCCATGATCTTCCCGAAAAGATAGGCCGCCTCCAAATGAGTGAAATCGGTGACCTTGTCAGAGGTCGCGATGAGGATGCCTTCCACCAGCGTCCCCTTCGTGAAGAACGCCGGATCGAGATCATACTCCTTCCGCTGCTCCTCGGTCAGCGGAAGGACCTCCAACGCCATCGCCGGAGTGAACCCGAGGACAGGGACCAGCAAGAGGGCGGCGAGGAGAAGGCAGGCGGTGCGCGGAGCTTGGATCATGATTGCCCTTCTACTCGATTGCCGCCTCCGATCTTGCTCCATACCTTCGCGGCCGTTTCGCCTCCGCCGCGAGACGCCGGATCCCCCGGCCTGAGCTGAGCAACCCACTGCTCCGGTCGATTCCCACAGAGCCTCTCACAAATCACCCCCCACCGCCTTGATGAGGGCCACCGTGGCCAGATGCCGCGCCCCGTCAATGCGGGCGGCCGTCCGCTCAGCCTCCAACGCGGTGCGCTGCGCATCGACCACGTCAAAGTAGGCCACCAAGCCGGCATCGTAACGCTTCTGGGACAATTCCACGGTCCGCCGGGCTGAAACCACGGTCCGCCCCTGTGCCGCCGCCTGCTGATTCACCAAGCTGATCGCGGTCAGCGCGTCATCCACCTCCCGCACCGCATTGAGAATACTCTGCCGATACTCCGCCACGGTTTCCTGATAGCGAAAACCACTGCGCTCCAACTCCACTTTCCGGCGACCCCCATCCAGAAGGGGCACGCTGGCTGCGGGAATCAGTTCCCAAGTGCGGCTGTCACTCCGCAGGACCCGACCCACATCCGAGCCAGCCAAACCGAGCCCGGCGGACAAACTCACGGTCGGATACAACGCCGCCTCGGCCGCCCCCATCCTTCCGTTGGCCGCCTGCATGGTCCGCTCGGCCCGCGCGATGTCCGGACGGCGTTCCAGCAGAGCCGAGGGCACCGTCCCGGGAACCCTGGGGGGTGCTCCCGTCAACGGCGCGGCGGCCAGCCGAAAATCCGAGGAGGGCACGCCCACCAGCAGCGCCACGAGGTCCTCCAACTCGGCACGGTCCTTCCGCAACCCGAGTATTTCCGCCTCCGTCGCGGACACCTCGGTCTCCGCCCGGGACACGTCCACTTCATCAATGTCACCCACCTTGAATCGCTTCCGGTTCAACTCGAGCGATTTCGGCCGCAAGCCCAGTCCCTCCCCGAGGATCTCAATCTCCCGGTCGATGGCCCGCGCACTCAGATAGGCCGTCGCCAGATCTCCCTGCAGCGACAAAAGCACGTTGTGATACTCCTCCTCGCTCGCCGCCGCCTCCGCCTCGGCCGCCTGCAACCCACGCCGCAGACGACCCCAAAGATCAAGTTCATACCCGAAAACCAAGGGCAGGTCGATCCGCGTGCTGCTCGACCCAGAGAAACTCGCATTGCCCGACTGCGTGTTGCCGGAACTCCGCCGCCGCTCCACCGAAGGATCAAAATTCAGCCGTGGCTCCAGCTCCCCCCGCCCCAACGAAACCGCGCTTCGCGCCTGCTCCACCCGAAAATAGGCCGCCCGAACCGAGAAATTCTCCCGCCCCACCCGCTCCATCAAGCGGTTGAGTTCGGCATCCCCGAACCGCCGCCACCACGCCCCCCGCGCCTCCCGGTCCGATGGCTCCGCCACCTTCCAACCAACTGGCACCTTGAAGTCCGTCGGCAACTGCGCGGAGGTGTCGGGCCGGACGTAATCCGATCCAACCATGCACCCACCCACCAGAAACCCTCCCCCCAGCAGGGCCACTACCAACAATTGCTTCACGAAAATGGTGCTGTTGCCAATCATGGAAAAATCTCAGGACTTCGGTTCGTTCTCCGCCGCCAGCGCTTCCTCAAGCCTCAGCGCCGTCGCGCCCGCCGGGTCCTTCCACCGGTAGTCGGTGAAGGTCTCCCCGGTCTTGATGTAATACTGGTCCGAGTTCGCCCAGTGCAGGTGCACCTCCTCGCCGTTGTAGGGGATGGCATACTTCTCCCGCTTCGAATACCGCCGCAGCGACATGAAGTCCCCCTTGTCGTAATAGCGGCGGAAGAACTGGTAGAGGTGGTTGTAGATCGTCCCCTCCAGCTCCGCCACCGAACGCCCGCCGCCGCTCCGCTTCTGGATCGCCAGATACTCCTTCCCCAACTTCGTCTTCGCATAGGCCGCATCCAGCACCCCCTCCGCATCAATCGCCTCGTCCGCAAGGTTCTCCCGGATCTGCTCCGCCAGCTCCCGCAACTGCTCCGCCGCCCCCGTCTCCTTCTTCAGGGCCCCCGTCCGCAGCTCCGCATTGATCACGTCCAGCAGCTCCTTCTCGATGAACTCCTCGATCACCTCCCGCTTCTGCCCCATGATCCGGTAGATCCCGAAATCCAGCTCCGCCGCATCCTGGATCTGGAATAACTCGCGCAGCAGCGCTTGGAACTTCTCGCGAACCGTGGGGTTGGGTTTACTCATCGTTTGATGGGGAAGGGGTTTTGGAACCAGCCGGCTTCGCTCCGTAGGGCGCTTCGTCCTCAGCGGCTCGCAGCAGGCGGCTCGTCCCCGGGAATCCCGGCAGCCCCGGCTCCTTGCGCTCCCTCAGAAAACCCTCCGCCTGCGCAATGAACCAGTCCTTCATGGTGTTTCCCTCCGCCACGAGGGCCGCATGGAGCTCCCGCTTCATCTCGGGATCCATCTCAATCACCACTCGTCCGGACGGGCCTCGTGCCATGTGTCCTATGTCACATGACCAACATGACATGGACAAGCCAAAAATCGCCCCAGGCCCTCCGACCAGGCCTTCTCGGGCAATCCGCGCTCATTAAAGTATTGCGAAAACATCCGTTTTAAGTATTTTCGCATTACTTTAATGCCCCTCGACGCCCAACACCTCGAAGAAGCCCTCCAACTCGTCGGGGAGCTTTTGGATTCCCGCCGAACCGAGCGCTTTCGACTCGTCGTCTGCGGCGGCTCCGCATTGCTCGCCCAAAACCTGATCTCTCGACCCACCAACGACGTCGACATCCTCGCCCTGATGAGCTGGGAGCAAGAGGTCTCAAGCGCCCACCCCTTACCCTCCGCCCTCAACCGCACCGAACCCCGCGACCTCAACGACCTCACCGCTCTAACCCCCTCCGCCGACGAAACCGAAGAGGCGGTTTGCTGGCTGCTCACCGCAATCCCGGGCCTCACCCAGGCCCATCACCTCCCCGATCTCCTCATCCACCTCGGCCATGCCGACCTCATTCCAAGACTCCAGGGATAAGCTCCTGCAGCACTTCCTCGACTTCCTCTGGCGGCAGTGGACCGCCTTGGGCGTTCCCGGACACGAGGTCCCTTCCGGCGACTGGATCATCGATCCGGAAGCGCTTGTCCTCATCACCACCCGGATGGGTCGCTATGATTCCCGCCTCCTCGACAATGCCATCGAGTGGCTCTCCGCGAATGGCCGGCGCATCAACTTGCAACGTCTCAAACGACTGCGCCCCCAATGGCCGACCGCAGACCCCGGGGTGTTCGGCGCCATCAGCGAGATTCTCTCCGAGCAGTCTGCCCTCCGGAAATGGAACACCCTGCGCGACACTCACTATCTGCTCCCCGAGGAGCCGGAGCCCCTCTTCATCCATCCGGACGGTTCACCCCTCCCCGTCCTGGGGGATCTGGACGAACGGTTCCAGAAATACGGACTCCTTCGCACGAAGTGGACCCCACGCGGCACCGCGCAGACCCCACTCCCCAACGAAGCCTGCAATCTGATCCTTGCTCTGCGCTCCCTCTTCGGGGTCAACGCCCGGGCCGAAATCCTCGCCTGGCTCCTCACCCATGAGTCCGGCCATCCCGGAGCCATCGCCCGGGACACCGCCTATTTCCCAAAGACCATCCAACTGACCTTGAACGAGATGGAGGAGTCCGGCTGCCTCCATTCCATCCGACAAGGAAGGGAAAAACGATTCCGCATCCAAAAGGAAGGTTGGCAGCATGTCCTCTCTGGGATGAACGCTCTTCGGTTCCCACGATCGATCAATTGGTCCCCGGTCTACTACTTCATCTCCCGCACCCTCGACCTGCTCAAAGACGACGGTGACCCCGCCTCCTCCCACCTCCGAGCCATTCAACAACGCGGATTCCTCGATGAAGTAGGCCCCGCCCTCGACCGCTCCGGCCTCCAATCAGAGTTCGCCGCCCACAAGAAACTCACTGGCGACCAATTGACCCAAGCCATCGAAAAGGACGTCAGCACGGTGATCAACCTGCTCCAAACCGACTTCGTCTCCAGCGCCCCCCCACAGAGCCTCCCAACCTTCATGCTCTGAACGTTCCCGCGGCACACCTCCACTCCTCTCCCCAATAACCAATAACTGATAACCAATACCCGCGCCCCCGGCGCTAAAACCCCACCCGCGCCCCGATCACCGCCCCAAACCCCGATTCATTCACCCCGGACCCGTGAATCCGGTAGTCCTCATCCGTCAGATTCTCCAACCCCAGCGTCAGCGACACATCCTCGCTCACCTCCCACCCGCCGCGCAACGAGGCCACCACATACCCCGGCGTCCCCCCTGGCGGGATCCGCTGCGTGTCCCCCTTGTCTCCCTCGCTCAGCTTGTCCGCCTTGTCCGCCGCGATGACGCGCCCTTCCACCCACCACCGCTCGTCCGGCGCGTCGTAACGCAGCGCCACGCTCCCCCGCAACGGCGACAGTCGACTCACCCATTGCTCCTCCACCGGCCCGCCAACGTAGAGCGGCGTCTCCGATTCCCCCTCCTGCCAGGTCACAAACCCCGACAGCGTCCAGCCCCCCGCAAACCGCCACGCCGCATCCAACTCCACTCCGTAAATCTCCGCATCCTGCGCATTGGTCGAGACCACCGTAGAACTCCCCATCGCCACCGGCACGGTCGTGATCAAGTCATCCACCAGCGTGTAAAACACCGCCCCGCCCACCTCCCACGCCGCATTCTCCACTCGCGTCCCCAACTCAAAGGTCCACGTCTTCTCCGGCGACAAATCCAAGGAACCCATCGAATCCAACCCACTCCGCGACGTCAAATTCCCACTCAGATCGTCCACGTTCGGCGCCCGAAACCCCTGACTCGCCCCACCATAAATGCTCCACGCCTCGCTCGGCCGATACAGCCCCCGCACATTGAACACCACGCTGTCCCACTCATCCCGCGCCGACACATCCATCGCCCCATCCCACAGCTTCCCCAACTCCACCTCCGCCCGGGTGTAACGCACCCCTCCCGCAAGTTCAAAACGCTCACTCACCGGCCGCCGATACTGCGCAAACACCCCCCCCAACCGATACTCGGAATCATCCGCCATCGGCCGCTGACTCCGCGGATCCTTGCCCGTCCGCCAGCCCACCGCATCGATGTGATCCTCATAGTAGTCCACCCCATACACCAGACTCCCGCCCCCCACCGCACTCTCCATCTGCACGTCCAACCCATAGGTCTCCACCTCGACCACCCCCAGACGCCTGTCCGTCGGACTCCGGTCCTGATGCTCGCTCTCCTGCGTTTTTTGATACGACACCGTCGCCGACCAGTTCTGCACAAATCCCTCCCCGTTCGCCCCCTCGAACCGCAGGTAGCTCAAACTCCGCTCCTGATCATACATTCGCACCGGAAAGGTCCCCGTCGCCGTCCCGTTCCAACTCACATCGTTGAAAACGGTGCTGTGCCAGCGATACACCTCGTCCTGATTCAAATACTGGTGCGCCAGGGTCACCTTCACGTCCGGATCCACCAGCATCTCGAATTTAAAATCCACGTCCTGCTCGGGATAGCCCGTGTGCCGCATCAACCCCACCGCATCGTCGCGGATGTCCCCGAAATCCTTCCCCGTCACTCCCAGCAAAACCCCCCACTTTCCGCCCTCTCCAAACCGCGTCTCCAAGCGTCCCACCTGGCTCTCCCCGTTCGTCCGATACTGATAAAACCCCGTCCCCCCCCAGAACATTCCCGGCCCCTCCGCCTCAAAGCCACTCCCCCGCGACAACACATTCAACGTCCCCCCCAAGGCATCACTCCCATACAGGACCGACCCCTGGCTCTTCACCAACTCCATCCGCTCCATCGCGAAACCGTCCAACGTGTTCCAATACTGCACCGGCCCTCCCCGATAGGTGCTGTTGTTCATCCGAATCCCGTCCACCAACAACAAGTTCTGCCGCCCCGTGAATCCCCTGATGAACGGCGACCCATGCCCGTGCGTGGTCTTCTGCACCGACACCCCCGGCGTCTGCTCCAGCGCCTCCGGCACGGTCCGATACCCCTTCTCCACAAACTCCTCCCCCTCAACCACCTCCACCGAATGCATCACCTCCCCGGCTTCCTCCACCTCCCGACTCGCCGTCACCACCACTTCCGGCAGGACCTCCGGAGCCGCCTGAACCCCGGCTGCCCCACCCGCGATGCAGGTCGCGAGACCAACGACCCGCATCACGGTCCGGTATCGGGACATCCCAAACGGCTGAAGTCGGCGGGAGGAGGAAAATGGTGGTTCCATGCCGCGACCACAACAGGAATCAGCCGGTCCCTCAACCCAGAGAAGACGGATCGCACCGGAATCAGACAACTGAACAACATTTGGCCAGCCACTGCACAAAGTGCGACCATCAAGACTCATTCAAGCGCTTGCGCAGCGTGGTTCGATTCGCCTTCAGCGCCGCTGCCAACCTTGCCAGCTTCCCATCGTAGCGTTTCAACAGGCGCCGGATCAATTCCGCCTCCAAGGCTTCGGACAGTTCGCGATAGACGGGTCCCTCCTCCACGCTCAGTCGCTCATCAAGCCACCCATCGAGCGCCTGCCCGAGCCGCAGCGGCATCCGCTCGCCGCCCCCCTCCCCCCCACCCGCCAAATAAGGCGGCAGATCCCACTCATCCACCACCGTGGCGCCCGGATTCACGGTCAGGGCGTAGGCCACCGAATTCCGGAGCTCCAACAGATTACCCGGCCAATCGTGTATCGACAGCCGCCGCCAAGCCGCGTCGGACACTTCCACAACCCGACCCGGCATCAATTGCCCGATGAAATAGGACACCAAGGCGGGCAGGTCTTCCAGCCGTTCCCGCAGCGGAGGCAAGCGCACCTCCAGCACTTGCAGCCGATAATACAGGTCACTGCGAAAGGACCCGTCCCTGACCCGCTCGTGCAGCGCGTCACCACTCGTCGCGACAAGTCGCGGAAATTCCCCGGACTCCTCTTCCCCGATCCGCCCCACCAGAACCCCCTGCAGGTCCGGAGCCAGCTGCCCGACGTCCTCGATGATCAGCACCCCCTTGCCCGCCCCGCCCAGGGCGGCTTCCAACTCGCCAATGCTTGTCGCCGGCCCCGCCGCCAGCACGTGGGCCGGCCCTCCTCGCGCGCTGTTGGTCTGGATCAGGCGCGCCGCATGGGACTTGCCCGTGCCCGTCTCCCCCCGCACCAGGACCGGATCGTCCGAGGCACAGCTGTGCGCGATCTGCCGGAAGACTGTTCGCATCGACGCCGCCGCCCCAATGAAGGCCAGACCCTCCGCCACCGCCACCGCCTTTTTTCCTTTCGAGACACTGGACTCCAACATTCGACGCAGGGCATTCTGAAACGCCCCGAAGTCGAGCGGCTTGGTCAAAAACTCGACCACCCCCAGCTTGCGGGCCTCAATGGTGTTCTGGATCTCGCCGTGCGCGGTCACCACGATCGTCGGCGGCCGCCGCTCGGCGGAAAGCGACGCCAGAAACTCGAGTCCGTTTCCGTCCGGCAGCCCGATATCAAGAATCATCCCTTCGAACGAAGCCCCTCCTTCCAGAAGCTCCCGCGCCTGGGCCGCGGTGGGCGCAAGCTTGCTCGCCGCACCCACCTGGGACACCGCCGCCGCCAGCGCCAACGCCAAAGCGTGCTGGTCCTCGACAATCAGGATCGTGGACTGGCTCATCGCTTCTGGTTCGCTTCATACGCAGGCAGTGACACCTGCACCACGCCGCCGCCAGAGCGACAGTTCGACGCCTCTGTCGTCCCCCCATGTGCTTCCACCACCTCCCGGACCAGGGTCAGCCCGATCCCCATCCCGCCTTCCCGTTCCGAGAAAAACGGCTCCCCAAACCTCCGCAGCGCCTCTTCGCTGAATCCGCTCCCCCCATCGCGCACAGTCAACTCCACCCGGTCGCCCCGGCGGCCCAGGCCGACCAACACCTCCCCGCCCCTCGGCATGGCTTGCACGGCATTCACCAGGAGATTCCGCACCACCTGTTCGAGGCGCAACCGGTCACACTCGATGGCATGCTCCCCGTCCGATGCGCGGGTCGGAAGCGAGAGGACCACCCCGGCATGATTCAGGGCTGGCAGCAAACGGCGCCCCACCGCCGCGAGAATCTCCCCCAACTCGTGCCGACCCTTCTCCGGGGGAGCCGCCCGCGCCACAAACAACCATTGATTGACCAAGTCCGTGATGCGGTCCACTTCCTCGCCAATCAATCGAATGGACTCCAAACGACCCTCGTCGGCGGCAGATTCGAGCAGGTCGGCGTGCATGCGGATCGCCGCCGCAGGGTTCCGGATTTCGTGTGCCAGGCTGGTCGCGATCCGGCCCAGGGTCGCCAGCCGCTCGGACCGCTGGCGCAGCTCTTGCTCCTCCAGCAGCCTCCGGCGGGTGTCCTCAATCGACCGCGCCAGCTGACCAAGCTCGTCGCTCCGCCCCGCCACGCTCTCCGGCACCGGCTCGGCCTGGTCCGGCGCCTTCTGGATGTTGGGAAGCCACTGGGTCAAAAGGGTCAGCGGCCGGACAATGCGGTGGGCCATGAGGAAGGCGATCGCCCCACAGGTGGCAGTCAGGATCAGGGCCGGCACCAATGCCACCGCCCCCGGCCCCGCCAACCCCGCCGCACTCCGTCGCGACAGCACCAAACGCTGCCCCGACCCCTTCAACGGCACAATCGTCACATCGTGACCATCCACACGCAGCGTGCCCTCTCCCTTCTTTTCGACCACCCCCCACAGCCCACGCTCCGGCCAACCGTCACCCGACGACCCGACAACATCCCCGCCCGGCAGCGTAAACCCAACCTCCACTCCGAGGACCGAGGACAGGCGCTCCGCCATCTGCCTGGTCTGCGGCAGCCTCATCTGATCCATGAAGGCCGCATTGGTGATCGCCACCTGCTCAAAGCGCCGCAACGACTCCCGCCCATACCACCACGAAACCCACGCCACCAAACCGACCAGCGCAAGCAACATGAACGCCGAGAAGGGAATCACCAATTGCCGATACAGGCTCCCCTTGCGGGATGGGCGCAATATGCTCACAAAAGCGATTAATGGGCATTATTTGCCCATGATCGAGCGAATACGAGCCCTGCCTGTCAGATTTTCCCCCGCCGCGACCCCAGCATGCCCCCGGAGGAAACCAACATCAGGTGAATCCCATCACTCTTCCTTCCTCCGACGAGTCAGCAGTCCCGGCACCGCCACCCCCAGCAACCCCAGCAACCCCAGCAACCCCATCGCCGCAGGCTCGGGAACGGTCGTCACCGAGACCTTGTCCAGGTCAAAACTATACAGGGTCGAATCCATCTCGAATCCCACAGGCACACTCGCCCCTACCTACAAATTCCCAATGTTCCCGAACACCGTCTCAAAATCCGTCCCTTCAAAGGTCACGAGTTCGGACTGAGCTCATCAATCGAAAAACTCAGCTCCGTCCACACCCCCGGCAGCACCGGCCCAAACTCCACCGCACTCGCTCCGGGAAAATTCGCCGGAGCCGCGAAGCGCACGTTGAAGACCCCCTACGCCCCCGGGCTTGAGGCGACCTGAAAACTGGTGCATGCTGTCGGGACAACGAGTGAATCAGGAACGGGAAATCGAGTTCGTCCTGCGGGACCGCAATAATGGGGTGGAGATCACCCCATCATCCATCGGCTTTGCCCGCTTCAACGAATTCAACAAGCAAGTCGCGGAATTTCTCACCGGCAGCGAACGCCTCCCGCTCGAGGAGGTGCACGTGCGGATCGAACCCGGTTCCTACAAGCTGGTCACCCTCTTACCCATCCTTCTCTACTCCTCCCTGGAGTCCGACCTCCACACCTTGGCTCGCCAAGACTCCCTCGGGGAAATCGATCCGAACCGCGCCAAGGTCATCTCCACCTGGCAAGCCCACGCCAAGGCCAGCGACGATCTCCACTATTCCATTCGCTCTGACGAACCGAAATTCCAGCCCATCGAACTCAGTGCCCGCACTGACTACAGGATCGGCCAGATCGTGCCATGGGTGAAGGTCGAAAAATATTTGTTTGGCGAAGTCACCGACATGGGGGGCAGCAAGAAGGCCAACGTCCACATCAGATTGGATGACTCCGGTAAAGTAGTCCGGATCGGCTCCAATCAGGGATACCTTCACGATCAGGAACAAAACCGACTCTATCGCAAGGTCCTCGTCCGGGTAGAAGCCGAGCAACACTTTAAGACAGGAGAACTCCGGCACTTCCGCCTCCTGACCTTCGAGGATTACAATCCCGGCTACGACGAAGCCGCCCTCAACCGCTTCATCGACGTCGGCAGCAAGGCATGGGCCGAAATCCCTGATGCCGCCACCTGGGTCAACGAACTGAGAGGAGCCTCCTGATGTCGGCCGGTTTCCTCATCGACACAAGTTACCTGATCACCCTCGCCGACAAGCAAAGGGCAAACCACGACGCCGCCCTCCGCTATTGGCGCTATGTCACCGAGGAAGGCATCCCCATCCTTCTCCCCACCATTGTCGTCTCCGAATTCTGCGTCCGACAGCCCATCCCACCCGACATTCTCCGATCCTGCGTGGTCCTTCCTTTCAACTGGGATGATGCCCAAAAAGCAGCCGAATTGCAGCGCCCCGCCTTTGATCGCGAAGGCCAACCCCGCTCCGCCCTGAAAGACGACATCAAGATCATCGCCCAAGCCGTAGTCAAGGATGCCGCTTGGATCATCACCGACGACACTCGCCTCTTCTACCGCTTCGCGGAGTCCCTCCGTACCGACGGCACCGCCGCCTTCCGCCCCATCAAACTAGAAGACGGATTTGACCGCGCTTTCTTCGACTCGGCAGGCCAGCGGGACTTCCACAACACGCTGGAGGACTTGCCCGAAGGGGACCTACCCTGAACAAGTGGGAGAGGCCGGTTCTCGGTCGTCCCCGGAGAATTCAGGCTCGCAAGCCATAACCGCAGCTCTCGCCCGAAACTCCCCCACCATCCCAAGAATCGCAGCCCCATCCAGCTGACGCTTCCTTGCCACCCCGCCCTCTCCCCCCTACGCTGGCCGCCGTGAATAAATCCCGTCACAACCCCGTCAGGGGAAGCATCAACTGGGCAGGAATCGGTATCGCCCTCTTCGCGCTGACCGCCGGACGCCTTGTCATCACCGCGATCAACGACAAACATCAACTAGATCTTTCCATCTTTCTTAGATTCCAAAACGCCGCCGCGACGCTAAAAAGCTAAGGTCCACGACATCCGTCGCCGCGCTCCTTAACCAACCTTTCCTATCTCCTCGAAAACCAACGCACCCCCTCTCCCGTAACTCAATTCATCCAACCGTTCGCCATGAAAGCCACCCTCCTCCTCTCCTTCCTCACCTCCACCCTCGCCTTCGCCGTCCCCCAACTCCAGAGCGATACCGACACCCTCTCCCCCGAGACGAAATTCACCCTCTCCTTCGCCAAACCGGTCGTCTCCGCGGACCTCGTCGGCCAGGCCGCCCCCAACAACTACCTCGACATTACCCCGCCCCTCGACGTTGTCCTTCGCTGGACCGCGCCCGAGGTCGCCGAACTCCAGGTCACCACCCTCCCCCAACTCGGCAAGACCTACACCTTCACCATGCGCGAGGGCCAGGCCTTCGCCGACGGTTCCCCCATCGAGGCCGGCGAACTTGGCACCCTCCCCGCCCCCCCCTTCTACGGCAGTCAATCCCTCCACCACGGCGACTCCCGCCTCCCCATCTTCGTCTATCGCTTCAACGACGCCGTCGATTCCGCCTCCGCCAG
>JAQCFL010000040.1 GCA_027619375.1 Verrucomicrobiota bacterium | reverse complement strand
CGGGGGGGGCTGGGCGCGGGGGGCAGGTGGAGATCGGCGTGCCCTGCGCAATCCAAAGCGGTGTCGGCACCCCTTGGGGTTTGGCCACCGCACTGGCACAGCTCCGGCGCTCGATTTTTTCAAAAAAATCCACGGCCGCAAATCTCTCCTTCCGTCTTGTCCCCGACAAGGTGGATGGCCATGCTGGGCGGGTGATGAGCCGAACGTTTGTTTCCCGCCTTGGTTGGATCTTGAGTCTCGCCGTCCTTTTGCTGGTCTGCGCCGATCCGGGTCTGATGGCGCAGGACGCGGTGCCTCCGGTGGGGGATGCGGCGGCGGAGAGGGAAGTAGCGCCTGCGGCGGAGACGGCGGTGAAAGAGACAGAGAAGCCGAAGACGATCGATCAGAAAATTGATGATGGGTTTGGGTGGGCCACGGGGTGGTTTGTGGAATCGATTTTTTCGGCGATCACGATCAATGGCTACGATGTCCTCTGGGTGATTGTTTGGTTGGCACTCGCCGGGCTTGTCTTCACCTGCGTGTTCAAGTTCGTGAACATCCGCTGTTTCGGACTCGCCCTGCGAACTGTGCGGGGAAAATACAGCGACGAGAGTGACCCCGGAAACATCTCCCATTTTCAGGCCCTGGCCACTGCGGTCTCGGGGACGGTGGGATTGGGTAATATTGCCGGTGTGGCGATTGGGATTTCGATCGCGGGTCCCGGCGTGGCGTTCTGGTTGTTCCTCAGCGGTTTCCTGGGAATGGCGACCAAGTTCGCGGAGTGCACGCTTGGTGTGAAATACAGGACGATCGACGACAAGGGGGCGGTGCATGGAGGGCCGATGTATTACCTGCGGCGGGGATTGGCCGAGCGTGGCCTCGGTCCGGTTGGTGCCGTGCTCTCCGTGTTTTTTGCGATCTTCTGCATCTTTGCGTCGTTTGGCGGAGGGAATATTTTCCAGGTGAATCAGGTGACATCCCAGCTGGTCAACATTACCGGTGGTGAGGAGGGCTTTTTTGGCCAGAACCAGTGGGTGTTCGGCCTTATCATGGCCTTCTTTACGGCCTTGGTGATCATCGGTGGGATCAACGCGATCGGGAAAGTGACGGCGAAGCTGGTGCCCTCGATGTGCGTCATTTACGTGATCAGCGCCTTACTCGTCCTCATCGTCAACATCGATGGCATTCCCCGGGCGATCGGCTTGATCTTCAGTGAGGCCTTTCAGCCACGGGCGGCAGTGACCGGAGGTTTTCTCGCGGCGTTTATCTGGGGAATGCGACGGGCGACGTTCTCGAACGAGGCCGGCATCGGATCGGCGCCGATCGCCCACTCCGCCGCGCGGACCAGAAGACCGGCCTCTGAGGGAATCGTTGCACTCCTGGAGCCGTTTCTAGACACAGTGGTGGTTTGCACGATGACTTCCTTGGTGATCGTGACCTCCATGCAGTTCGATGGAGAGACAGCGAACTTCATGGTTGGGGAAAAGTCGTTTGTTTTGGGAGAACCTTCCAACAATGACAATGCCTTCGGGATTGGATTGACCTCCGCTGCCTTCGAGACCGTGCACAGTGCGTTCAAGTATGTGCTGTTTGTCTGCGTGCTTCTCTTCGCGTTTTCAACCCTAGTGACTTGGAGCTACTATGGGCTGCAATCGTGGCAGTATTTGTTCGGGCGAAACTATGCGGTGGGATTCGTTTACAAGGTGATTTTCTGTTTGGTGGTGGTTGCCGGTGCCTCACTGGCAATGGGGAACGCAGTGAACTTCTCCGATGCCTCGCTCTTTGCGATGAGTATTCCGAACCTGCTGGGGGTCTATATCATGATCCCGGTGGTGCAGCAGGAGTTGAGGCGTTTCCAATCGTACGCGGCGAAGGTGGATGCCGGGGCGAGTCTGGACGAGGCCGACGCGGCTGTGGACAAGGAGTTTCCGGAAGACGCCTGATTGGCGGAATTGCTGGCTATGGCGCGGGAATACAACTTGAAGCGGCCTGAGGCGAAGGGGTCGTCGGGAATAGACTATGCGGCGGAGCTCAATGAGCAGCAGTATGCGGCGGTGAGTGCTCCTCCCGGGATGTCCCTGGTGATCGCCGGGGCGGGATCGGGAAAGACGCGGACGCTGACATACCGGGTGGCGTATCTGTTGGATCAGGGGGTGGAGCCGAAGAATATCCTGCTGCTGACCTTCACCAACAAGGCCTCGAAGGAGATGATGGAGCGGGTGCGGGGGCTGGTGCCGCGGGATATCAGCGAGCTGTGGGGAGGGACCTTCCACTCGATCGGAAGCCGGATGCTGCGCCGGCACGGGGAGGAGTTGGGGTTTACGCGATCATTCTCGATCATGGATCGGGACGATCAGAAGTCCCTGATGAACACGGTGATCGCCTCCTGCGATATTGACACGCAGGGGAAGCGCTTTCCGAAGCCGGATGTGCTGATCTCGATTTTCAGCCTGGTGGTGAACACGGCGGACACGCTGCAGGACATCGTGGAGTTGCGGTATCCGTATTTCGAGGAATGGATGGAGGACATCCAGCGGGTCGAGAAGGCCTATCGGAAGAAGAAGCTGCAGATCAACTCGATGGATTTCGACGATCTCCTCGTGCTGACCCTGAAGTTGCTGCAGAAGGACGAGGAATTGCTGCGGCTGTATCGGAAGAAGTTCCGCTACATCCTGGTGGACGAGTATCAGGACACCAACCACGTGCAGTGCGAGTTGATCGACCTGTTGGTGGGGGAGGGGCAGGGCCTGATGGTGGTGGGCGATGACGCGCAGTCGATTTACTCGTGGCGGGGGGCGGACATGGGGAACATCCTGGGATTCCCGGAGCGGTATCCGGGGGCGGAGGTGTTTCGGATCGAGACCAACTACCGGAGTGTGCCGGCGATCCTGAATCTTTCGAACGCGGCGATCCGGGCGAACCGGAAGCAGTTTGCGAAGGAATTGATCGCCGCCCGGCCGGCCGGGGCGACCTTGCCGGCGCTGGTGCCGGTGGAGGATCCTTCGACGCAGGCGCAGTTTGTGGCGCAGCGGATTTTGGATTTGCGGGATGAGGAGGGGGTGGAGTTGGAGGACATTGCGGTGCTTTACCGGGCCCATCACCAGAGTCTGGAGTTGCAGATGGAGCTGACCAGCCGGGGGATTCCGTTTCAGATCACGAGCGGGCTGCGGTTTTTCGAGCAGGCCCACATCAAGGACGTGGGGGCCTTTCTGCGCTTCGTGACGAACCGGAAGGACGAGGTGAGCTTCAAGCGGATGGTGATGCTCTTGCCGGGAGTCGGGCCGAAGGCGGCGGACAAGCTTTGGGCCGGTTGGCGGAAGAGCGCGGTGGCGAAGGAGGAGGGGGTGCCGGCGAGCCTGTCGGAGACATTTTTGGCGCTGCCGGCGCCGAAGAAGGCGCTCAAGCAATGGGAACAGCTTGCGCTGACGATGGATGAGTTGGTGGCGGGGGGGGAATTCGCGCGGCCTTCGGACATGCTCTTCAGCGTGCTGGAAGGCGTCTATGACGAGTACATGCGGGAGAGTTTCGACAACTACGAACACCGGCGCTCGGACATCGAGCAGCTCATGTCGTATGGGGAGGGCTTCGAGGATGTGCAGGAGTTTTTGGCGCAGCTCTCGCTGATGTCGGCGGTGGACGGGGATCCCTCCGGGCGGCGTTCGGAGCCGGATCCGGAGCAGTTGACGCTGTCCTCGGTGCATCAGGCGAAGGGGCTGGAGTGGAAGGTGGTCTTTGTGATCTGGTTGACCGACGGGATGTTTCCGAATGGGCGGGTGCTCGATGCGGAGGACGAAGACATGCTGGAGGAGGAGCGGCGCTTGTTCTACGTGGCCATCACCCGGGCCATGAACGAGCTGTATTTGGTTTACCCGCAGATCAATCCGCGGAGCTACACGGGCGATGTGATTCAGCGGCCTTCGCGCTTTTTGGATGACTGTCCGGGCGAGTTGATCGAGGAGTGGCGGGTGGGGGGGGGGTGGTGATCTTATAGTGCGGTGGACTCCAACCCACCACGCGGGTCAAGCCCCGACCTCCGGGCGGTGTCGAGCCACCGCGCTCCGGGGGGAGAGGAGCGGCGGGTTAGGCGAGGATTTTTTTGATCACCTTCATTGGTTCCACTCCGGTGAGGCGCTGATCGAGGCCCTGGTAGCGCAGGGTGAAGGTCTCGTGGTCGATGCCGAGGCAGTGCAGAATGGTGGCATTGATCTCGTTGATGTGGACCGGGTCGGCCACCGGGTTGTAGGAATACTCATCCGTTTCGCCGAGTTCGACGCCCCCCTTGATGCCGCCGCCGGCCATCCACATGCAGAAGTTGCGTGGGTGGTGGTCGCGACCGTAGGTTTCCCGGGTCAGCTTGCCCTGCGAGTAGACGGTGCGCCCGAACTCGCCGCCCCACACCACGAGGGTCTCGTCCAGCAGGCCCCGCTGCTTGAGGTCGGTGACGAGGGCGGCACAGGCCTGGTCGGTATCGAGGCACTGGTTGCCGAGCTCATTTGGAAGGTTGCCGTGTGAATCCCAGCCGCGGTGCATGATCTGCACCATGCGCACCCCGCGCTCGACGAGGCGGCGGGCGAGGAGGGCACTGCGGGCGAAGGAGCCCGGCTTGTCGACATTGGGGCCGTAAAGGTCCTTGGTCGATTGGGACTCCTGGTCGAGGTCGGTCAGTTCGGGGACACTGGACTGCATGCGGAAGGCCATCTCGTACTGTGAGATGCGGGTCTGGATGTCGGGGTCGCCAAACTTTTCGAAGCTGCGCGTGTTGAGTTTGCCGAGGGCGTCGAGCATGGCGCGCCGGTCGCGGTGATCGATTCCTGGCGGGTTCTCGAGGTAGAGGACGGGATCGGCTCCGCCGCGGAGGACGACTCCGCTGTGTTTGCCGGGAAGAAAGCCGGGGCCCCACATCCTGCTGAAGAGGGCCTGGGCATTGGAGCCGCTGGGGAAGTTCGGGACCATCGCCACGAAGGCGGGCAGGTCGCTGGTCTCCGCGCCGAGGCCGTAGGAAATCCACGAGCCCATGCTCGGTTTCCCCGGGACTTCCGAGCCGGTCATCACGAAGGTGCAGGCCGGGTCGTGGTTGATGGCATTGGTGTGCACGGTCTTCACCACCGCGATGTCGTCGACGATCTTGGCGGTGTGGGGCAGAAGCGAACTGACCCAGCGTCCGCACTCGCCGTGCTGGGCGAACTGGAACTTGCTGGGGGCAACCGGAAATTTTCCCTGGCCGCTGGTCATGGTGGTGATGCGCGGTCCGAGGAAGTCCTTGGGGAGGTCCTTGTCGAACTGATCGACGAGTCCGGGCTTGTAGTCCCAGGTATCGAGTTGGGAGGGGCCGCCGTTCATGTGCAGGTAGATCACCGACTTGGCTTTTCCGGCGAAATGGGGCAGACCGGGCAGGGCGGGATGCACGGTGGAGGACGCGGCCCGGCTGCGTTCCTGGGAGGCGAGGATGGAGGCAAGTGCGATGCCGCCGAGCCGCAGACCGGTGTCCCCGAAAAACTGGCGGCGGGTCTGGAGGAGCTGATGTTCGAGAAATGGGTTCATGGGTGGTGATCAGTTGCGGACGATCGCTTCGTCGAGGTTGAGGATGAGGTTGGCGACGAGCGCCCACGCCGCTAGTTCGGGTTCGTCGAGTCCGGCGGGCGGCGGGGATTCCCCGAAGGTGACGGCCTTCTTGGCCTCGGCGGGAGCGGCCTTGTATTTTGCGAGTTGAGCGTCGAAGAACTCGAGCACGATCGCGGTTTCCTCGTCGGATGGGGGACGCGAGAGGACGCTGCGGTAGGCGAACCGCACCCGGCCGGCGGGGCTTGGATCGGCCCCCATGATGCGGGCCGCGAAGACGCGGGCCGCTTCGAAATGCTGCACGTCGTTCATGAGTTGAAGGGCCTGCAGGGGAGTGTTGGTGCGGTCACGCCGGATGCACGACGACTCGCGGGAGGGCATGTCGAAGTTTTCCATGAGCGGGTGGGGGGCGGTGCGCTTCAGGAAGGTGTAGAGGGTGCGTCGATAGAGGTCGGCTCCCGTGTCCTGCTTGTAGTAGCGCGTGTTGGAACCACCGAAGGCGAGCGGCTCCCAGATGTTCGGAGGTTGGTAGGGGTTCACGCCCTTGCCGCCGAAGTCGAGATTGATCAGGCCGCTGACGAAGAGGGCCTGGTCACGGATCTGCTCGGCATCGAGCCGGAAGCGCGGTCCGCGGGACAGCATCCGGTTTTCGGGATCGTTCGCCCAGCTCTCGGACGGGGCGCTGCTCTGCTGGCGGAAGGCACGGCTCGTCACCATCAGACGGACGAGCTGTTTCACGTCCCAGCCGCCTTCCCGGAATGAGACGGCGAGCCAGTCGAGCAACTCCGGATGGCTCGGAAGGGATCCCTGGGTGCCGAAATCGTGGCTGCTTTTCACCAGTCCGATGCCGAACATCTGCTGCCAGAAGCGGTTCACCGCGACGCGGGCGGTGAGGGGATTCTCGGGAGCGACCAGCCAGCGGGCGAGATCGAGGCGGTTGGCCCGCTCCCCGGCCTGCTTCAGAGGCGGGAGGACGGCAGGAGTGGCGGGCACCACCGGTTCGCCGGGGGTGTCGTACTGGCCGCGAATCATCACGAAGCTCGGCCGCGGTTGCGGGAGGTCGTTGAAGATGAAGGTCGAGGGCACCGCCGCGTCGGAGTCGGCCCGCTCCTTCTGCACTGTGGCGAGTTCGGTGTGGAGGGCGGCGAAGTGCTCGCGGGTAGCGCTGCAGACCTGCTGCACGAAGTAATCGCGCAGCCGCTGCACTTCCTCCGGGCGGCGCTCCTTGGCCGGACCTTCCTTGAGCCAGGCCTTGAGATCGTTCGGCGCTCCGGGAGTGTCCTTCCCGGCTTGGGCCTGGCGCCATGCGGTGAAGGAGAGGGCCGGATCGGCGGCCGGATCGGTGCGACCGATCACGCCCATCTTGTCGAAGTAGGCGGTGCCGCCGTGCACCGTGAAGGCAAAGCCCACCACCTTCATCCCGGCGGTAAGGCCCATGCTGCTGCCCTCGATTTCGAAGCGCGCCCACTCGCCCGGTTTCGGCAACTGGCCCGCCACGAAGCGTTCGGTGGTACCCTTCGCGCCGAACTCAATGATGTCGTCGCCCCAGAGGGCGCGGTGCTTCCACTGGTCGGTGTGGAACTGGATCATGACCTCCTCCGGCGGATCGAGGGGGTCGAGGTAGATGTGCACGAAGAACTTTGGCGCGACCGGCACGGTCAGCGGCTGGGCCCCGGCCTGGTAGTAGTCCTGCGCCATGCCGGCCCCGCTTCGCTTGAGCGATTTCGATCCGCTTGCCACGGGCTCCTCAACGAAGGTGACGGGATGGCCCGAGGCGGCGACCTGCGCCCCGGCCGGGAAGGCGTCTTCGAACCACACCTGCTCGATTTCCCGGGCCGCGGGCAGGGGATCCAGGTCGGCGGGGTCCTGGTAAACGAGGGTGGCGGCCTCGGCCGTCATCCGCTCCTGGATGGCGGATTCGCGCTCGGTGAAGGCCTGCATCTTCGCGTCATAGCCGGGCGCCTTGACCTTCGTGACCGGTTTGGTGAGGAGGGCGTTGCCATCCATAGCGGGGTCGGCGTTGGAATTGAAGAAGGCGTAGAGCGAATAGAAATCCTTGGTGGTGATGGGATCGTACTTGTGATCGTGGCAGACCGCGCAGCCCGCAGTGAGTCCGAGCCAGGCCTGTGCGGTGGTGCTGGCGCGATCGACAGCGTAGCGGTAGAGGAGTTCCGCGTTGATGCTGCCGCCCTCACCGGTGGTGACGTTGCAACGGTTGAATCCGGTCGCCACCAGCTGGTCTTGCGAGGGGTTCGGCAAGAGGTCCCCCGCGAGCTGATCGATGGTGAATTGATCATAGGGCAGGTTGCGGTTGAAGGCGGACACCACCCAGTCGCGGAAGGCCCAGGTTTGGCGCTCGTTGTCGAGATGCATGCCGTGGGTGTCACCATACCTTGCGACATCGAGCCAGTGGCGCGCCATCTCCTCGCCAAAATGCGGCGAGGCGAGGAAGCGATCGACCATGCGTTCGTAGGCGCCGTCCGCGGGGTCGGCGAGGAAGGCGTCGATCTCCGCGAGGGTGGGCGGCAGGCCGGTGAGCGCCATGCTGACGCGCCGGATCAGGGTGGGCCGATCGGCTTCCGGCGAGAGCGCCGGCCCCTTGCTCTGGAGGGCCGCAACAATAAACGGATCGATTCCGGCGCCCGGCGTTTTCTCGGGAGGCTCGAAGGCCCAGTGCCGTTGATACGGGGCGCCCTCTTCGATCCAGCGGCGGAGGGTCTCCTTCTGGGCGGAGTCGAGTTTCTTGAGGGACTTTGGGGGCGGCATGACCTCCTCCGGATCGTCGGAAGTGATGTGGATCCAGATCAGGCTTTCGTCCGGCTTTCCGGGGACGATGGCGGCATCGCCGAATTCATTCGTTTTGACGGCCTCCTCCCCCAGGTCGAGGCGCAGCTTGGCCTTGCGTTTCTTCGCATCGAAGCCGTGGCAGGCGAAACAGTTTTCCGAGAGGATGGGGCGAATGTCCCGGTTGAACTGAAGGGGTTCCGCGCCGACCGGGAGCAGGGCGAAGGAGGCGGAGACGATCAGCGGCAAGTGGCGGAAATACATGGGATGGAGTCTCATTCGATGCCAAGGGCGGGGAATTCCTCATCTGAGGACAATTTGGATGACTTTGCGAGCCCCCGATGCGGACTGTTGGGAGGAATTTGCTATTGAGGTGGTAACCCCGGAGTGCGGAGGCTTGATTCCGCCTTGGGGCAGGGCCGGCTTGACGGTGGGGGGTGACGGTGTCTCCGCTCCTACGAAGTCCAAGCCGCTTCTTGGAGCAGACCCTATTTTGGAGCAAGGTCATTCGATGTGGAGGACTCCAACCCACCACGCGGGTCAAGCCCCGGCCTCCGGGCGGTGTCCCGTCGTCGCCTGCGGCTATGCCGGGGCACGGCAAGCCACCGCACTCCGGGGGGGATCGGGGAATGGCGGGTGCGGGGTGGTCTAACAGCTGCGTCCGCCGTCCGGGAGTGCTTCGCCGGCCTGGGCAGCGGCGTCGGCGGATTCCTCGAGGATGCCGCGGACCTTGGGCCAGGCGGCAAATGCTTCGAAGAGGATCCAGATTTCCAGGCCGATGGTGGCGAGGCCGAAGGCGGAGAGGAGGTAGTTGGGATCCTCTCCGGTGAGCCAGGCCTCCTCGCCGAAGAAGAGTTGCAGGAGCATGGCGCTGGCGGGGAGGAGGAGCATGAAAATGGCGGGGGCGAGGATGAACCAGTTGGGGATGTTGCGGCGGTGCATCCAGAAGAGGATGACGAGGAAGGCGAGGCCGCCGAGGAGTTGGTTGGTGGCTCCAAAGAGGGGCCAGAGGAGGAGGCCGCCCTTGCCGGAGAAATTGTTGAGCCAGAGGGTCGCTCCGGCCAGGCCGCCGCCGCTTTTCTCGATGTTGTTGATCACTTCCACCTGGGCCGGAGTCCAGACGGTGGTGATTTCGACTGCGGAGACGTCGCCGGAGAACGCTTCGCCGAGACCGATGGGAGCGGTGGAGGAGGGGAGGGCGGCGATGAGGCCGGCGATGAGGATGGCAAAAATGGTGGCGAGGTGCTTGTTGGTGAGCGGCTTGCATTTGACGGCGCGGCCGAGTTCCTGGGTGACGTAGCGTTGGAGTCGGCAGGCGGTGTCGAGGGTGGTCGCGGCGAAGGAGGCCACGAAGACGCCCATCAGGGCGACGGCGAAGTCGGGACTGATGCCGAGGGCCTTGATGAAGTTTGCGGAGCCATCGACGAAGGCACCGACCTTGGGTCCGAGTCCGGCGGATCCCGCCCAGGTGCCATAGCGGGCGTGGTAGGCATCGGCGCCGGTGAGCATCGCTCCGGTTGCCTTGCCATTGACGAGTTCGGGAATGCCGAGGCCGAGGCCCGCGACGCAGGCGAGGATGACGAGCACGGCGAGGAAGCCCTCGGTGAGCATGGACCCATAGCCGACGAACTGGGCATCGGTTTCGTTCTTGAGCTGTTTGGAGGAGGTGCCGGATGAGACGAGGCAGTGGAACCCGGACACCGCACCGCAGGCGATGGTGACAAAGAGGAAGGGGAAGATCCACGGGGCGCCGTGCCCGGAAGGCCGATAGGCTTCCGCGGCAATGGCGAGGGCGGGGCGGGTGGCGGTGTCGTCGATGGGGGCGCCACCCATGAAGGCGGCGACCATCAGGCCGACCACGATGAGGCCAAGAGCGGAGAGCAGTTGGAGGGAGTTGATGAAGTCGCGGGGTTGCAGCAGGCTCCATACGGGCAGGACCGAGGCGACGTAGGAGTAGAGGAGCAGCACGGCGACCCAGACGATGGTCGGCCAGGCGGCGAGGGAGGTGTTGAAGGCTCCGAGGAAGCCGACGTTTCCGTAGGCAACGGTCAGATACATTGCAGCGAGGGCGATGATGGAGGGGACGAGGATGTTGACCCCTTTGCGATGCAACCAGACGCCGATGATGACGGCGATGGGAATCTGCACGAGGCAGGGGAAGATGGCGGCGGGATACATCTTGAAGACGGCCGCGATGACCAGGCCGAAGATGGCGAGGACGATGGTGAGGGCCATGAAGAGGATGGAGAGGAAGAGAATGCGGGCCCGGGGACTGAGGACGCGGCCCGCGATGTCGCCAACGGTCTGGCCGCGGTGGCGCATGGAAATGACCAGAGCGCCGAAGTCATGCACGGCGCCGATGAGGATGGAGCCGAAGAGGACCCAGAGCAGGGCGGGGACCCAGCCCCAGATGACGGCGAGGGCGGGGCCGACGATCGGGCCGGTGCCCGCAATGGAGGTGAAGTGGTGACCGAAAACGACGCCTTTCTGCGTGGGGACATAGTCCTCGCCGTCCTCCAGTTCGATGGACGGCACCTTCGCGTCTGGGTCAAGGCGGAAGATTTTTCGCGCCAGCCAGCGGCCGTAGGTGTGGTAGGCGATGAGGTAGAGGACGAGCGAACCGAGGGCGATGACGAGGGTCTGCATGGCGGACGGAAACTGTTAGGCGGAGCCCCGGGCGGAGAGGGCGTCGAAGACGGGGGCCGGCACATAACGGCGCACGGTATCCTCCCAGCCATCGGGGCCGATGAGGCCCTTCACCATGCTGGAACTCAGTTCGGCGATGTCGCGGGGGGGCATGAGGAAGACCGAATCGATTTCCGGGGCGAGGTCGGCATTGATGAGGCGCATGACCCGCTCGTATTCGTAGTCGGCGGCGGTGCGGATGCCGCGCAGGATGTATTTGGCATCCTTTGACTTGGCATAATCGACGAGGTAGCGATTGTCGAAGTGGGCGATCTCCATGCGGTCGCTGGCCGGAACGGAAATTTTCAGCAGGTGGAGACGTTCCTCGATCATGAAGGTGTAGGATTTCTGCGGATTGCTGCCAATGGCGACGATGAGTCGGTCAAAGAGCTGCAGGCCTTCCTGGATCATCCAGAGGTGGCCGTTGGTGGGGGGGTCGAAGCTGCCGGCGTAGACTGCGGTGCGCATTGAATTCCGTGGGATGGCCGAGGTTCCGGGGTTGGGTGTCGCGGGTGTGGCCCTTCAGCACTGGAATCGGAGAGCCCGCATTCCTAGATGCGGCGTTCGATCATGGCGCCGCGTTTGACGACTTCCAGCCACTTGTTGTAGCGGGCCGCCCTTTTCTCGATCTCGACCTCCTGACGCATGCGGTCGCTGACTTCCTTGAGGGAAGGAGCAGGTCCGGGTTTGGTCTCGATGACCTTGATGATGATGAACCCGGCGGGATCCTTGAGGGGGCCGATGATGGTGTCGGTTTCGGATTCGAAGATGACCTCGGCAAAAGCGGGAGAGAGGTTAACGCGATCCTCGTCCTCCCAAAGGCCGCCCTCACTGGCGAACGCCCCTTCGGAGTGGGCGATGGCCAGTTCCGCGAAGTCGGCGCCGTCCCGCAGTTGCGCGGCGAGGCCTTCGGCGATGGCGAGTTGGGATTCGGGAGTGCTGCCGGGGTTTTCGGGGTCAGTGGCGCGGATGAAAATCTTGCGGTAGGTGACCTTGTCCTTGGAGCGATCACGGAGATCACTACGGCGTTTTTGGTAGTGGGCGCTCACTTCGCTGGAGGTGGCGGGAGGAACGTCGTTGAACTGCTGGGCCCGGAAGGCTTGGATGAGAATCTTTTCCTGTTGGGACTCGCGGAAGCCCTGCATGTTCATGCCGCTTTCCTTGAGCGATTTACGGAACTCCGTCTCACTGCCGTTGAAGACCTCGCTGATGATGCGCTTCACCTCGGAATCGATGACGTGATCGGGAATGGCCGCGCCACGGCGCTCGAGTTCCGAGAGGACGATCTTGTTTTCGATGAGGCGATCGAGGATGGCGGTGCGCGCCTTGCCCAATTCCTTCTCATAGGCCGGTCCCTGACGGGGGAACTTTGCGTGGAGGACGCTCATGATGGGGGCCATGTGAAAGGAAACCTCCTTGGTGGTGATCCCCTTGCCGTTCACGGTGGCCGCGATGCTGTTGAGCTCCACGGCGGCGTGGAGAGGGTTCGCCCACGATAGGACCCCAATCAGCCCTGCGGCGCTGAGGGAGGTTAATCGAGAGGAGGAGAAGATGGTGTGTAGACAC
The DNA here is from genome assembly GCA_027619375.1 of Verrucomicrobiota bacterium. Lineage (GTDB taxonomy): Bacteria > Verrucomicrobiota > Verrucomicrobiia > Verrucomicrobiales > Akkermansiaceae > JAPKDA01. The sequence continues at coordinate 6,511 of JAQCFL010000040.1, read as the reverse complement.
ACCCCGGCTGCGGAAAAGGCGGAGGAGTTCATGATCGGTTCAACGATTCTAGCCAGCTGACTGCTTCGCGCAGCATAGGCCCGGGTTTTCCCGAACTCAAGCGGGGAAAGCGACGACCATCGAGCATGAGATAGCCCCCATTGCGCTGCACCATGAGCCGGTCTCCCTTGATTTCCACCAATTCGGCACCGGCTTGGGATGCTTCGATGCGAATTTTTGAAACTTCGACCAGATTGAGCACTTCGGCCGGGAGCCTGCCGTATCGATCCCTCCAGCGGGTCTCCAGGGCGGTTAGCTCCTCCCGGTTTGCGAGGCTGGCCAGTTCCCGGTAGGCAGCGATGCGTTGTTTGGAGTCGCTGATGTAGGAGGAGGGGACGTAAGCGGGCAGTTGCCCGGCAGCTGCGGAAGCGGCCCGGGTTTCGGAAAGGCAGAGGATATCGGCCCGCAGGACGACGCTGGAACGGCGACTGACCCTCTTGCCGCTCAGTTGTTCGACCGACTGACGAAGGAGTTGGCAGTAGAGATCGAAGCCCACCGCGGCGATGTGTCCGGATTGCTTTGTGCCGAGCAGGCTGCCGGCCCCGCGGATTTCGAGATCACGCATGGCGATTTTGAATCCGGAGCCGAGGGCGGTGTATTGCTGGATGGCGTTGATGCGTTTCCGGGCGTCGCCACCGGCGATGAGGTCGGGGGGGAGCATGAGGACGGCGTAGGCGCGGCGGTTGGCGCGGCCGACCCGGCCGCGCAGCTGGTAGAGATCGGCCAGACCGAATCGGTCGGCGCGGTCGATGAGGATGGTGTTGGCGTTGGGGATGTCGATGCCGCTTTCGATGATGGTGGTGGCGAGGAGGATGTCGGCCCGGCCGTCCACGAAGGTGTGCATGACCTCCTCGAGTTCATCGCGCTCCATTTGTCCATGTCCGACGAGGATGCGGGCATCGGGGACGAGTTTCTGGATACGGTCGCGCACTTTTTCGATGCTCTTCACACGGTTGTGGAGAAAGAAGACCTGACCCTCGCGCTCCAGTTCGCGGCGAAGGACGTCACGGATGATGCGCTCGTCGTAGGGGCAGATGGAGGTGTGGACGGGAATGCGGTTGGCGGGCGGCGTGTTGATGGTGGACATGTCGCGCACGCCCATCAGCGAGAAATACAGGGTGCGGGGGATGGGGGTGGCGGAGAGGGTGAGGAGATCGATCTGGCGGAAGCGTTGCTTGAAGAGTTCCTTGTGCCGGACCCCGAAGCGCTGTTCCTCGTCGACGATGGCGAGGCCGAGATTCTGGTAGTGGACATCGGAGGAGAGGAGGCGGTGGGTGCCGATGACGATATCCACGCTGCCATTGGCGAGGCCTTCGATGGTTTCGCGGACTTCGGAGGGTTTGCGGAAGCGGTTGAGCAGATCGACGCGGATGGGGAAGTCGCTCATCCGCTCGCGGAAGGTGCGCCAGTGTTGTTCGGCCAGGACGGTGGTGGGCACCAGGATGGCGACCTGTTTGCCGCCGGTGACCGCCTTGAACGCCGCCCTGATGGCGACCTCGGTTTTTCCGAATCCGACATCTCCGCAGATGAGGCGATCCATGGCGCGGGGGGTTTCCATGTCGGATTTCACCTCCGAAATGGCCCGCAACTGATCGGTGGTTTCGGAATAGGGAAAGGAATTTTCAAATTCCCACATCCATTTGGAATCGGGAGGATGGGAATAGCCGTTTTCGGCCTCCCGTTCGGCGTGGGTGCGGAGGAGGAGAGCGGCGTAGTCGCGGATGGCGCGTTCCGCCGATTGCCGCAGTTTGCTCCAGCGTCCGTCGCCAAGACGGCTGAGGGAGGGCGGTTTGCCGCCAACGCCCACGTAGCGGGAGACGAGGTGCGATTGATCGATGGGGACGTGGAGGGTGGCCCCATCCCGGTATTCCACGGAGAGTTCGTCATCGCCCTGATCGTTTTTCGTGACGCCGACAAAGCGGCCGACCCCGTAGTCGGCATGGACGACGAGATCGTCCTCGGAAAGTTCGTTGAGTTCGGTCGCGGCGGACTGGGTGCGCTGATCCTCCAGGCGCCGCAGGCGGGGGGACGGGGCGACGGCATGGAAGCGGCCGAAGAGTTCGGTGAGTGAGAGCACCGCAGTTTTGGCGGAACGCAGGACGAAGCCCTCCGAGAGGGGCACGTCGATGAACTGAAGGGCGGCGTCGGCGGGGAGGTGGCTGCCGGTGAGTTCGAGGAAGCGTTCCCGCTCACCTTCCGTGGCGGCGGCGATGCCCACGGTCCATCCTTCCTGCAACCAATCCGAAATGTGATGGAAGACGGTGCTCTGTCTGGCCTCTTCGAGGATGAAATCACCCGCATTGAAATGCGCGAACGGCGTGCCGTAGGCCTCGAAGGGATCGCGACTGCGGACCGGATCATCGGTGAGGAAGAGATGCGCTTCGGGGATATTCTCCTCGATGGCCACGACAAGATCGGTCCCGGCCCTCCAGTCGGCGAGCTGCTTGTCGAGATCGGGAGCGGTCAGGGAGAGGCTGACCTGTTCGAGGCGGAGCACCGAGGTCTGGGCGTCGAGGTCGAACTCGCGGATGGATTCAATTTCGGCATCGAAGAACTCGATGCGGACGGGGCGCGGTCCGGAGAGGGGAAAGATGTCGAGAATTCCGCCGCGTCGGGCGAACTGTTGTCGGGCATGCACTTGGGCGACCTCCTCAAAGCCCGCCTCCAGAAACTGCTGCTCCAGCTGGGCGGGTTCGCGGGTGTGGCCGACCGCGAGGGTAACCGAGCGCTGATGGAATTGGACCGGGTCTGGGGCGGGTTGGGAGAAGGCGTCGATGGAGGCGAAGATCAAATCGATGGCGTCTCTCTCCCCGGCGAGCGATTCAAACACGGAAATGCGTTCCGCATCGCGATCAGGATCCTTCAACTCGCCGGCGATGCCATCGTCGGCATGATCCGGGAGGGCGACGGAGCACAGCCCCCAACCTTGCGTTTCAGAGGCGAGCCGATCGCGATGGCGGGGAGATCCGCCCAACACCCAGATGCGACCGCTCTGGTGTTTCCCGCGGCGCATCATGGCGAGCATGGAAAGGAGGGCGCTGTGGGCGGGTGGTTCGACCGGAGCGAGAATCTGACACTGCTTGCCACCGACTTTTGCGAGGCGTTGTTGAACAGAATCGATGCGGCCGATGTCCGAAAGGAAGTCGGCGGCTGTGATCGCGTCAGGTGCTGGAATCGGGTTGCCGATGACGCGAACGATGCCGAAGCAGATGCTTCCAGCAACTTAGATCTTCACAATTGCAGGAAAATCTCTAGTATCGGCAGATCGTCTAGCGGTCCTGACTATGTGCAAGCCTTCATCGAAATTCCTGAAACTACTCTTGGTCTCCGGGCTGGCGTTTGCAACCGGGTGCTCCTCAAGCCCCAATGTGGTCATGGTGCGTCCGTCTTCCGGATATCAGGGCATTCAAGACTCAACCATTTCCTATGATTCTCACGGTCGCCCCGTGAAAACCTATGTGACCCCGAAGCCGGGAAGCGGCCAGTCGGCCACCCTCATTTCCACGAGCCATTCGTCCGGAGGAAGCCGCATGAGCCCCTCCGCGCTGCTTTCGCAGGTGAGCGTCAAACGCGACTTATTGCCCAGCGGTTGCCGGGGTCGGACCAAGAAATCGATGCGTCCGCGCTACATCACGATCCACAGCACGCAGAATTGGAGCAAGGGAGCCGACCCTTGGCGGCACTCCCTGGCCCTGAAGAACAGCAAGCTTGGGAAGCTTTCCTGGCACTATACAGTGGATGAAAAAGTGGCTGTGCAGCATCTCTCGACGACCGAGCAGGGGCGGCATGCGGACTACGACGGTCCGGGCAACCACTACTCGATCGGAATCGAAATGTGTGAGCATCCCGGCAACAGCCGCGCGGCCACAACCGAGCGGACCGCCAAGCTGGCCGCATGGTTGATGAAGGAATACGACATCCCGCTTTCCAGGGTGGTGCCACATTACCATTGGCCGCGTTATGGCGCGCATCCGGCGAACAAGAACTGCCCGCATTTCCTCCTGGATAACGGGAAGCCGGGACGCAAATGGCAGGGGTTCCTCGCACAGGTGAAAAGTTACAACGACTCGATCACCCTGCCGCAGAGCAATGCGTGGGCATCCCGCTGAAGATTCTCCGAAGTGCGGAGATGTCTATTACGTGTGCCAGCGCTGCACGGCCTGTTGCAAGTGGCCGGGCGATGTCTGCCTGGAGACGGACGAGGTGGAACGGATTGCTGCGTTTCTCCAACTGGGGGTGGCGGAGTTCACGGAGCGCTACACGAGGCTGCGGGCCAACAGGACCGGCTTGTCGCTGATCGACAAGGGCGACAGCCACGAGTGCATCATGCTGGATGGTGCGGATTGCCGGCTGCAGTCCGTGAAGCCAGGGCAGTGCCGGGGGTTTCCGAATACGTGGAATTTTCCGGGATGGGAGAAGCTGTGCGAGGCAATACCGGTGCCCATTGCGGAAAGACCTCAAACAAATGAGGACTCCGTTGATGGGCCGCTTGCCGCGGGGCCGCCAGATTGACGGCGGCCTCCGCGAGGAAGGATCCGGATCGGGGTGGACCCCGGTGGAGGCCCGAAGGATGGGCGGGCGGCCCGTTCGGGATGTCAGGGGGCCGCGACTCCGTAGCCGGCGAGGGGCTTGCCCTCCTTGTCGAGCTTGCTGCAGGCCCAGAGCAGGCCGCGGGTGACGAGGTCGAGATAGCGTTCGTCGGCGACCGTCTCGGTGTTGTGGCCGAGGCTGGTCGAAAAGACGCGCGTTTTCTCGGTGCCGTATTCGTTGGTCCAGACCACCACCGTTTCCTGGTTGCCCTGCTTGCCGCGGGCCAGGGGTTTGGCGGTGTCGTGAATGCTGACGTTGTTGTAAAGCTCCTCCTTGATGGTGGTCCAGTCGGCCAGGCCGAGGATGATGGGGCTCGAGGCCGCGACATAGCTCACCGCGATGGGCTGCTGCGCGCCGTGGCCGGTGGACTGGAGGCCGAGGTAATCAAACCACATCGCGCCATCGGTCCCGGACTCCTGCGACTTCTTGAAGTCCGGAGCCACGCGGTAGCAGTGCATGGCACAATGGAGGTTCACGCCGGGCACGCCCTTGCGGTGGGGATCGAGGATCCGGTTCACGACGACGGGGTCCTTGACGTCTGCGGAGCATTCGTCGTGGATGATCACGTCGTAGCCCTCGGCCCAGTTGTCCTTCTCGTAGCAGGTGAAGGTGGGCTTGGTGGATTTATCGGGCGAGTAGCAGACATCAATGTCGATGTTGGCACGCGCCTCGATGCCGGCCTTCAGGACATCCTTCTGGGCGGCGTAGTCGTGGCAGCAGCCGCCAATGACAAGGAGGGCCTTGAGGGGTTTCGCGGCGGGCTCGGCAGAGGAGGCGAGCGGCAACAGGGAGGCGAGGGCGGGGATCAGGAATCTGAGGGACGGTTTCATGCGGGTTTGATAACGGCGTTCTGGATGGTGGAATATCGCCCGAATGTCAATTTTTCTGAATTTCGGCCTTCTGCGGCCCTCTACTTCCACCGCGAGAGATGCTGGGGAAGACGGGGCAGGGCAGGGGAGAGGGGGCTGTTTTGCAGGCGGTCAATTTGGAGTGCGGTGGCAGAACCCCCAAGCGGTGGCGACACCGCTTGGGCGGAGGCGCGTGGTTTTTCCCGGAAGCGTTGCGCTGCCTCCCAAAGCGGTGTCGTCGGTCGAAGGCCCCCTTTGCCACCGCACTCCAAATGGCCGATGGAAAGAGGTCGGTTGAAATGGCTGGAGTATCGCATCCCACACTAGTATGTCGGGATGACTGAACCAAACAGTTGAGCCAAAAAGATGAGGGCACCTGATGCCCCATGGATTCGGAACATCGGCGTCTATGCCGCTATGCTTTCTGGGATCGTGATACTCGTCGCGTGGACGCTTGGGATTTCAGCCGTAATCCGCAAGGAATTTGATCCAGGGATTCCTCAATGGGTTGTCGTGACTACAGTGGCGGCAGCGATTGTCGGAGTATTGCTACTTATTGAGCGGCTCCTGCGAACGAGCGTCGGACAGAAGGTCGCTGGGGTGCTCATGGCCTGTCTCATGATCCCTCTTGTCGCGACGGTGTTCGGAGGGATGTCTCGATTGAAGACGAGCGGCAGCAATTGGAAATTGGAGATCGGCCGGCCAAGTAAGAAATCAAAGCCGAACGAGGCGCGGCTGAGTAGCCCCCTAAAAGCGAGTCACCCCGGGCATTGGAAGTGCCGCCCTCTGCCCACTTGGGCTTCTCGGTGGGGCCGGTTTCGTTGGGCGTGGAGGTTCCGATCAGGACGGCGAATTGTGCAGGCAGGGGAGGTGGGTTTCTTCGGGCGGCCGCCTCGGGTGGGCCGGCGCTGACGCGACGGGGATTCCAACGGGGGCGGTTTCCGGAGGCTGAAGCGCCCCGGCTAACGTCGGAAGTCCCTACGGGACACAAGACCGCAGGCCGTAGAGTGACGCCTATGGGCATGGGAGAGATC
>JAQCFL010000406.1 GCA_027619375.1 Verrucomicrobiota bacterium | reverse complement strand
TCCTCCCACCCGAATGACAACCGTGCGGGCCCGAGACGAGGCCTCTCCTTCGAGTCGTTTTCCGATTTGGAACCTGGTGATTGGAACCTATTTGGAAATTGGCACGTGGAAATTCAACCCTGTCTCCAAGCCAACCCGTCAGATTGTTAAAGCACGATCCATTCCGAGCACTCTCGGTTTCCACCTGTCCCGGCGTAGCTTCTGCGCGAAGCCGGAACCGCCAAACCGAGACTCCCCAATAACCCAATAACCAATATCCCTCAAAGACTCTCCCGCACCACTTCCTCCCGCAGGTTCTCAATGATGAATCCCTGCCGGTCCGGCGTGTTCTTGCCCATGTAGAACGAGAGCATGTCCTTGGCTCCCTTCCCCTCCTCCATCCGCACCGGATCCAGCTTCATCTCCGGACCGATCATGAACTTGAACTCGTCCGGTGAAATTTCCCCCAGTCCCTTGAAGCGCGTGATCTCCGCAGCCTTCCCGAGCTTGTCCAGAGCCGCCTGCTTCTCCTCGTCCGAATAGCAGTACATGGTCACCTTCTTGTTCCGCACCCGGAAAAGCGGCGTGTCCAAAATAAACAGATTCTCCTCCCGAATGATCTCCGGAAAGAACTGCAGAAAGAAGGTCAGCAACAACAGCCGGATGTGCATGCCGTCCACGTCGGCATCAGTCGCAATGACCACCCGGTTGAACCGCAGATCATCAATGCTCACCTCGATCCCCAAGGCCGCCTGCAACAGCGCGAACTCCTCGTTCTCGTAAACCACCTTTCGGCTCAGCCCGAACGTATTGAGCGGTTTGCCCCGCAGGGAAAACACGGCCTGCGTCTCCACGTCGCGGCTCTTCGTGATCGATCCGCTGGCACTGTCCCCCTCCGTGATGAAGACCGTCGAGTCCAGCCGACGCTTGTGCTTCGTGTTGAGATGCACCCGGCAGTCGCGCAGCTTCTTGTTGTGCACCTTCGTTTGCCGGGCCCGCTCCCGGGCCAGCTTCTTCACCCCCCCGAGCTCCTTCCTCTCCCGCTCCGCCGCCAAAATCCGCTTCTGGATGGCTTCCGCCACCTTCGGATTCTTGTGCAGGTAGTTGTCCAGCTCCTCCCGCAGAAAATTCCCCACGTAGGTCCGGATCGTCTCCCCCTTCGGCGCCATGTGCGAACTGCCCAGCTTCGTCTTCGTCTGGCTCTCGAAGACCGGCTCCTCCACCCGCAGGGAAATCGCCCCCTCCACCCCCGACCGGATGTCCGCCGGGTCATACTGCTTCTTGAAAAACTCCCGCAGCACCTTCACCAGCGCCTCGCGAAAGGCCGCCAGATGCGTCCCCCCCTGCGTGGTGTGCTGGCCGTTCACAAAGGCGTAATATTCCTCGCTGCTCCCCGCCGTGTGCACAAAACACACATCGATGTCCTTCCCGCTCAAACTCACCGGCTCATAGATCGGCTCATCCTCCATTTCCTCCCGCAGCAGATCCAACAATCCGTTCTTCGACTTGAACTTCTTGCCGTTGAAGACGATCGACAACCCCGGATTCAGATAGGAGTAGTAGCGGCACATCTTCTCCACGATCCCGTCGCGGAAACGCACCTTCTTCGGAAAAATCTCCTGATCCACATCGAAGGCAACCCGCGTCCCCGGCGGCCCCCCCTTCTCCACCCTCGGCTTTTTCATCTCCTCCACCACCTCCCCCTTGCTGAACTCAATCGCCTTGGTCTGCCCGTCCCGCCACGCCTGAATCTCGAAAAAGCTGCTCAGCGCATTCACCGCCTTGATGCCCACCCCGTTCAATCCCACCGACTTCTTGAAGGCCTCGCTGTCATACTTCGCCCCCGTGTTGATCTTCGCCGCACAGTCCATCAACTTGCCCAGCGGAATCCCCCGCCCAAAATCACGCACCTCCACCCGCCCTTCCACATCGATGTCCACCTTGATCTCCTTGCCATACCCCATCACGTGCTCGTCGATGGCGTTGTCGATGACCTCCTTCAGCAACAGGTAGATCCCGTCATCCGAAGTCGTCCCGTCCCCCAGCTTGCCGATATACATGCCCGGGCGCAGCCGGATGTGCTCTCTCCAATCGAGACTCCTGATGTCGGCTTCCGTGTAACTTGCTGCCATGTGCTGTAACTGCTAAACCTTTCTAAACTATTGCCTTGCCGTCAAGCCCAGTGGCCGCAGTTTCCACCGGTCCCGCCGTCGGGACCAGCCCTCCCCCTCCATACGAGGGCACCTGCCTCGCAGCAAACTCCACCGAACCGACTCCGCCACCATCCGTGGTCAACTACCCCCTCACCTTTGGTGCGCCACACCACCGCGGCTTCCCCCCACCCACAAACAAAAGGGGCACCGTTCGGCACCCCTTTCAAATATTTGTATGGTCCGGATTCGCACCTCCCCAATCCAAGGTCCCCAATCCAAGGTCCCCAATCCAGGCCCCCCAATCCAAAATCACCAATCCACGTTGTAGCCGCGGGTATCGACGTGCGTGAAGCCGGAGTAGCGGCCGACCCCTCCTTGATATCTTCCTTCCTCCCGCACGCTCCGGGCAATCCGGGCCACCGTGGAGGGAGAGGCGTGATATTTTAGATCCAGAGCGTAGTTCGTCTTGTGGAAGGAGTTCGGCCTCGCACCATCACAACGTGCGTTGTAGTCCGGGCTGCGGTAGGCGGAGGTGACTTCTTTGATCGAACCGCCCAGCCGGTGCGCCACCTCATCGGCCACCCAGAGCGTCTGGCCCATGTTCTTCCAAAGCGCACGCGAGGGAAGCGTGTTCCAGAGGTTCCCCTTGGTCTTGGCGTGGGCCGCGATGACCTCCTCCACGCCGATGTGGCGCAACCGGAGACTGGAAAGATAATTGGCGTAGGCGTGCAGCTCACCACCTTGGTTTCGCACCCAGTCGCGCGGAAGATTGCTGGTGTCCAGCTTGCTGCTCCCTCGGAACAACGAGAAGGCGGAGGCTGAATTGCTCGCCGCAAACAACGCAGAACCTGCCAAAACGGTCGCGCTGAGGAAGCGACGTCGGGATTGGTTCGGCAGAACGAAATCCACAGGCTGGGCGGCAGGGTGTCGCAGAGGTTGATCAGGCATCCGCGCCGACTTTCGCAGCTTCGGGCCTCCCTGAAAAGGACATTCTCACACTCTACCG
>JAQCFL010000405.1 GCA_027619375.1 Verrucomicrobiota bacterium | reverse complement strand
AGGGAAGAGTGAGAAGGGAAGAGTGAGAAGGGAAGAATGAGAAGGGAGAGAGGGAGCTCAGGTGGCTCCACGGGGGGAGGGGTTGGGAGAGGTGAAGGGGGAGATTGCGGTTGCCTGCGCCCGCTTCGGGGCTTGTTGGTTGAGGCGATGGAAGGCCCTGGGGTGAACCCCGGGGCTAAGTGCCTGCACCCCTTCGGGGTTGGGGAGGCAGGGTTGGGGCGGCGGGGATGGGGATTGGTTTATGGGGAAGGGACGAGGGTTGCTTTGAGGCGGCGGCGTTCGAGGATGGGTTGGGCGATGTTGGCGGCGATGATGGTGAGGGCGCCGAGGTAGAAGCCGGGGTGGAGATCCTGGTATTCGTGGAAGATGAGGGCGGCGAGGATGATGCCGTGGACGGGTTCGAAGTTGAGGGCGAGGCTGCTGGTGTAGGCGCTGAGTCGGCGGAGGAGATGGATGTGGATGGTGTGGGCGAGGACGGTGCAGAGGAGGGCGAGGGTGAGGAGGGGGAGCCAGTCGCTGGAGATGGGGCGTTGGAAATCGATGTGGGGTGCGAGGGCGAGGTAGAGGGCGGCTAGGAGGCAGGCGCCGGACATTTCGTAAACGAGGAGGGCGCGGGAGGAGAGGCCGCGGTTGACGAGGCGGTGGTTGAGGACGGGGAAGATGGAGGCGAGGAAGGCGCAGAAGAGGGCCACGGAGAGGCCGAGGAGGTAGTGGGTTTCGATGCCGGCGATGAGGGCGATGCCGCCGCCGACGATGAGGCCGAGGATGATTTCGTGGGCGCGGACGCGGCGGCGATCGAAGAAGGGTTCGGTGAAGGCGGTGAAGAGGGAGGTGGCGGCGAAGCCGACGAGGGCGACAGAGACGTTGGCGAGTTCGATGGCGGTGAAGAAGCAGATCCAGTGGAGTCCGATGATGAGGCCGATGCCGAGGGACTTGAGGATGTCGGATTTCGCAAGGCGAAGGAGGGCGGGGCGTTTGGCGGCGAGCCAGAGGCCCATGACGAGTGCGGCGATGAGGGTGCGCCAAAGAACGAGGGAGGGGGCTTGGAGGGACAGGAAGGGCGCCAGGATGCCGGTGATGGCAAAGAGGACGACGATGAGATGGAGTTGGAGGAAGGGGGGGATTTTTTTAGTGATCAGTGATCGGTGTTCGGAAGGCAGTATTCAGAAGACAGAAGACAGAAGACAGAAGACAGAAGGCAGAGTCCGGAGCTTAGAAGAACGAGGAGGAGGGCCGGGAGGGTGCGGGAAACGGATGAGGGGCTGGGCGCATGGGATTTGGGTTGCCTGGGAGGGAGGGAGAGTGGATGGAAACTAGAGTTGGGGGTGGATTTTGGGAAGAGGGAAGAAGAGGGCGGATTTGGCGGCTTGAGTTTGGAGGGAGGAGGAGTAGGGTTACCAAATGAGCGGGGTGCCGAGTATCTTTAACGATGTGTTGGGTCCGGTGATGCGGGGGCCTTCGAGTTCGCACAGTGCGGCGGCCCTGCGGATCGGGAGGATGGCGCGGGATCTGATGGGCGGGGAGTTGCGGGAGGTGTTGGTGGAGTATGATCCGAATGGTTCGCTGGTGACGACGCACACTTCGCAGGGATCGGATCTGGGCTTGTTCGGAGGACTGATGGGGTGGGAGACGGATGATGCGCGGCTGCCGGATTTTCGGGAGGAGATCGGGAAGGCGGGGATCGGGGTGGAGATCCGCTACGTGGGATATGGGGCGGAGCATCCGAATACGTATCGGCTGACGCTGCGCAATGAGCGGGAGGAGCGGCGATTGGAGGCGATTTCGACGGGAGGGGGGATGATCGTGGTGCAGGTGATCGACGGGGTGCCGGTGGAGATGGCGGGGGATTATTTTGAGACGGTGGTGTTTGTACGCGATGGCGCGGAGGGATTGGCGGAATGGTTGTCGGGAGAGACCGGGGTGGAGGAGGTGGTGGTGTGTCGCGGAGGGGAGGCGGTGCTGATCGAGGTGAAGAGTCGGGCCTGTTTGCCGGAGGGCTTGTTGGAGGAGTTGGAGAAGAACCCGGCGGTGCAGTCGGTGCGGGTGTTGGAGCCGGTGTTGCCGGTGCTGGGGCGGAAGGTGATGGAGGTGCCGTTTTTGGATTGTGGGGAGATGATGCGTTATCGGGAGGAACAGGGTGGCGGGCTGGCCTTGTGGGAGCTGGCGTTGCGGTACGAGGCGGCGCGCGGAGGGATTTCGGAAGAGGAGGTTCTGGCAAAGATGGCGGCGCTGGTGGAGGTGTTTGAAACGTCGATTTCGACGGGGCTGGGGGGGACGGAATATGAGGATCGGATCCTGCCGTGTCAGTCGGGGAAATTTGGGGAGATGATGGAAGGGGGCAGATTGATTCCGGGGGATGTGATGAACCGGGTGATCCTTTACGTGAGTGCGATGATGGAGATGAAGAGTTCGATGGGGGTGATCGTGGCGGCGCCGACGGCGGGGTCGTGCGGGGCGCTGCCGGGGGCGGTCTTCGGGGTGTGTGATGCGATGGGACTGGGGAGGACGGAGCGGGTGCAGGCGATGCTGGTGGCAGGATTGATCGGCGTGTTCATCACCTCGCGTTCGACCTTTGCGGCGGAAGTGGCGGGGTGCATGGCGGAGTGTGGATCGGGGGCGAGCATGGCGGCGGCGGCGATCACGGGCTTGGCGGGCGGGAGTTTGGAGCAGCAGATGAGTGCGGCTTCGCAGGCCTTGCAGAACTCGTTCGGGATGACCTGCGACACGCTGGCGAACCGGGTGGAGGCGCCGTGTCTGGGGAAGAACGTGATGGCGGCGAGCAATGCGCTGGCCTGCTCGAACATGGCGCTGGCGGACTACCGGCATCTGGTGCCGATGGATCAGGTGATTGAGGCGATGCGCGAGGTGGGGGAGTTGATGCCGCGGGAGATTTGTTGCACGGGGTTGGGAGGGTTGGCGGTGACGCCGGCGTCCCGGGAGTTGGAGGAGAAGTTGAGGGCGAATGCGGAACGCGGAGTGCGGAATGCGGGGGTTTGAGGGGGGCCTGCGGCCTGGTTATCAGTTATCCGTTATTGGTTATCAGGGGGGGCCTGCGGCCTGGTCGTCAGTTATCCGTTTTTGGTTATCAGGGGGGAGGCCTGCGGCCTGGTTATTGGTTATTGGTTATTGGTTGTTCCGGCGGTTGTTGGATCCGGTG
>JAQCFL010000404.1 GCA_027619375.1 Verrucomicrobiota bacterium | reverse complement strand
CCCACCCACACCTCCGCAGGCCCTCTCCCCCGCATCCCCTCCCAAAAAAATCGCATAACCTCCCCCCCCGCCCGTCTGACAGGAGAGCACACCCTCCCCGCCATGACCCGCCACACCATTCTTCGCTTCCTCCGCCGCCACGAAGACGACCTCATGTCCTTCGGCGCAGTCACCTTCCTCCTCCTCCATCTCGCCCTCCAAGCCATCTCCTGAGCCCCCAACGACGTTTCGGCTTCCCTCCGCACCCCGCTCTGGCTGACACTTAGCGGACACCAAACCGCCTCCATGAGCAATTCCGACTTCAATGCACCCGAACTCCCCGCCCTCGGCATCGTCGCCGACCTCGATACCGACGACCGCCGCCTCCTCAGCGACTACGGCGAGTTCCTCCCCCTCAAGGACGGCAACAATCTCATCACCGAAGGCACCGACCAGGACAGCCTCTACTTCCTCATCTCCGGCATCCTCCACGTCCACTCCGAAAAGGACGGCAAGCGCACCCTCATCGGCCGCATCGAACCCGGCGAAACGATCGGCGAGATCTCCATCTTCGACCCCGGCAAGGCCAGCGCCAACGTCACCGCCCAAGGCTTCTGCCAAATCTGGAAAGCCACCCGCGAAGACCTCAACTCCTTCCTCGAAGCCTACCCTCAGGCCGCCGGCCGACTCCTCATCGGCATCATCGCCGAAATGTCCCGCCGCATCCGCCGCATGAACGAAAAACTCAGCACCGCGGAATTGGAAGCCACCATCCAGCACTTCTTCCACTGATCCCATGGCCGCGCTCCTGCCTGCCGCTGAGGCCGTGGCCGGAAATCCAGCCGCCGCGCTGCTTGTCCTCTTCGCCCTCATCATCGGGCACGCCCTCTGCGACTTCGCCCTCCAACCCGAGTTCATCGCCCTCGGCAAAAATCGCCACGCCGACCTCTCCCGTTTCTTCGGCGGCAAACCCCAGCCCCGCGGCCTCTGGATCCACCTCCTCGGGGCCCACTGCCTCATCCACGCCGGCGCCGTCTGGATCATCACCGGCTCCGTCCTCCTCGCTGCAGTCGAGTTCGTCCTCCACGCCATCATCGACTTCGTCAAGTGCGAGGGCAAAACCAGCTTCACCGCCGATCAACTCCTGCACTACGGCTGCCGCATCCTCTACGTCATCGCCCTCTATCTGGGGTGGTCCTGCCTCACTTGGACTCCAGCCTGACCACCCCGTCCCAACCCTTCGGCACCCCCCCCCCCCGCTGCTCCAGCCACTTCAGGTAAAACCGCGCCGGCCCCGCAAAGGCCCCACCTTGCGCCAGGGCCGACATCCCGCCCACCCCGCCTCCCCGCAGGGCCTCCAGCGCCTCCTCCCACGGTGACAGATCCTCCCCGACCACCGTGTACACCTCCAGCGGCTCCTCCCGTCCTTTCACCCGAAAGGCCCCCAACAAACACAGACAAGCTTCCACTGCCCTCGCCACCCGCCCACTCACCAGCAACGGCACTCCCAGCTGCTTGGTCATCCCCTCGATCCTCGAAGCCACGTTCACCGCGTCCCCGATCGCCGTGAAATCACTCCGCTCCCGCGAACCGATCTCCCCCACCACCGCCTCCCCGATGTGAATGCCGATCCCCACCTCAAACTTCTCCCAACCCACCTCCTTCCACCCCCGGTTCAACCCGTCCAGTGCCTGCAACATCCCCTCCGCCGCCGCCAACGAACTCTCCGCCATTTCCTCCTCGCTCAAATCGAGCAACCCGCCCCAACTCGCCATCACCGCATCCCCGATGAACTTGTCGATCGTCCCCTTCGTCGCAAACACCGCCCCCACCATTGACGAGAAATAGGCATTCAACTGCAACACCAGCGCCTCCGGTTCCATCTGCTCCGATCGCGCCGTGAAGTTCCGAACGTCCGAAAACAACACCGCCACCGTCCGCCGTCCGCCCCGCGCCGCATCCAGATACCCCTCCGGAGACCGCACCATCGCCTCCGCCACATCCGGCGACACCGACCGACTCAACTGTCGATGCAGCTTCTTCCGCGCCTTCTGCTCAAAGAAAAACTCCGCCCCCTCGCATCCCACCGTCACCAACCCTAATCCCAACAACCCCGAAAACCCCGTGAACAGCACCCCGCTCGCATTCGCCGCATAGGCGCAGCCAAACACCCACAACACCGCGATCCCCACCGACACCCCCAGCACCACCAGCGGACTCCGCACCTTCATCACCAACAACGCCGCCACCCCCGCCATCCCCAACAAGCCCAGCCAATTCAACCAACCCGGCGCATCATACCAAAAACTGTCCTCCAACAAACACCCCAACGCCTGCAGATGCATCTGCGCTCCGAAGATCATTCCG
Source organism: Verrucomicrobiota bacterium (assembly GCA_027619375.1). Taxonomy (GTDB): domain Bacteria; phylum Verrucomicrobiota; class Verrucomicrobiia; order Verrucomicrobiales; family Akkermansiaceae; genus JAPKDA01. The sequence continues at coordinate 818 of JAQCFL010000404.1, read as the reverse complement.
GACGGCGTCTTCAACTCATCGTGAAACAACTTCGCCGCCGGGCCGACGATCACCACCTTGTCCTTGAAAAAACGGCCCTCCTCGTAGTTCGCCTCCCACTCCCGCTCCCCAAAGAGCGTATACAAACTCCGCACCGGATACGCCTGGGCCGCCTGATACACCCCGTCCTGTTCCCTCGCCGCAAAGCGCAAAAGCGCACGATCCTCTCTCGGCTCCACGCCCAATGCCCGACCCGCCACCGCCGCGAATGAGAACACCACCTCTTCGCCCGGCAATCGTTCCCCGCCCGACATCTCGTTCGCCGTCATCCCGAATTGCGCCGATCGGAACACATCGTCCCGCCAGTCCGGCGCGTAGTTCACAAATCCATATTCGTTGGTGCCACCTCCCAGAAACCCCTTGAACGGCACCAGGTGTTGCATCGCCAACTGATCCACCGGCGACCACTGACTCGCCAACACAATCCGGTCCCGATACTTCGTCAACGCTTCCTCCAACTCCCAATCAGCCAACGTGTCCGCAGACGGCCCCGGAGAAAAGACATCGATCAGGATCAACCGGGCCCCCGCATCCCCCAACCGCTTAATCGTCTGCGCCCACACCCGACGATTCCAAGGATACGGCTGGCTCATTGCGGAGAGCACCGCAGACTCCTCGATCTCCTCCGGCTCCAAGGCACTCAGGGTCATGCTCGCTTCATCGATCCCCAAAAAAACAAAATCTTCCCTCTCCTGAGTCGGCGCAAGTTGCGTCCGGAGCCGATCTTGCCACCTTTTTTCAAAATCGCGGACTACCTCGCTCAAAAACACCCCCCCCCC
>JAQCFL010000403.1 GCA_027619375.1 Verrucomicrobiota bacterium | reverse complement strand
GGAGTCGGCTGGGCGCTTGGAAAGCGCCGCCACGTTTGGGAGGGCTGGCGACCCAGTCTTCGCCGGAGGCTACGCCCGGGCATGCGGGACGGTCACGCCACGGGTGGGTTGGCATGGGGTTGCGGAGGCTGGGCGTTTCTTGGGGTGGGGAGGGGTTTGCGTTGACGGGGAGCGGGAGCGGTTTTAACTCAGCGCTACCGATGAATCTGACACGAACAGCGTATGGGACATGGAGCGGGGGTCGCTACATGCACTTTGGGGAAATGTTGGAGGAGGATCGCTACAAGGCGTGCATCCGGCTGGCTTACGAGAGCGGGGTGCGGACCTTTGTGACGGCGGATGTTTATGGCCAGGGGAAGGCGGATGAGGCGCTGGGGGAGGCTTTGGCGGACTATCCGCGGGACAGCTACTGTCTGGTGGGGACGATCGGGCATGATTTCTATGAGGGTTCGCGGAACGGGAGCGCAGGGTATCCGCGGTTCACCGCTCCGGAGTTGCGGAGCCCGGCGGAGTATCGGGATTTCCTGCGGATGGCCTGTGAGCGGTCGCTGAAGTCGTGCCGGACGGACCATTTCGACCTGCTGATGCTGCACAATCCGGACGAGAAGGGGTTTACGCAGGAGAAGGTGTGGACGGGGATGAGTGCGCTGAAGGCGGAGGGGTTGATCGAGCAGATCGGGATGGCCCCGGGGCCGGCGAACGGCTTCACTTTGGACATTATCCGGACTTTTGAGCTGTATGGTGAAGTGATCGACTGGACGATGATCATTCTGAACCCGCTGGAGCCTTGGCCGGGTCAGCATGTGCTGCCGGCGGCGAAGAAGCACGGGGTGGACATCTTGACGCGTGTGGTGGACTACGGGGGGATATTCCATGATGACCTGAAGCCAGGGCATGAGTTCCGGCCGGGGGATCACCGGTCGTATCGGCCGGCGGGCTGGGTGGAGCATGGCAATGAGAAGATGGAGCGGATGCGGGCCATTGCGGAGCGGCATGGGCTTTCGATGATTCATTTTGCCTCGATTTGGAACCTCTCGCAGGAGCCGGTGAAGAGTGTGGTGCCGACCTTCATTCAGGAGGCGGGGGAGGGGGCGCGGCTGATCGAGGACAAGATCCGGGAGTATGCGGCCCTGCCGGAGGTGATTTTGACTGCGGAGGAGGTGGAGGAAATCCGGGCTATTGGGGACAATACCGGCTGTATGACCCTGAAGGGGGCGAGCAAGCGGCATGAGGTGAGCGAGCGACCGGACGAGTGGCCGATGCGGCCGGAATTGGTGGAGTTGGCGGAGCGGTATGGGCTGGGGACGGAGTGGTGAGGCGGGCTCCGATTGTGAATAACAGATCTTTGACCTTTCCGAAACAGTCATCCAGACTGTGTCCATGGTAATGAAGTGTCCCCGCTGTGTAAAACGGGTGCATCGGGGCGCGGTGCAGTGCCCGCATTGCGGCTTTGGGATTCGGGATGCGGACCAGGTCTTCGGGTCCCAAGAGGTGCGTCTGAAGTGTCTGACCGATGCGGCGGGGGTGTTGCGGAAGCGGGAGCGGGAGACGGCGCGGCGCTTGTTGATGGAGTTTCAGCGGAAGTTTCCGCAGTTGTTTTTCGCGGTGTATTTCGGGACCTTTCGGGAGTTGCCGAGTTTGCGGCAGTTCGGTTTCTGGTTGCTGAACCGCGGGGCCTTTGAGGATGTTGAGGTGAGTCGGCCGAACGAGGCGGGGATTCTGTTGAGTGTGGATGTGGGGGGGAAGTCGGCGGGGATCAGCTTCGGGTATCAGCTCCAGCCATTTCTGAGCGATGACACGACCTTTCGGGCCCTTTCCGCGGCGCATCCGTATTTTTTGCAGGAGCAGTATCTCCGGGCCCTGGAGGTGGTGGTGGAGCGACTGGGCAAGACCCTGCGTCGGCAGGCGCGGCGGGCGAAGCGTGATCCGGAGTCCTTCGCTCCGGAGGAGGTGGTGAGCGAGGACGGGAAGGGGGAGATGCTGGAGCGGATCCGGGCCAACCATCGGGCGAAGGAGCCGAAGTTGTGATGAGGTGGTGGCTGCTATTGGGGGTTATTATATCGTTAGGGCTTTCCGCCCAGGAGGAAAAGGTGCCGGGGGGGGCGGGTCCGGCGGAGGAGGCTGTGAAGGAGGCCGAGCCGACGGAGGATTCGGAGAAGGAAGAGGACGGGGTGCTGGAGTGGCCGACCCTGCCGGAATGGGATCCGGAGGATTTGGAGAAGGTGAAGAAGGGGGAGATCCTGCCGGGACAGGATTTGTTGCGGGAGATCAGCGAGGATCTGCGCCTGCCCCCGGCACCGGATCCGATGCCGGAAGAGGCCCTGCCGCCGGAGCCCGATCCGGGCGAGGCGGTGGAGGAGGATCCCACGGTGATCGGGAAGCGGTATCTGGAGACCTACTTTGGGCGGCGTCCGGCGGGCTATCTGATGGATCCGCAGGAGATGCTGTCGCGGCAGGAGTATCGGGATCGGGAGAGTTTTCTGGAGTATCACGCGGGGGATTCGGAAGTGAATCTCTACGTGTATCTCTTTGATGCGGAGCAGCAATTGCCGGAGGGCTACACGATCGAGCGGGTCTTTGCGGATCACTTTGCGCGGACGGGGCCGACTGCGCTGGTGTTTTACTACCTGGGGCGCGCGGAGCGGAGCGAGATGCTGTTGAGTGAGGGGATCCGGGCGGTGGTTTCCAAGGAGGAACAGGATCGGGCCCTGCGGACCTCGATACAGGAGGCCTTTGAGAAGAGCGATGCGGCGCATCAGCTGGACAACTTTTCGGTGGAGATGTCGATTCGGCTCTATTGGTTTGAGAAGGCCATGGCTGGACCCGGGATGAAGGAGGCGGACGAGGCGGACATTCTGGCCTTGCAGGAACCCCGGCCGCCGCTGTCCCTGCCGCAGAGTGAAAACAAGATTCTGCAGTTTTTGACGAAGTCGTTGTGGGCGATGATCATCCTGGTGATCTCGGCGGTATTCGGGTGGGTGGGTCGGGTGGTGGCGCGTCGTCGATTGCGGTATGTCTTTCCGGAGGTGGATACCGAACCGTTGTTGGGAGCGCCGCATGCGGCGGGGGTGGGTGCGGTGATTTCGTTTTCCAGTTCGCAGTTGCCGCCGTCGCAGCAGCGGGATCATGTGCCGGACTATTTGCAGCGGATGTGATGACCGATTG
>JAQCFL010000402.1 GCA_027619375.1 Verrucomicrobiota bacterium | reverse complement strand
CTCTGGGATTTCACCACCAACTTTTTCAACCACCTACGAACTCTTCATTCTTTCATCCCCAGTCGCTTTAGAATGGCCTTGTGTTCCTTGAGGTAATCGTAACGCGCCGCAAGATCGACCCAGTGATCCGTATTCGGCTTCAGCGATTCTTCCGGGTATTCCAGGTTGGCCGCCCCGATCGCTCTCTTGATATCGATTCCGGTGCTGAGATGCGCGATCACGGCATTGTCGTACTCAATTTCGGCTTGCGACCGATCTCCGATAATCTCGCGTGCTCTCCCGAGATAGTAATTGATCTGATTCGCGTCCATGGAATGGCCAAAGGCTTCTTGAGCAACGTCATAGCACAGGCAGCCGCGCCTCACAATTTCAGAAGCCCGGACCGACCGCCCGGCGGGAGCGGAACACGATCGGCGCTGCCACGGCTTGTTCTGCGGCGTCTTGCTGGGCCTTTAGATTTTGACTTCAACGTAGTCTCCTGGCTGGAGCGAATCGACCGCCGCCTTGACATCCGAAACTTTGGATTGAATTCGCGGCCACGAAGTACTCGTCAACACGAGAATGGCAATTGTGCGTGATGAGAGATTCTGCTGGTAGTGAAGGTTATGATCGGTTGTTACTATTGCTTCAAATCCTTCAAATCCTTCAGATTCTGCTTGGTTTAGAAGGTCTCCGTTGGACAGTTCGGACCACCCTCGCGCTGCCGCGGTCTCGATCTGGTGTCCTGTAAAGTGAGATCGAAGAGGAACTGGCGTCCCCTGATCAAACAAGATCCTCATCGCGCAGGCTCTACCGCAAGAGATGCTGCAGCTTGTTCGGCTGCTTCATAGATCCTCAAGATGCGGGTTCCATACGATCTCCCACAAGTGCTTATCGGGGTCTTGAAAATAGCCGGAATACCCTCCCCAAAAAGTTTATTTCTGCCACGTTGAAGGCTTCGCGAGAACGCATAAGCCATGCGCGGCGGGGTGGCAGCAAAAACGAGCTCGGCGGGCCAAATGATACCGACCGGAATATGCCAGCCCATTTCGGCCAGGAAGCTCGCACAATCTCTGCGTCGGACGGCCCAATCCATTTCGTGTGCTCCTCGTTCCATACCCACCGATTTCTCGGAAGAGCCCGCGATCAATCCCCTCCCCCGGACACCGCCCCCTCACCCCCCATATACGCATCCCGCAGCACCTGCACGGTATGCCGCACCCGCACCTCCGACCCCAGCCGCTGCAAGTGCATCTGCAACTGCGTCAAACACCCAATATTCCCGCTCGCCACCACCGTCGCCCCCGTCGCCAGCACCGCCCGGGCCTTTTGCTCCCCCAAACTCCCCGCGATCTCCGGCTGATCAATATTATACGTCCCCGCCGATCCACAACAAAGATGCGCATCCCGCACCTCCACCAAGCGCAGCCCCGGCACCGCCTTCAGCAAATGCCGCGGCTCCTTCCGCACCCCCTGCCCGTTGGAAAGGTGACAGGCATCATGATACGCCACCACCCGCTCCACTCCCCCCTCCGGAAATTCCACCATCTCCCCCAGCTTGGCCAAGTAAACACTGACATCGCACACCTTCGCCTCGAACTTCCGCGCCCCCTCCTCATCCTCCGTCCCCCGCAAAATCAGCGGATACTCGTGAATCCCTGATCCACAACCCGCTGCATTCGTTAGCACGGCATCGACGTCATCCGGAAAGGCCCCCAGGTTGCGCCGCGCAAAGCCCTTCGCCGACTCGTGATCCCCCACATGCCACGACAAGGCCCCGCAACACCCCTGCCCCTGCGGCACCACCACCTCCACCCCGTTCCGCGTCAGCACCTCGATCGTCGCCACATTGATGTCCGGGTCCAAGACCTGCTGCGCACACCCCGCCAGCAGCGCCACCCGCCCCCGCTTCTCGCCCTGCGCCGCATAGAACCCCTCCAACCGCACCCGCTTCGGCAACACCGCCGGCAACAACTCCAGCATCGGCCGCAGCGCCTTCGGCAACAAATCCGCCATCGGCTTCACCCACCCCGCCATCCGCGCCCCCGCCCGGAACCGCTCCGGATACGGCAGCGTCTCCAACACCATCCGCCGCCGCAACTTCTCCCCCCAGCCCACCTCCCGCTCCCGCGCCGCCATGGCCCGGAAGGGGCTGATCAAATCCCGATACGACACCCCCGACGGACAGGCCGGCTCACAGGCCAGACACCCCAGACACGCATCAATGTGCGGCAGCGCCGCCTCCAACTCCATCGTCCCCTCCAGCACCTCCTTCATCAGCACGATCCTCCCCCGCGGACTGTCACTCTCCCGCCCCAACTCCCCATAGGTCGGACAGGCCGGCAGACAAAACCCGCAATGCACACAACTCCGGATTGCCTCCGCCATCGGTGCGCCGAGCGGCCCATGCTTGCTGATGTCGATCTCGTGATTCATCGCTTTGTTCTACACTCCGGGAAATCGCCCCACCGGATCAAGGGCCCGCTTCACCGCCCCCGTGATCTCACTCTCCCGCTTCTTCCCAATCCATCGCCTCCCCTCCGCACCCATCAGCAAGCCCCGCAACCCAAGCTCCCTCAACCCCGCATCCACCTCCTCCAACTCCCCCCTCCCGAACGCCAACCAGCCCACCGCCCCGCCCACTCCATAGTGCCGCACACACCCGCCCATCGCCTCCTCCAACCCCGCCACCCGCGACGGTGTCACCGGCACCTTCACCAAGCAGTCCTTCTTCCGCGCCCATTCCATCTCACGCAAACTCCGCCAAAATTCACCTGCCTCATTTCCACCCAACCGCTCCACCTCCCCCGGCCACAGCCCCTCCACTTCCCCGCACAACGCCTCCAGCGCCTTCCCCGGTGCCCCGATCCGCACCCACACCGCCCCCGCCCCATACTCGATCGCCTCCACCTCCAGTCGCCCACTCGCCAGCGCCACGACCCGCTCCATCGCCATCCCCGCATCCGCGCACCCCACCCGCAACGTCGCCGACGCCACCGCCTTCGGAAACACCTTGAAGGTCACCTCCGTCAACACCCCGAACGACCCCAGGCTCCCCACCAAAAACTTCGGCAAATCAAACCCCGCCGCATTCTTCACCACCCGCCCACCCGACCGCACCAGACTCCCCTCCCCATCCACAAACCCCACCCCCAACAAAAAATCCCGCAGCCCTCCATACCGAAACC
>JAQCFL010000039.1 GCA_027619375.1 Verrucomicrobiota bacterium | reverse complement strand
TCGCTCATAGGGTATTGCGGGGGTTGGGAGTTCGGTGGTGTGAGGAGGGGTTTAGCGGGTCCTGTGAATAAGTTCAAGGACAGGAAATTGCGGTAGGATGAGGCGATGTCCGGATTTGCGGAGGGGAATCAGGCTTCGGCGGGGCCACCGACGATGGCCAGCAGCTGGGCGGTGGTGTCGATGAGATGGCGTGGATTTTCGGCGGCGAGGGAGTCGCGGGAGTTGAAGCCCCACGTGACGGCGGCGATGTCGATGCCGGCTTTGCGGGAAGCGCGGATGTCGCGGATTTCGTCGCCGATGTAGAGGAGTTGGGAGGGGTTCATGGAAAAGGTCCTCGCGATGGAGCGGAGGTGGGTGGACTTTCCAGAGAGGGTGGAGGTGGAGCTGATGAAGGTGAAGAGGTGGCGGAGGCCGTGGATCTCGAGAAAGGTTTCGACGTTCTCGGTGGCGTTGGAAGTGAGGATGCCGAAGCACTCGGCGCCTTCGCGGAGGAGCGGAAGGGATTCCTTGATGCCGTCGATGAGGGGGATGGTGGTGAGGTCGCGCTTGAGCATGCGGCGGCCTTTGGCGAGGAGGAGGGGGACGCGGCGTTTGGGGATATTGAGGTGATCGAGGACGGCACGGGCGTCCATGTCGCGGAGCCGGGCGACGTCCTCCATTTCGACGTGGCGAAAGCCGCTGTCGGCGGCGAGGTCGTTGTAGATGCGCAGGGTGGCGAGGAGGGTGTCGGCGATGGTGCCGTCGAAATCGAAGATGAGGCCCTGGTAGCGCATGGCTCAGGTGGCGGGAACGAGGAGGAGGTTGGGATCGATGTCTTCGGTGAGGAGGCTGCGGTGGCCTTGGCGAAGGTGCAACCAGGCGGCGAAGACGATCATGGCGGCGTTGTCGGTGGAGAGGGCGGGGGTGCAGGGGCGGAAGTCGAGGGCGGCGTCGGCGCAGGCGGATTGGAGGGCGCTGCGGAGGGCCTTGTTGCAACTGACGCCACCGGAGAGGCTGACGAGGTTGACGCCCGTCTCCCGGGCGGCGGCGAGGGTGCGGGAGCAGAGGACATCGAAGACGGCGGCCTGGAAGGATGCGGCGAGGTCGGCGGTGTGCCGGGTGGGGTCGTCGAGTTTCTGGAGGGTGTAGAGGACGGCGGTTTTCAGGCCGGAGAAGGAGAAATCGAAATTTCCGGGGGTGGAGCGGGGGAAGGGGAAGGCGGAGGGGTCGCCGTGCGGGGCGAGGCGTTCGATTTCCGGGCCGCCGGGGTAGGGGAGGCCGAGGAGGCGGGCGACCTTGTCGAAAGCCTCGCCGGCGGCGTCGTCGATGGATCGGCCGACGACCGCGTAGTTGCCGATGCCGCGGACATGGATGAGGAGGGTGTGTCCGCCGGAAACGATGAGGGCGAGGTGTGGCGGAGGTGGGGAGTTGGAATCGAGGAAGGGGGAGAGGAGGTGGCCCTCCATGTGATTGACGGAGAGGAAGGGTTTGCCGGAGGCGAGGGCGAGGGCCTTGGCCATGGAGTGGCCGACGAGGAGGGAGGAGGCGAGGCCGGGGCCACGGGTGGCGGCGAAGGCGTCGATCTGATCGATGCGGAGGTCGGCGGCGGCGAGGGTTTGCTCGACGAGGGGATGGAGGCGGAGGGCGTGATTTCGCGAGGCGATTTCAGGGACGACGCCACCGTAGGCGCGGTGTAGATCGATTTGGGAGGAAATGAGGGAGGCGAGGAGGGTGGGCGGATGGGTGTCGCCGCGCAGGATGGCGGCGGCCGATTCGTCGCAGGAGGTTTCCAGGGCGAGGATGGTCACGGAGTGGGGAATGCGGAATGCGGAGAGGGGAATGCGGAATGGGGGCTTATTTTTGGGAGGACAGGGCTTGGAGGGCGGCGGTGAGAACGGGGTCGGTCCAGGTGTTCAGCCTTGCGGTCTCTTCAGGTGTTAGGGCGGTGCGTCGTCGCCAGAGGTCGAGGAGTTCGCGATCGTTTCCGGTGATCTCGACGGGGACATCGGGGGTGATGCCGACCTCGTGGGGGGTGCGTCCGGAGGGGGTGTGGTATTTGGCGATGGTGAGGCGGAGGGCGGTGCCGTTGCCCATGGGCATGATCTGTTGCACGGAGCCCTTGCCGTAGCTGGTTTCGCCGACGATGGTGGCGCGTTTGAGATCCTGCAGGGCGCCGGAGACGAGTTCGGAGGCGCTGGCGGAGCCCTTGTCGATGAGGACGACGAGGGGGTATTCGCGCTTTTTGCGCTTCCGGTCGGGGGTGGCGAGGGGTGGGCCGTCCTCTTCGGGATTCCGGCTGCGGGTGAAGACCACCTCGGTGGAGGGAGGGAGGAATTCGCCGGCGATTTCCACGGAGATGCCGAGGAGTCCGCCGGGGTTGCCCCGGAGGTCGAAGACGAGGGCCTTCATGCCCTTGTCCTCAAGGTCGTCGAGGGCGGCTTCCAGTTCGCGGTGGGCGGATGCGGTGAACTCGTTGAGGTGGATGTAGCCGACCTTGCGCTCACCGCTGCGTTCGAGGATGAGGGCGTCGGTGATGGCGACCTGTTTGACGACGACGCGGAGGATGGTGGCGTCGTAGTCCTGTCGATCGACCTGGCGCCGGAGTTTGAGGGTGACCGACTCGCCGGGTTTGCCGCTGAGTTTGGCGAGGGCCTCCTGCAGGGAGAGGGGCTCGGCGTCGTCGTCGCCGATTTTGAGGATGCGGTCGCCGGGAGCGATCTTGGCGTGGGAGGCGGGTGATTGATCGCGCACGGCGGCGACGGAGAGGAACTGGTCGCTCTTGGCGAGGGTCAGTCCGAGGCCGGGGAGTTCCGGTTCGGCCTTTTGTTCGGCGATGAAGGAATAGGTTTCGGGATGGTAGAAGGCGGAGAACTTGTCGAGGGAGCCGAGCATGCCTTCGAGGGCGTGGTTGACGAGGTGCTCGTAGGTGACGCTGTCGGCGTCGGGGTGGCGTTGGCGAACGGTCTCGAGGACCTGGATGAAGCGCTCGATATGTTCGTAGCCCTGGCCGTCATCGGGGAGGGCGGTGGGTTTGGCCGGTTCGGCCCCTGGTTCCTGTGCGAGGAGGAGGGTGGGGAGGAGCAGGAGGAGCGGGACGCAGCGCATGGGGGAATCAAGCACGGGACGGGCCGTGGGGGAATGGCGAAGTCGGGGGCGGGGGAATCATGGCAGACGGATTGAACCGATCTCGTTGTGTTTCGCCCGCTCCCGCGCCCCTCCGGGGTGCTCATCAAAGGGTCGGCCAAATTCCGGTGGTGCTACCACCGGCTACCGTCCGGTGTCCCTCCGGGACGAAGAGAGCCGCCTTCCGGACGACATCCCTCGGGGACGAAGAGAGCTTACCCATCGATTCTGCTGACGAGGCAAAAAGGGGGAGGCGGAGCCACGTGGTGACAATTTTGTGCTGCTCCCGATCAGGCCGCGTCGGCGCGTTTCTTCTTGATGATGGGCGGCTTGGAGCCGTCGACGACACCACGATTGATGGTGACGGACTCCACGTCGTCGCGGGAGGGGATTTCGTACATGATTTCGAGCATGATGTGCTCGAAGATGGAGCGCAGGGCGCGGGCCCCGGTGCCGCGGACGACGGCTTCCTCGGCGAGGGCGCGGAGGGCGTCGCGAGTGATCTTGAGTTTCACGCCGTTGAGGGCGAGTTGCTTTTGATACTGTTTGACGAGGGCGTTTTTTGGCTCGGTGAGGATCTGGATGAGTTCCTCCTCGTGGAGTTTCCGCAGGGCGGAGTGGACGGGGAGGCGGCCGATGAACTCGGGGATGAGGCCGAAGTGGAGGAGGTCTTCGGGCTGGATCTTTTCGAGGAGGTTTTCGGACTTGGCGGCATCCTCGCTTTGAGGCGGGGTGGTTTGGAAGCCGAGGACGTTGCGGCCGAGGCGGCGGCGGACGATGTCCTCCATGCCGATGAAGGCGCCGCCACAGACGAAGAGGATGCGCTCGGTGTTGACCTGGATGTATTCCTGCTGGGGATGCTTGCGGCCGCCCTGGGGCGGGACGTTGCAGACCGTGCCTTCGAGGATTTTCAGGAGGGCCTGTTGCACGCCCTCGCCGGAGACATCGCGGGTGATCGAAACGTTTTCGGTCTTGCGGCCGATCTTGTCGATCTCGTCCACGTAGATGATGCCCTGCTCGGCGCGTGCCACATCGAAATCGGAGGCCTGCAGGAGGCGGAGGATGATGTTTTCGACATCCTCGCCGACGTAGCCGGCCTCGGTGAGGGTGGTGGCATCGACGATGCAGAAGGGCACGTCGAGGACGCGGGCAAGGGTGCGGGCGAGAAGGGTCTTGCCGGAGCCGGTGGGTCCGAGAAGGAGGATGTTGGATTTCTCGATCTCGACATCGGCGAGTTCCTCGGGGGCCATGGAGTGGTCCTGATGGAGGCGCTGGTAGTGGTTGTAAACAGCGACGGAGAGGACCTTTTTGGCGTGTTCCTGACCGATGACATATTCGTCGAGGCGGCCGCGGATCTCCATGGGAGTGGGGATGGGGCGCGTCTTGGAACCGGAGCGTCCGAGTTCGGAGTGTCCGTCCTCGGTGAGTTCCTTCTCAAGAATGGTGGAGCAAACCTCGATGCATTCGTTGCAGATATAGACGCCGGGGCCGGCGATGAGCTTTTTGACCTCGGAGTGGCTTTTGCCACAGAATGAACACATCGTCAGGTTGGAAGCACGAGCCATGGTATGAGCGCAGTTTGGGGGGAAGGAGGTGGGGAATTTAGCAGAAAAAAGGCCTATTCGCCCGACTTATTCTCGGAATCTTTATCATCGCCCGCCTCGGGCAATTGTTTGCGATTTTCCAGGACCTGGTCGACGAGGCCGTATGCGGTGGCCTGTTCGCCGGACATGTAGTTGTCGCGGTCGGCGTCGAGTTCGACCTGTTCGACGCTTTTGCCGGTGTGTTCGGAGAGGATCTTGTTGAGGCGTTTTTTCAGATTGAACATGAACTCGATGGTCCGTTCGACGTCGGAGGCGGTGCCTTGTGCGCCGCCGGAGACCTGGTGGATCATGACGTGGGAGTTCGGCAGGCAGAAGCGCTTGCCTTTCGTGCCGGCGGTGAGGAGGACGGCGCCCATGGATGCGGCGATGCCGATGCAGTATGTGTTCACGTCGCAGGTGACGAACTGCATGGTGTCGTAGATGGCGAGACCTGCGGTGACCGATCCGCCCGGGGAGTTGATGTAGATGTGGATGTCCTTCTTGGGGTCCGACATTTGCAGGAAGAGGAGTTGTGCAATGACGGAATTGGCAACGAAGTCATCGATGGGGGTGCCGATGAAGACGATGCGGTCCTTGAGGAGGCGGGAGTAGATGTCGAAGGCCCGCTCGCCCCGCCCGTCCTGCTCGATGACAGTGGGAACGAAGTAGTTGTTCTGCGGGGTGGAGGAGCTGGCGGAGGGAGTGAAATTACTCATCGTCTTTGTTGTCTGCTGGAATGAATTCGACCTTCGCGCCTTCGAGCAGGAAGTCAATGGTCTTGCTGAGGAGCATGGAGTGTTGGAGGCCGCGAAGACGTCCGGATTTCTGCAAATCCTTGACGACCGTCTTGAAGGGCTTCTTTGACTGTTGAGCCATGGCGGCGACGCGCTGGGTCAGTTCGGCTTCGGTGATTTTGACGTCCTCGCGTTTGGCGACTTCCTGGAGGATGAAGTCGGTTTTCACGTTGAGGCGGGCGCGTTGTCCGGCGGCGGCGAACAACTCGCGTTGTTGGGCCTCGATTTGTTCCTCGGTCATTCCGGAGCGGATGCCGCGTTCGACCATTTCGTCGGCCTGACCCTGCGTCTCGGCGGTGAGGATGTCCTCGGGAAGCTCGAAGTCGACGGATTGAGAAAGTTTGTCGATGAGCTGATTGACCTTCATCTCGTGGATTTGGCGGTTCAGTTGGACCTCGAGTTGATCCTTCACGATGTCGCGCAGTTCGGCGACGGTTTTGCCCGGGATGATCTGGGCGGCCAGTTCGTCGGTGAACTCGGGGAGGACCTGTTCCTTGATGGCGGTGACCGTGACGGTGTAGGCGATGGACTTGCCGCGGAGGTCTTCGGAGGGGAAGTCGTCTGGAACTGGGATTTCGAAGGTCTGCTCGGAGCCGGATTTGGCCCCCTCGAGGGCCTTGGTGAAGCCGGGGAGGAAGGACTCGTCGTCCATTTTGAGCCAAAACCCTTCACCGTTGGCCAAATAACCGGTGTTGTGTCCGAGGGCTTCCTCCAAGGGGGTGCCGTCCAGGGTGCCGGTGTAGTCGATAATTGCAAAATCACCTGCGGCGAGGTCCCGGTCGGTGATATCGTTGAATTCGGCGAAGCGGGCGCGAACCTGTTCGATCTCGCGGTCGATGTCCTTCCCGGTGATTTCGCGGTCGGGAATTTCGATCGTAAGGGACTTATAATCCGGCAGTTCAAACTCGGGGGCGAGGATGAGGCTGGAAGTGAAGCTGAAGCCGCCGTCGGGGAGGTAGTCCGTTTTTTCAGGCTTTCTGGCGTCGAGGACCCGTAATTCCTCCTTTTTGATGGCTTCGTCGTAGGCCTGACTAACCAACCGGGACTCCAATTCTTCGGTTATTTGGGTGGCAAAGCGCTTTTCGATCACCTTGACGGGGATCTTTCCGGGGCGGAAGCCGGGGATTTTGGCCTGTTTGCTGAAGGCCTGGACGATCTGCCGGCGCTCGCCGGAGACGGCCTCGGCAGGGACTTCGACTTGGATACGGGCCAGGCAGTTGGGTTGTTTTTCGACCGTGATGTTCATAGTGGAATTCTGGGAAAGTGAATTTTTGAGGGGGTGGAGGGGCGGAACGCTAGTGGGCGGGAGGGGGCTGGTCAAGGGAGAGCGCACCGCCTGATTTTTAAAAAGAAACCGTGATCTTTTGATGGTATTGACCTTGACGGGAATAGGGCAGGGAGAGTGTGATGAGCGGGAGTTCAAGCAGCTTTGATCACACTCATGTTAATAAGATCTTTTTGGGGCGGATTGGTTCGTGCGGTTTTGTCACTTTGCATGCTCGGGGCGGCCTGTTGGCCGTCGCTGGTGCATGCGCAGGACGATTTCACGGGGAAGAAGGTTTCCTCGATCGTCTTTAAATATCGCGGGCCGGAGACGGTTGATGAGGCGGTGTTGCGCAATTTCATGAGCATCAAGGTTGGCTCGCCGTTCGATCCGGAGCTTTTGGACAACGACATCAAACGACTCTACGAGTCGGGCTTGGTGGATGACGTGCGGTTTTTGGCGGAGCCGGCGGGGGACAGCATCCAGCTGATCGCGGAAGTGGTGACCCGCCCCGTGCTGGGTGGGGTTGGTTTTGTGGGGCACACGATTTTCAGCGATGAGAAGCTGGCGAAGGTCAGTGAGCTGAAGGCGGGAGGGACTTTGAGCGACGTGGAGATTTTGGCGGCGCGGAGGAAGATCGAGGAGCAATATCGCAGCTTTGGATATCCCGATGTGCTGGTCACGCACCGCCTCCAGGAAACCGAGCGCCCCGGAGTTTCGGACCTCATCTTTGTGATCGATGAGGGGGCGAAGAGCGAGGTGCGCAAGATCAGGTTTGTCGGGAACACGGCGTTCAAGTCGGTGGACCTGCGCCGTGAGATGGAGACCAAGCAGAAGAACTGGTTGTCCTGGATCAACAAGTCGGGTCGGATTGATCCGGCCGAGTTGGAGCAGGACTTCGACCGGATCCTCGACTACTATCGGAACAACGGCTACCTCCGCGCGAAGATCGTGAACGTGGACCGCACTCCCGTGAAGGACGGGCGGGTGGATCTGGTGATCACGATCGAGGAGGGAGGCAAGTACACCGTGCAGAGCGTGGGCTTCGGCAAGATGAGCGTCTTTACGCCGGATCAATTGAATGCCGCCCTGAGCCTGAACGCCGGGGAGCCCTATTCGGCGAAGAAGGTGCGGGACGACATGCGGATGATCAAGAGCTACTACGGTTCGCGGGGCTACGCGGACGTGACGGTCAGCCCGGAGATCCGCGACGTGGGTCCTGGTCTGATCTCGGTCCTCTACAAGATCACGGAGGGTGGAATCTCGAGGGTGGGGCGGGTGAACATCGAGGGCAACGTGAAGACGCAGGACCGGGTCATTCGCCGGGAACTGCCGCTGAAGCCGGGTGACAATTTCAACTCGGTGGAGATGGACACTACGGAGCGCCGGATGAAGAACCTGAACTACTTTGACCAGACCCAGGTGACCTCCAGCCCCAGTGCACAGAGCGGCTACCGGGACGTGAACATTCTCGTCCGCGAGAAGAAGACGGGCCAATTGAGCTTTGGAGCGGGCTTCAGCTCGATCGACAACATTGTCGGCTACATCAACGTGGAGGAGTCGAATTTTGACATCACCAACTGGAAGGGCGGCTTCAAGGGAGCCGGTCAGCGGATGGGGGCGCAAATTCGGGCCGGTGCGGAGCGTCAGGACTTCAAGGTGTCTCTTGTGGAGCCCTGGTTCATGGGGCGTCGTCTCGCGCTTGGCGGCGAGCTCTTCTACAGCGATTTGTCCTACCTGAGCAATAATTACACGCAGGGCTCGGTGGGCGGAGAGATCTTTGTGCGGAAGCCGATGGGACGCCGCAGTTATATCAAGGCGGCTTACCGGATGGAGAACATCGACGTGGATGTGGATACGATTCCGGGGGTTGACTACACCGGTCCGGGCGGAGTTCCAGACGGCATGGTGGATCCTTCCCTCTTCACGATGGAGGACGGCAGCTTTTTGCGGAGTGCGCTTTCCCTCACCTACACCTACGACAGTCGGGACAGCAACATCATGCCGCGCAAGGGTGGTCGCGCGAATGTCGGGGTGACCCTGGCCGGAGGCCCCCTCGGGGGCGATGTGGACACCTACACGATGGCGGCCAGTGGTTCGAAGCACTGGCAGCTCCCATGGGACATGATCGTCAACTTGAGCGGATCCTACGAGACGGTGGACTCCACCGATGGCAGCCCGGTTCCCATTTTTGAGCGAAGCTTCCTTGGTGGTTCCCGCAACCTCCGTGGTTTCGAATACCGGGACCTCGGACCGCGTGATCCGGTCACCGGAGATGCGCTTGGTGGGCAGACCTCGGCGTTTGGCTCGGTTGAACTGACCTTCCCGATCATCGAGAACGTTCGAGGTGCGGCCTTCTATGACATGGGCTTTGTGAGTTCCGATGTCTGGGATGTCAGCATCGATACGCTCAACTCCGATGCCGGCATGGGCCTTCGCCTGAATCTTCCCTTTGGACCGTTGGCCTTGGATTATGCCCTTCCGCTCCAAGTGGACGATCCGGCTTCCGACCAGGGCGGGCAGTTCAATTTTTACCTGAACTACCAATACTAGGGCTTCAGGCCAGGCGGCGGAGAACCTCGATCTGGGTGTTGCCGCCGGAGAGGGTGAAGTGGTTACTGTCTTCGTATTTCCGTTTCCGGAACCCGAGAGCGAGGGTCGTGTTCCCCGTGCCCGGAGCGACGCTGGTGACTTCACCGGCGGGGTTGTCGCCATCGTAGAAGGCGCCGGGCAGGGTTCCGATGGGGACTTGTAGCTGGACGAGATGGCGGTTGGTTTTGCCGGCCCGCTTCATGCGGGAGATGACCTCCTGCCCGAGGTAGCAGCCCTTGGTGTAGGAAATGGCAGTTCGATCGAGGCCAGCCTCGGGGGGGAGCAGACCGGGGGCGAGTTCGGTGGGCCAAAGGGGGACGCCCTGCTGGATGCGGAATTGCTCCATGGTCTCGTCGCCGATCCGCAGGTCGGAGGGGATGGTCAGGGGGATGGGGGAGAAAAGATCGGTTCCGGGGGTGCCGAAGCGATCGCTCTCCTGTAGGAGCGTCCCGGCAGGGAGGTCGAAGGGGAGTTGCCCGGGGTCGATTCCGAGAAGGTGGTAAAGATGCCAGCGATCCGAGACCTCGGTGAGGGTGACATCGTCGGCGATGAGGTAGCGGTCCAAGCGGGCGAGGACCACGGCAGAGAGACCGGAGGGGACATCGATCAGGTAGGCCTCCGGGAGGGCGCGGACGCGACCCACGGCATCGAGTTGGCCCTTGGCATTGAGGAGGGCGGCGTGGACACATTGACCATGGTCCGCCTTGCTAATGTCATTGGTCATTTGGCCGTTCAGAAAACGGAGTCGGTCGCCTCCTTCGACCAGGATCATGCCGTGGGAAGCGAGGGGAAGGATCCCGCGGGGGGAGGTATCACTGGGGTTGGTCACTGGAGAACTGGGAGTTGAGGATGGAGAAATCGAATTCGCCGAGACCCTGGTCGTTGAGGGCGGCCATTTGGTCGGAGACGCAGCGGAGGGCGGGGGTATTTAGTCCGGCGCGGGTGGCAAGGTCGATGACGTAACGGGAATCCTTCAACATGTTGGAGAGGGAGAAGTGTGGATCGTAGTCCTCTGCCGCCATGCTCGGGATCTTCATGCCCGCCAGAACCGAGCCGCAGGCATTGCCCTGGATGGCGGCGAGGAGGGTATCCGCGGAGATGCCGTGGGCCTGGGAGATGCGCAGGGATTCGGCGAGGGCCTGGACAGTGCAGGCGGAGATGAGGTTGGTGGTGAGCTTGATGATGGTGGCGTGGGCCGCCGATTCCATGGGGATGATCTGTTGGGCGCTGGCCTCCAGGATCGGGCGGAGTTGTTCGAGGGTGCTGGTTTCTCCACCGGCGTAATAGACCAGCCTGCCGTTCTGGGCGGCCATTTTGCTGCCGGTGAAGGGGGCGTTGAGGAAGCCGCAGCCGGCAGCCTGGCATTCCTTTTCCAGCAGCTGGGTCGTTTCGAGGTCGATGGTGGCGTGATTGACGAAAATTTTGGCGGGGGAGAGGTGGGGGCGGATGGCGGCGAGTGTTTCGCGGACGGCCGGGACGTCCTTGAGAAAGCAGAGGAGGACGTGGGATCGTTCCGCCAGGGCGGCAGGGTCGGGTTCGAAATCGGGTCGGGGACGGGGCGACCGGCTCCAGGTGCCGACTTTGTGCCCGGCCGCGCAAAGGAGGTCGGCCACCCTTGAACCGATGATGCCGAGGCCGAAAACCGCGATGGAGGGGGTGGAGGGGAGCGCTGCCATGGCGCTGAACTATCGGGGATCCTCCCCCGCATCAAGCAGGACCGGGCGGGGCGGGAGTCGAGGGTGGGGGGTGACTTGACAATGTGGCCGTAACTCTCTGGTAAAGAGCGATTTTGCGGCGATGCTTCGGGTTTCCAAAGGGACGGGGGACTGGGTGGAATGCCTTGACTTTAGCGGGCCGGTAGGCCAGTAGCCTTGTCCCGGAGGGGGTCTCCGGAGGCGTTTTCCCCGCACCTTATTCACACATGGATGCCCTATCTTGGTTCTGGTACTGCAGCTACGTTCTCGTTCTCATCGGTTTGTCCGGTTACGGATTTCATCGATTGATCATCGTCTATCTCTATTTCAAGCACTCGTGGCGCAAGCCGCATCCGCTGGGGAAATTCGAGGAATTGCCGTTGGTGACGGTGCAGTTGCCGATCTTCAATGAGATGCACGTGGTGGAGCGGCTGCTGGGTTCCATCGCGGCGCTCGACTATCCTCAGGACAAGCTGCAGATTCAGTTGTTGGACGACTCCACCGATGAGACGGTGGAAATTTCGCGGCAGGAAGTGGCCAAGCTCAAGGCGGCCGGGTTCGACATCGAGCACGTTCACCGCACGGACCGCAGCGGTTACAAGGCGGGGGCCTTGGAGAATGGATTGCGGTTTGCGAAGGGGGACTACATCCTGATTCTGGATGCGGATTTTGTGCCGAATCCGGATTTGCTGCAAAAGACCATCCACTACTTCACGGACAAGAAGATCGGGATGCTGCAGACCCGTTGGGGGCATTTGAACCGGACGTTCAACCTGCTGACGCGGGTGCAGGCGATGTTTTTGGATGGTCACCTGGAGCTGGAGCAAACGGCCCGGAACCGTAGTGGGCGCTTCTTCACCTTCAATGGGACGGGTGGCATTTGGCGTCGCGAATGTATTGCTGACGCGGGGGGATGGGAGCACGACACGCTCACGGAGGACATGGATCTCAGCTATCGGGCCCAGTTGAAGGGTTGGAAGTTCATTTTCCTCAACGACGTGGAGACGCCGGCGGAGCTGCCGGTCGATATCGACGGTTTCAAGAGCCAGCAGCATCGCTGGACGAAGGGCTCGATCCAGTGCTGCAAGAAGTGCCTGGCTGGGATTTGGCGCAGTAAGTTCCCGCTCTACGTGAAGATGGAGGCGACCGCGCACCTGACCTCGAATTTCGCCTACCTGCTCCTGATTCTGCTCTGCTTCCTCATTTTTCCGAACCAGAAGTATCAGCCTGAGTTCAGCGGCTGGCTGAAATTGGTGATCCACATTCCCATCTTCATCTTCGCGTCTGGCTCGGTCGTTTTGTTCTATTTGATGTCGCAGAAGGCGCTCCGGCCGAGCAATTGGTGGCGGGAGATCATCTATCTGCCCTTTCTCCTCGCCCTGGGAATCGGCATGTCCATCAACAATGCCAAGGCGGTATTGGAGGCCATTTTCAACCAGCAGTCGGCCTTTGTGCGGACCCCGAAATACGGGATTGGGCAAAAAGCAGCGGACTCTCCCTGGCGGAAGAGCCGTTATAAGGGCATGAAATCGGTCACTCCGGTGGTGGAGTTCCTCTTTGGCTGCTTCTTTCTGTTCGTGGTGCTGGACGCCCTCCTGAGCGGGAACTGGCTCTCGTTCATTTTCCTGCTTCCCTTTCCCGTCGGATTCTTTTACACTTCCGTAGCATCTTTCGTTAATTCGTTGCCTGGGGCTGTTGAACCTCGTAAAAACAAGGCTGAGTAGAAACGGGAGGTCAAAAAACTGAAGTTCCCCATGTCAACGAAATTGCTGAACCAATTCACCCTTGGTCTGATTTTCGGTGGTCTGGCCCTGCTTTTCACCAGCTGTGGCTCCACTATTGATCAGAATAATCAGATGCTCGTGAGCGTCCGGGACCAGCGTCTTCTGCTGGTTCGAGACGGTCAGCCCATCAAGTCCTATCCTGTGTCCACGTCGAAATTCGGCCTGGGCAGCGAATCCGGGAGCAAGCGAACGCCCTTGGGCAAGATGGCGGTGGCCAGAAAGATCGGTGACGGCGCCCAGGCCGGGGCGGTTTTCAAGAGTCGGCGGCCCACCGGGGAGGTGTTGAAGCCGAACGCGCCGGGGAGGGATCCGATCGTGTCCCGGATCATCTGGTTGACCGGACGGGAGAGCCAGAACCGCAATACCTATGCGCGATTCATCTACATTCACGGGACGCCGGAGGAGTGGCGTATCGGCCAACCAGCCAGCTACGGCTGTATTCGCATGAAATCGCGGGACGTGATCGACCTTTACAATCGGGTGGGAGTGGGAGCGGAGGTGAAAATCCTGCGGGATTCGCTCTACGCCACGAACGAAGGGCGGGTTTATTACGCAAAACATAACAAACCCGCCGGGCAAGTGGCTTTGACCTACCCGAAGTCTGATTGATTCTTTCCCTTTGGAAGGCTTGACAACACGAGTCTGAAAACTAGGGTGTCGCCCCCTTTCGCAGGATAAATACCGATGGCAAACAACAAGTCAGCTCTTAAGCGGATCCGTCAGACCAAGACGCGGACCGATCGTAACAAGGTGATCAAGACCCAGGTCAAGACACAGAAAAAGAAGATCCTTGAAGCGGTCGGCAGCGGAGACGCGAAGGCCGCACAAGAGCAGTTGGCGAAGTTCGCCTCCGTAGTCGACAAGGCGGTGAAAAAGCAGGTTTTTCATGCCAACAAGGCGGCCAACCTGAAGAGTGGGGCGGCCGCAGCTGTGAAAGCAGTCTCGGCCTCCTGATTTCAGGAACGCCTCTTTCTCATTGCCTCCAACGGCCCATCCGGGCTACTTTCCCTGTCCGCGAAATGTCTGAATTTCCAATCAACGATCGTGTCCAGAAGGCGCAAATGATTGCGTCCAATCCCTTGGACTATCAGGTGTGCGAAGGCTGTGAGTCGATCGTGGGAGCGGGCACGGTGGTTTGCCCGAACTGCCACGGCTATCGGTTCGACAACGATCCGATCCGGGTGGTGGACCAAGCCTTGATTCTGGGGTCGCGGGAGAAGCGTTCGGTGACGCTTGAGGATTTGGTGGAGGGTTAGAGGGGGAGGGTGGCGGGCGACCGGGGGATGGACCGGGGTCCCAGCAGACCGGAGAACCGTTTTATGGGTGAGGGGTTCTCCATTGGATTGAAAATTTGGTCGGAGCATGTGATCTGTTGCCATGGATTCGATCTGGGTAACGCTGCTCATCGGTTCGGTCATTGTTCTCCCTGCAGTTCTCCTGCTGAAACTTCGGGATGGTGGTGACAAGGCGAGGGTGCGGCGGGAGGCGGGCCGCTTGAAGGAGGCGTTGGAGCATGGGGCGGTCGAACGTTCCGATTGGATCGAGCGGTTTGACCTTCATCCGAGCACCAAGGAAAAACTAAGGAAAAACTGCAGATGCTCCGCTACCACCATCGCGACAATCTTGGGCATCCAGTGATCCGGGTGCTTCTGATTGTTCTGGCGGCCGGGGTGTTGGGGTTTGGAGCAAGCAACACGGAGGCGTGGTTCGGGGAGCAAGCAGGGGGCGACAGAGGCGCAGCCTGGGCGTTGATGATTCTATCCGCGCTCGGGCTCTGGATTCTGGGATGGGTCCCTGAAGGGGACGGGGCGCGGAGGCCAGGGCTTCAGCCCTGGTAAGGGGATCACGCGAAGGGATTGCACCCTGAAGGGGTGCTGGAGGGTTGTGATGGGAGATGCGCGTTGGTAAATTGACCGGATGCCGCAGTCGTTGCATCAGGGTTATGGCCATCTCGTTTCAGAATGAGTTTCGGCGGTTTCTGAAGCGGTATGGGGTGGAGGATGACGAGCGGTGTGTGTGGGATTGCGCGGTTGCCGGCGTCCCTTCAGGACGCGATGGTTGGGGGGACGGGGAACCAGGGCTGAAGCCCTGGCCTGCGTGCCCGGTCCCCTTCAGGGACGAAGAATGGGGTTGGCGGGCTGTGTGCCAGCCTTTGTGCGCTGTCCCCTCCAAGGACGAAGAGCGAGGACGGTGGCCTTTTTGGGCTTTGTCTCCATTGGGGACGAAGAGAAGGATTTTTCATCCTCAGGGAGGAGGTTGGCCCGGGGTTGGTCCGGGGTTGGTACGGGGGTGTTACGGAGGTGGCAAAAGGGATGGGTCCCTGAAGGGGACGGGGCGCAGAGGCCAGGGCTTGAGCCCTGGTATGGGGATCACGTGATTGGTTTGCACCCTGAAGGGGTGCTGGAGGGTTGTGCTGGGAGAGGCGCCTTGGTAACTTGACCGGATGGGGCAGTCGTTGCATCAGGTTTATGGGCATCTCGTGTTCTCGACGAAGGAACGGGCTACGTTGATTTCTGCGGATCACGAAGGGGCGCTCTACGATTTGATGGGTGGAATTGTTCGGAATTTGGGAGGGAGTGCGATTGAGATCAATGGGATGCCGGATCATGTGCATGTGTTGATCCGAGCGAGCAAAAGTACGACGGATATGGAGTTCATGCGTCAGTTGAAGGGGAGTTCGTCGAAGTGGATGAACGAGGCCTGTGGCGGCGGGTTCAAATGGCAGGGGGGATACGGGTGGTTCAGTGTGGGGCCGCAGGACTTGGAGAAGGCGAGGGCGTATGTGCAGGGGCAGAAGGAGCATCATCGGACGGAAAGTTTCCAGGAGGAGTTTCGGCGGTTTCTGAAGCGGTATGGGGTGGAGTATGACGAGCGGTATGTGTGGGATTGAGCGGTTGCCGGCGTCCCTTCAGGACGCGTTGGTTGGGGGGACGGGAAACCAGGGCTGAAGCCCTGGCCTTTGCGCCAGGTCCCCTTCAGGGACGAAGAACTGGGTTGGCGGGCTGTGTGCCCGATCCCGTTCACCGCTCCTGGTTGGGTGCTATGGTCGGTAGAAAGGGGGGATGAAGAGTCGCGCTTCGTAGGAGGGTGGGGCTTTTTGGGGTGCGGGGGGCTGGAAGGCGAGAGGATGGCTGGGAGGGTTGGGGGGACGGGGACACCACCGCCCCGTCAAGCCGGGTGCCGCCGGGCGGTGTCCCGTCGTCGCCTATGGCTATGCCGGGGCACGGCAAGCCGCCGCACTCCGGGGGGCGCCAAGTCCCCTTTCAGGGACGAAGAGCGGGGAAGTCCTATCGGAAGCTGATGGGCAGGGACTTCTTGAGGTGCTCGAGGATCTTGGCGTGAGCCTGATCGACTTCTTCGCCGGTGAGGGTGCGCTCGGGGTGGCGGTAGAAGAAGGAGTAGGCGATGGACTTGCGGTCGGCGGGGAGTTTTTCGCCACTGGGGTCGCGGTAGAGGTCGAAGCAGGTGGAGGAGACGAGGAGCGGCTCGCTCTGTTTGGTGAGGACCTTTTCGATCTCGGCGTTGGTGAGGGTGACGGGGGCGTCGATGGCGGCGTCGCGGGTGGATCCGGGGAACTGGGGGAGTTCGCGGACCTTGCGCTCGGCGGAGCGGAGTTCGAGGAGCTTGTTAAGATCGAGTTCGGCGAGGTAGACCGGGGCGTCGAGATCGAGTTGGCGTCCGCGGGAGGGCGCCAACTGTGAGAAGGCGCCGAGTGGCTTGCCGTCCACGGTGATCTTGGCGGTGAGGAGGAAGTTGCCCGGTTGGGTGCTCTCCAACTGGATGCGGTGGCCGGGGAGGAGGGCGGTGAGGACACCTTTCAAATCGAAGGCGTCGATGCCGCGGCTCTTGCCGGTGTTCCAGGAAGAGGGGCCGGCTTCGCCGCTCATGAGGAGACCGAGTTGCTCCGTTTCCAGGTCGGTGGCCTTGCCGCCGCCGGCATTGCGGAAGCAGCGGCCGCTTTCGAAGAAGCGGAGGGACTTGGCACCTTGGCGGGCATTGCGGGAGGCGGTGGCAAGAAGGCCGGAGGCCATGCTGGGGCGCATGGTGGTGTGGTCTTCGCTGAGGGGGAGGCTGACCCGGATGAGGTCGCCGTCCTGGAGGGGGCGAAGGGGAAGGGCGTCGTGGGTTTGCTCGTCGGAGATGAGCTTGATGGTCTGCGCTTCGAAGAAGCCGAGGGCGACGAGTTGCTTTTTCAGGTCGAGGGACTGGTCGTAGAGATCGTCGGTGGCGCTGGGGAGCGCGGGGCGGGCCTGCAGACGCGAAGGGATGGCATTGAGGCCGGCGACGCGGACGACTTCCTCGGCGAGATCGACGTGGCGTTGGAGATCGCTGCGGTAGCTGGGGATCTCCCACTTGTTATCGCGGAGAGGGGTGAGCCCGAGGCGCTCGAGGGCGGCGGAGGCGTCCTCGAGCGAAATCGAGCCGCCGACCATGCGGGAGAGGCGCTCGACGTCGAGTTGGACCGGTTGGGTGAGGACGGGTTCGGTTCCCCGCACCCGGGTTTGGCCGGCGGGCGTGCCGCTGGCGAGTTCCTGAATGAGTTTTGCTGCCGCCGCGGAAGCGGGGAGGACGTTGCCGGGATCGACGCCGCGCTCAAAGCGATAGGAGGAGTCGGACATCAGGTTGAGACGTCGGGAGGTGGCGCGAATGGAGGGGGGATGGAACCAGGCGGACTCGAGGATGATGTCGGTTGTTGATTCAGTGACTCCGGAGTCTTCGCCGCCCATCACGCCGCCGAGGGCGAGGGCCGCGCCGGATTCATCGGAGATGACACAATCGGTGGGCAGGAGCGGGTAGGCGTCGCCGTCGAGGGCCTGGAACGATTCGCCGTCCTTGGCGGAGCGGATGCGCAGGCCGTCGCTGACTTTGGCTGCATCGAAGGCGTGGAGAGGCTGGCCAAATTCGTGGAGGATGAAGTTGGTGATGTCGACCACGTTGTTGATGGGGCGCAGGCCGATCGATTCAAGTTTGGCGCGGAGCCATTGGGGGCTCTCGGTGACCTTCACGCCGGTGAACCGTTGGGCGGTGTAGAGTTTGCAGATCTCCTGTCCGTCGAGGCTGATGGCGTCGCCAGCCTCGCTGGTGGCGGGTTGGCTGAGGCCGGGATTTTTCAGGGCGCGGCCGGTGAGGGCGGCGACTTCGCGGGCCATGCCGAAGTGGCTGAGGAGGTCGGGGCGATTGGGGGTGACCTCGATTTCGAAGATGGTGTCCGACTCGACGTGATCGGCGAGCTTGGAGCCCGCGACCCAATCGGCGGGGAGGATCATCAATCCGTCGGAGTCCTCGGCGAGGCCGAGTTCGGAGGCGGCGCAGAGCATGCCGCGGGATTCCACGCCGCGCATCTTGGTTTCCCCGATCGTGAATCCGGCGGGGAGGGTGGCGCCGGGCAGGGCGCAGGGGACCTTGTCGCCGACCTTGTAGTTGGTGGCACCGCAAACGATCTGGCGGAGAGCACCTTCACCGGCGTCCACCTGGCAGACCTTCAAACGGTCGGCGTTGGGGTGTTGTTCGGCCGCCTTGATTTCGGCGACGACGACCTTGTCGGTGGAGATTCCTTTGACCTCGATGCCTTCCACCTCCACCCCGGCGAAGGTGAGGATGTCGGAGAGTTCGGCGGTGCTGAGTCCGGCCAGATCGACGTGATCCTGGAGCCAATTGAGTGAGATGAGCATGTCAGGCGAATTGTGAGAGAAAGCGGGCGTCGTTTTCGATGAGGAGACGGATGTCGCGGATGCCCCACTTGATCATGGCGAGGCGGTCGAGACCCATGCCGAAGGCGAAGCCGGTGACCTTGTCGGGGTGGTAGGCCTCGTCCTTGCGGGTGGCGGAGATGGCCTCGAAGACGGCGGGATCGACCATGCCGCAGCCGGCCACCTCGATCCACTTGGGGGCCTGGCCCTCGACGTGGAGCATGATGTCGATCTCGAAGCTGGGTTCGGTGAAGGGGAAGAAGTGAGGGCGGAAGCGCACCGCGGTTTCCTCGCCGAAGAGGGCGCGGAAGAAAAACTCGAGGGTGCCCTTCAGGTCGCCGACCTGGACGTCGTCATCGACGTAGAGGCCTTCCAGTTGATTGAAGACGGAGAGGTGGGTGGCATCGATCTCGTCGCGGCGGTAGGCGGAGCCCGGGGCGATGATGCGGACGGGTGGGGTGTTGCCCTCCATGGTGCGCACCTGCACGGTGGAGGTGTGGGTGCGGAGGAGTTTGCCGCTGTCGAAATAGAAGGTATCCTTTTCGTTGCGGGCGGGGTGTTCGGGGGGGGTGTTGAGGGCGTCGAAGCAGTGGTATTCCGTTTCGATCTCGGGGCCTTCGGCGAGGGAAAAGCCGAGGCGGCGGAGGATCTGGATCGCTTCGTCTTTGAGCGAAGTGAGGGGATGGAGGCCGCCGCTGGGGAGGGGGCGGGCGGGGAGGGTGAGGTCGAGGCCTTCGAGGGACCTGCGGTCGGCGTCGTCCTGCAGGCCGGTGCGGCGGG
>JAQCFL010000401.1 GCA_027619375.1 Verrucomicrobiota bacterium | reverse complement strand
CACGCCCCCGCCGTCCACCCCACTCCCCAGTGGCGTGACCGTCCCGGTCGCATGCCTCCCCTCCGTGGCAGCGGTTTCCACCCGTCACGGCGTAGCTCCCAGCGAAGACGGAACCGCCCAGCCGACTCCACCAACAGCGCCACACCCTTCCTCCTCCCAAGCCTCCCCAATTCTTCATTAAAAATTGGACGTTCGACGTTCATCGCTCCCCCCCTTCCCCCAAAAAACTCACACCAACCCCGCCGCCACCCGCCTCGCCTCTCCATCCGCCGCCAACAACTCCTCCAAACTCGGCGACTCCACCAACCCATGCCTCCCCATCACTTCACCCACCAGATCCGCGATCCGCAAAAACGGTATCCGCCCCGCCAAAAACGCCTCCACCGCCACCTCGTTCGCCGCGTTCAACACCGCCGGCAGCGTCCCACAACGCTCCCCCGCCTCCCGCGCCAGATTCAAGGCCGCAAACACCTCCGTCCGCGGCTCCTCGAAATCCAGGCGCCCCAGCTTCGCAAAGTCCAACGGCGGCAAGGCCCCCGCCACCCGCTCCGGCCACGTCACCGCATACTGAATCGGAAAACACATGTCTGTCGTGCTCAACTGCGCCAGGACACTCCCATCCACAAACTCCACCATCGAGTGCACGATGCTCTGCGGATGCACCACCACATCCACCCGCCCCATCTCCACGTCAAACAACCACCGCGCCTCGATCATCTCCAGCCCCTTGTTGAACAAGGTCGCCGAATCAATGCTGATCTTCGGCCCCATCACCCAGGTCGGATGCGCCAGGGCCTGCTCCACCGTCACCGCCGAGAGATCCTTCTCCTCCCAGGTCCGGAACGGCCCGCCCGACGCCGTCAAAATCAAGCGCGCCACATTCTTCCCCGAACCACCGTTCCCCTCCAGACATTGGAAGATCGCGTTGTGTTCGCTGTCCACCGGCAACATCGCCACGCCCGCCTTCCGCGCCTCCCGCATCACAATCTCTCCCGCCATCACCAGGATTTCCTTGCTCGCCACCGCCAGATCCTTCCCCGCCTGAATCGCCGCCAGCGCCGGCGCCAGCCCCTCCGTCCCCACAATGGACACCAACACTAGGTCCGCCCCCTCCAGCGTGGCCAGCTCAATCAACCCCGCCGCCCCCGCATGCACTGTCGTCCCCGCCGGCACCAGCGCCTGCAGCTCGGCCCGCTTCGATTCATCCGCAATGCACACGTGCCCCACCCCGAACTCCCGCGCCTGCCCCGCCAACTCCTCCACCCGCCGCCCCGCCGCCAAACCAACCACCTCCATCCGCTCCGGAATCTGCCGCGCCACTTTCAAGGCACTGGTCCCGATCGATCCCGTCGCCCCCAGGATCACCACCTTCCGCCGTCTGACCACGTCACCACTCAAAGCACAAAGAACACGAGGTAAAAGTAAGCCACCGGCACCGCAAAACAAAGACTATCCAACAAGTCCAACATCCCCCCGATCCCCGGCAGCAAATGCCCCGAATCCTTCACCTTCAAACTCCGCTTCAAGATCGACTCCGCCAGATCCCCCACCATCGCCGAAATCCCGATCAACACCCCCATCACCGCCACATGCACCGGCGATCCCAACCATCCGAACTCCTCCCGAGCCAAAAAGTAAATCCCGAACGCCCCCGCCTGCGTGAAGGCCATCGACCCGATGTAGCCCTCCCACGACTTCGCCGGACTGATGTGCGGGATGGCCTTGTGCTTCCCGATCAGACTCCCCACCAGATAGGCCCCCATGTCCGTGAACTTCGTCGCGATCACCACCAGCAAGACCAGCGCCATCCCCGCACCCACCTCCCCCGGCAGATGCGCCAGCCGGATCACGAACGCCGAAAACAAGACCGGCACATAGACAAAGGCAAAGCCCGCCATGGCCACCGGATACACTGACTCCGGCCCCTCGATCCGATGCCTCAGCCGCAAGGTGAAGGCCCCCAGCAAGACCACCACCAACCCCAGCATCTCCGGCACAAACCTCAGCGGAACCGCTGCCAGCGAAGAATACACAAAGCCCCACGAAAACACCGCCAGGAACACCAGCGACACCACCAGCGACCACACCCGGCAATCCCGCCCCGGGATGGTCTGCGTCAGTCGATAAAACTCCACCGTCCCCAGGGCCCCCAGCACCGCCACCAACCCCACGAACAAACTCATCTTCCCGCTCAGGAAGACCCCCGTGACCAGCCCCCACATGATCAGCGTGCTGAACAAGCGCGCCCCAAAAGCTGCGGCTCGGGACGTCATTTTACCGGGCGCGGGCTCCATTCTTGGGGCGATCCAAGCCACTCCTCCCCCCCCGCGCAATGCCAAACCATCCCCTTTCGAAAGTTCCTGCAACTTTCCCCCAAACCCCCGGTTCTATTCCCCGAACAGCGGCCACACCGCGATCACTCACAGTAACAAACCGAACAAAAACAAACCATGAAAAAGACAATCTATCGTCTCTCCCTCCTCACCGGCCTCATCGCCGCAGGTTCCCTCAGCGCCTTTGCCGAACCCGGCGACGGCGAAAAGAAAGGCCCACGCCCCGGAGGTCCTCGCGGCCCCGGCGGTCCTGACCGCGAAGCCATCATGAAGGAATTTGACGCCGACGGAAACGGCAAACTCGAAGGCGACGAGCGCACCAAGGCCCGCGCCGCCATGGAAGCCAAGATGGCCGAGCGCAAAGCCGCCGCCCTCAAGGAATTCGACGCCGACAACAGCGGTGACCTCGACGACAACGAGAAGAAGACCATGCGCGAGGCCATGCGCATCCGGCACTTCGACGAGGACAAGGACGGCAAACTCAACGACGAAGAGCAAGCCAAGGCCGACGAAGCCAAGAAGCGCTTCGAAGGACGCGGTGAAGGACGCGGCCCCCGCCCCGATGGTGGCACCCGCCCCGAGCGCAAGCGCCCCGAAGGCAAGCAGCCCGAGTAGGACTCCCTACCAACCAATTCCAATCAATCACCAAAACGGGGAGGTCTCGCACCTCCCCGTTTTTTTTGTCCCCTCCCCCAACGTGGCGGCGGTCTCCCAACCGCCCAGCCGACTCCCCTTCCAGTGGCGTGACCGTCCCGGTCGCATGCCCTCTCCCTCCCCGCGTAGCGGCGCCTCTGCGAGGCGTCGGCTATTCAACCCCACTCCCCTCCAAGGCCCCTCCC
>JAQCFL010000400.1 GCA_027619375.1 Verrucomicrobiota bacterium | reverse complement strand
CGCCTTGTTTCACCAACTCGGGGACTTGCCAGAGCCGGAATTCACCCACAGATTCTGCTGAAGAGCCACAATTTTAGGGCAAAGTACGTTCGTGAAGATGGCGACCCAGACGGTCAACTTCGGGTACTTGCGAAGCTCAGCTTTAGTATCTGGGTGAAACTTAGGGACGGAAGCACCCATTCAGATATATTCTCGTATGATGAATGGTTCTTGCTTCGAGAGCAAGGTGGGGAGACGCAAGCGATCGACTATCAAGACCTAGGTCCAGATGCAAAAAAGGGGTCAGGAAAGAATTCTTACAATCAGACCTCGTCCGCATTCCTTCAATAGGTGGACTAGCCATCTTCCTGCTTCGAGGCCCGGAGCGCTGAGGCTCGACTCCGCCCGGCGGCAGCTGGCTTGACGGGCGCGGGGAGCCGCGTCCACCCAACCTTGCTAGCCATCTCCCCACCCTACAAGGTCACACCTCCATCATTGCGCCCGACTCCTCTCCTCCGCACGGGTCAAGCCCCGCCCTTCCCGGGCTGAGTCGAGCCTCAGCACTCCGGGGCAACAATCCGGGGGACTCTCCACGATGTGTAGAACGTGTAAAACGGGGTCCTTGATTTGTGATCTTGCAAACCTAACAGATCGTGACTCTCCGCCGGTTCGTTCCTCACTCGCGGTTCGTTGCCCGTTCCAAATCGGCCTCCGCCCCCCTCCTGCCACCACAACCAATTCTGCTCCACCAAGCCCTCCCCTAAAACCCCACCTCGTCCTCGCCGATGATCTGCACCTCGGTCTCCAAGGTCACCCCGCGCGTCTTCAAGGCCTCCTTCTGGATCTCCTCGATCAAGCGCTGCACCTCCCCCGCCGTTGCCTTTCCGCGGTTCACGATAAAGTTCCCGTGCTCCGCCGACACCTCCGCCTTGCCCACTCTGCTTCCCTTCAGCCCCAGTTCATCCACCAACTGACCCGCCCCGATCCCCTCCGGGTTCTTGAAAATACAGCCCGCACTCGCCGCGATAGGTTGTGAACTCCGGCGCTTCTCCTTCGATTCCTCCATTCGCCGCCCAATCTCCTCCGCACCCGCCTTCGTCCCGCGAAACACCGCCTCCAACGCATAGTTCCGCCGCAACTCCGGCACGTTCCGGTACTGCGCTTCGATCTCCTCCCGCCCCCGTGTCCGCACCTCCCCGTCCTCATCCAAAAACGTCACGCTGACCACCTGATCAAAGGTCTCCGTCCCCATCGCTCCCGCATTCATCCGCAAACCACCCCCCACATTCCCCGGGATCCCCTCCATCCACTCAAAGCCGCCGATCCCCGCCGCCTGCGCCACGCTGGCCACCTTCTTGAAACGCACTCCCGCCCCCGCCGTGATGCACTCACCCTCCACCCGCACCTCTCCGAACTCCCCCTTCGCCGGATGAATCACCGCCCCGCGCACCCCTCCGTCCCGCACCAACAAATTCGATCCACGACCCACCACCCGCAACGGAATCCCCCGGTCCTTGAAAAATCCCACCGCCTTCGCGAACGCCGTGAAGGTATGCGGCTCCACCCAATACTGCGCCGGCCCTCCCACCAACATCGTGGTGTGCCGCCGCATCGGTTCGTAGAGCGTCGTCTCCACATCCTCCCCTCCCAACTCCAAACGCAACTCCTCCAAGACCCGCAAATCACGCCCCAACTTCTTGCCCGCCTCGTGCACGTTCCCCGCCCCCAGCGTGATGATCAAATCCCCCACCTCCAGCGCATTCCCCACCACATGATGCGCCGACGCCAGACTCGGCACTGAATGGCACTCCGTCTCCCCATGCCGCTTCACCGCGTCCACGATGGTCTCTCCGCTCACGCCCTCGATCGGGGCCTCACTCGCCGGATACACATCCGTCACATACACCAGATCCGCCGCCTGCAAGGCCTCCCCAAACTCCTCCGCCAACCGCTGCGTTCGCGAAAACCGATGCGGCTGGAACAACACCACAATCCGCTCCGGCTTCAATGATCGCGCCGTCTGCAGGGTCGCCGCGATCTCCGTGGGATGATGTCCGTAGTCATCAATGATCCGGAACCGCGACGACAGATACCCTGTCTCGAACCGCCGCTTCGCCCCCGCAAAGGAAGCCAGCGACCGCGCCACCAGATTGAAATCCACTCCCAGATCATCCGCCAGGGCAATCGCCGCCAAGGCGTTCAGCACATTGTGGCGACCCGGGATTCCCAACTCCACCCGCCCGAGCATCACGCCCCGCTTCACCACATCAAAACTCACCACCCCGCGTCCCTCCGTCACCTTTGACGCCACAAAAGCGGCATCACTCCATCCATACGAAATCGCCCCCTCCCGCTTCCCGCACAACTCCCGCGCCGTGACATCCTCCCCACAATAGATCACCCGCTCGGAGGTCTGATCGAGCAAGGTCTGGAACACCACCTTGATCTCCTCCAGCCCCGCGTAGAAATCCAAGTGCTCCGCCTCGATGTTCAGCACGATCGAATGGCTCGGCCGATACAGCGCCAGCGTCCCATCGCTCTCATCCCCTTCCGCCACCATGTATTCGCTGGCCTCCTCCCACCGCGCATTGGCCCCCAACACCGGAATCTCCGCGCCCACGTAGTGCGAGGCCGGCTTCCCGCCCTTCCGCAAGACATGCGCACACATCGCCGAGGTCGTCGTCTTCCCGTGCGTCCCGGAAATCACCACGGCCTTCTTCGTCTGCAAAATCGCCGCCAGACACTCCGCCCTCCGCATGGTCGGTATCCTCCGCGCCTCCGCCGCCGCCCGGGCCACGTTGTCCGCCCTGATCGCCGAGGAATACACCACCACATCCACCTCCGCCACGGCCTCCGCCGAATGCGGTGAGGAAAACCGCAGCCCCAGTCCCTGCAGGCGCTCCGTCTCCCCGCTCGTCACCCGATCCGATCCGCTCACGCTGTGCCCCATCTCCATCAGCAACAGCGCCAGGCCACTCATCCCCGAGCCCGCCACCCCCAACAAATGCACCCGCACCGGCTTCGCCCGGTTCAACAGCTTCTTGCTCAGCGCCTCGATCATTTCGCCATCCCTCCTTCGATCACATCACAGATCCGCGCCGCCGCATCATCCACCGCCATTCCCCGCATTCCTGCCGCCAGCTTCTCCAACCGCTCTCCGTCCGAAATCAAGCCCTTTACCTCCTCCGCCAGAC
>JAQCFL010000399.1 GCA_027619375.1 Verrucomicrobiota bacterium | reverse complement strand
AGGATGACGATGGTGTTTTTCTCGAGGCCGTTTTTCTTGAGGGCGGCGGTGACGCGGCCGACCTGGGAATCGACGAAGGACACGGAGGCGAGGTAGCTGCGGGTGAGATTTTTGGTTTGGTCGGCGGACTCCAGCCAGGCGAGGCGGGGTTCCGGGAGGTTCCAATGGATGCGCCAGGAGGCGGGCGGGGTGTCGTCGCGGTCGTTGGCGAGGATGGGGGGGAGTTGGAGGGTGTCGGGGGGGTAGAGGTCGAACCATTTCTGGCTGGCGAAGCAGGGGACATGGGGACGGGCGAAGCCGATGGCGAGGAAGAAGGGTTGCTCGTCATTGGCGTGTTTGGCGAGGAATTCCGAGCCGAAGGTGGCGACGGGCCAGTCGCCCTGCTGCTCGTCATTTTCGGGGTAGATGCCCCAATCGACGAGGCCCATCTTGCTGGGGGTGTCGACGAGTTTCTTTTTGGGGAGGGGGCCGAAGTTGGCGGCGGGGCCGTAGGTGTCGAACTCGGCGGCGCGGTCATTCTGGGGTGGGAACTGGTGGTAGATCTTGCCGGTGATGGCGGTGTGGTAGCCGGCTTGTTTGAAGGCCTGGGGGAGGGTGGTGAGGTCGTGGAGGGCGGGGACGTTGCGGAACCAGGGGGCCAGTCCGTAAACGCCGGTGCTGGTGTTGCGGAGCCCGGTCATGATGGAGGTGCGCGAGGCGAGGCAGATGGGGGCCTGGCAGTGGGCGTTGGTGAAGAGGGTGCCTTGCCTGGCGAGGGCGTCGATGTGCGGGGTCTGGGCCTGGGGATGTCCGCCGAGGCAGCCGACCCAGTCGTTGAGGTCGTCGATGGCGATGAAGACGACGTTGGTTTTTTCTGCGGCGGCGCAGGGGAGAAGGAGGGCGAGGCTGAGGAGGAGGGCGCGGATCATGGTTTTGGGAAGGGGGTCGGTAAGAAGGGGGTCGGTATTGAGCAGGAAGGCCGCGATGAGGAGCCGGGGCGGCACGCGGGAGGGAGAGGATGCTGGGCGGGAGGGAGGGGGCTTTCAGGAGAGAGGGGACGATGAGGATGGCTTCGGGGCGATGGCCGAATCTACTTTTGGGAGGTTCAATTTTTTCGTTCGGGGAGTTGGTGTTGTCCTGCGTCTGAAGTTTGCTGAGCAGTCGATGAAGTTGATAAGTGTCTTCTGGGGATTGCTGCACGAGAGGGGGGAAGTTCTTGGAGAGATCGGGGCATTGGGCCGGGACGGACTTCCGGGAATCATTCGCAGGATGCAATCCGGTGCTACGTTTGGGGGGAAAGGACAGCCGCTCGATACTATCGCCATTGATAGACTTCGGTGAAGTGGGCGAGGCCCCACCCGTAAAGGGCAAGGAGCAAACAGAAGAGGAAGGTCGCCCAGCGAGGCCCCCGCTTTTCGGCAAATACGAGATCAATTCCCGCCAACAGGAGAAAAAGCGAAGCACAGATTCTTATTCCGTCCGCGATCAAGAATGCGCCAGCGTGGTTGGACTGCCAGAGCGTAATGAATCCCGAGCGGGTGGAGACGGCCATCGTGTAGCTTTCGAACAGCTTGACCAAGCCACCGAAGACTATTGCGCAGACGAAGAGTGGGCGGAGTGGTTTCATCACCCGGGTTCAGGTCGGATCGCCGGGACGCGGGAGTGAGATGGGATCCAGTTTTGCCCATTCGGAGGTCGAAGTGGTGGGAGCGCGGCGTGAAATCCTTCAGAGTTGGATCGGTGGGGCAGGCCTTCTTTTCTTCTCGTTCCGGGGATTTTCATTTTTGCGGGGTGAAGAATGCCTTCGACCGATCACAGGAATTGAACTCGATTACTATCTTTGTCAGCCATTCCTTGTCAGCGTCGCGGCATTTCAGGGTCACTGGAGTTTTCGTTAGGGGCAGGGGCGTGCAGAGGCGAAGACACTCCAAGCATGCCCGGACAATATCCTCTCGGTTGAAGAATGAGAAGCGCTCGGGGACGTCGAACTCGGTAGCACCGAGTATGAGTTGAAGCGGGGCTTGGTCCAAACCCAGGTCGCTGGTTGAAAACTTTAACCCACATCTCGATGCAAGGTTGAGATCTTCTTTGGCCTGCTCCGGCTGATCGGTCGGTGGCACGTTGCGGACTCCAATCAGATCGACTCCAGACGACGCGCTGTTTGCGTGCCAGTGAAGGCATGTGACAGGGACGATCCATATGGATGACTTGCTGTTCTCAACGAGCGGCTGATAGGTGGTCACCAATGCAGATTCCCCTCCAAAGGCGAATTGGGAAAACAGACCAAGAACTCCGGCAAGAAGGATGGTTTTCATGGTTTCGTGGCTAACTGACTTGTTCTGACAGTATCGGGTCTAGCGATTTTGGGGTTTTGGACAAGAGGGGAACGTCGGGAATGGATGGAAGGTATTGGCGTTGAGTGGGGCGGGAGGGGAATCCTGCGGATTGCTGCGGGCTGGAAGCCCACGGACCTTTTGCAAGCTGGAAGCATGCACCACGTTTTTTGGGGGGGTCAGCCGAATTGGTTGCGGAATTCGTCGAGTTCCCTGCGGAGGTCGGCGACTTCGGTGCGGAGGTCGGCGATGGTTTGTTCCATGTCGCTGCGCCAGTCGGCGGCGGGGACGGTGGGGGTTTGGTCGGCGGGGTGCTGGGGGGTGGAGGGGTGTGCGGAGGGATCGCCGAGGAGGTGGATGAAGGTGGGGACGCGGTGGCCGTCGCCGGAGGGGAGTTCCTGGACGAGTTGGCGGGGAGGGAAGCAGACGAGTTCGTCGAGGGCGGCCTGCACGGCGTCGAGGGAATCGAAGGCGAAGATGCGTTCGGTGCGGGTGCGGAGTTCGCCGAGGGTTTGGCGGCCGCGGAGGAGGAGGACGGTGAGGAGGGCGGTGCCGGGTTCGTTGAGATCGGGATAGACGCGGGGGAGGGCGTGCTGGAATTTGGCGACCCGGGAGCCGGCCACGGAAACGAGCAGGGCGAGACCGTTGGAACGCAGGCCGGCGATGGCTTCCTCGACCAGGGCTTCGTTGTAGTCGACGACGGGGTCGCGGTTTGTTTTTTGGCAGCAGGCCGCGACGAGGGAATTCATGCTGAGCGGGTATTGTTCGGGGGTGGTGGCAGCCTTCTCGAGAAGGCATCCCAGCACGCGGACTTCCTCGGGGGTGAGGGACCATGGGGGGGTGGAAGATTCCTCGGTGGGGG
>JAQCFL010000398.1 GCA_027619375.1 Verrucomicrobiota bacterium | reverse complement strand
CCGGTCCGCCCCCAACCCCGTCGCCCCCCGCGCCGCCACGTCCCGCCCCTCCCCCGCCGGCCAGTCCCTCAACGGCGCCAGCCCCTGCACCAACCCCCACACCTCCACCATCCGCCCCTCCCGACACTGCCCCCTCAAGAGCGTCAACTCCGCCACGGTTGGTAATGCTCTCGCCTCCACAAGCTCCACCCTTCGCCCGTTTACTTCCGACCCCTACCGCTCCATGTACGTCATCTGCACCACCATCGCGTCCCCCTTCGGATTCAGGGTCACACTCACCGTCCGCTTCTTCGCCTTGTCCTCAAAGCTCGCCATCGTGAACTGCCCCGTCTCCGTCTTCGAGGTCCGCTCAAATCCCGCCGCCTTCAAGCTCGCCTCGAACGCCGCCAGCAGGTCCTCCAGCTTCTCGCTCGACTGACCCGCCACGATTCCGTTCACCTTGCCTTCCCGCTCCTGATGCGTGATCGACTTCCATGCCGTCACCCCCTCCGGCACCTCGAACCACTGCGGCATCTTCTCCAATCCGCCCACATTGAAACTCGACTTCCCGTCCGGCCCCTCCGAAGTCAGCGTCCCCGCCGACCCGTCCAGCGTCGCCGTGGTCCCCTCCGACTCGATCGTGAACTTCCCATCCTTCGCATCCTCAAAATTCACCGTGGTCTCCTTCCCCGTCTTCTTCTCCCGCACCGTGATTGTCCCCGCCACATCATCCGTCCGCACCAGCTCCAACTCCGGATTCAACCGCACCACCATCTCCGCCGCCGCCTTCGCCGGATCCCCAATTCCCCATTCCGCATTCTACTCCGGCAAATCCTCCGCCGGCGGCTCGGGCAGGAAAAATGACAACACGAATCCCGCCAGATACACCGCCAGCGCCACCCCCGCCGCCGTGTAGGCCAGCTTCGTGGCGGGGTCCCCTCCCGGCACCCACCCCTGCACCGCCAGCACGCTCGTCAACCACGCAAAGGATGTCCCGATCAGGCGCCCCCCGATGTTCGCCGCAAACCCCTCCCCCGTCCCGCGCAGGTGCAGCGGATACACCCGCGGCAGATAGTTCCCCCAAAAGCTGAACTGCCCCACCGTCAACATCCCCGCCAGAAAAATCCCAAAATACAACAGCCGCAGATCCTCCACCGCCGCATAGGCGAACACGAACGGGATCAACACCAGCCCCGGGATCTGAAACACCCTCAACAGCTTCCTCCGACTCACGATCACCACCGCCAGCACCGCCAGCAACAGGCGCCCCACCAACCCCCCCACTTCCTGCACCTTCGTCACGCTGGCCGCCACCTCCTGCGCCACAAAACTCTCCGTCTTCTTCTTCTCCGGAACCGTCAACGGCCTCCCCCCGCTCTTCTCCTTCGCCGCCACCGCCGCCGCCACCTTCTCCTCCACCTGCGGCAAACCAGGCACGATCCGCGGGATCTGCTGAATCGCCCCGAACGCCGCCCCGAAGGCACACGCGAACATCAGCGTCGAAACCACCGTGGTGCGCCGCAACTCCGGCGAAAACAACTCCCGGATGCTCGGCCGCCGCAGCGTCCCCGCGTCGCGCTTCGCCTTCCACGACGGCGACTCCGGCAGGAACGGCCGGATCAGGATCAGCGGTATCGCCGGGATCAACCCGGACATCAGCGTGTAACGCCACGCCGCCTGCCCGTCCCCGATCCGCCCCCCGAAGAGGTTCAGAAACTCCGGCAGATGGATCACCGGAAATTTCGCCGCATACGCCAGGCACAACCCGTTCGCAACCGCCACCAGCAACCCGCCGATCGACGAGAAGGCTTGCGTGTACCCCAGCACCTTCTCCCGCTGCTTCGGATGCGGAAACAACTCCGCCAGCCAGGCCACCGCCGCCACGAACTCCACACACACTCCCACGAAGACCAGGCACCGGAAAAACAACAGCATCCAGACACTCGTCGAAAACCCCGCCGCAAACGCCCCCACCGCGTAGAGCAAAATACTATACGTCAATACCCGCCGCCGCCCGAAGCGGTCCGTCAACCACCCCCCCAGCAACCCGAAGATCCCTCCCGCCACCGCCGGGATGTAAAACAAGCGCCCCACCCACATCGCAAACTCCGGCGAACCCGGCGCCGCCCCCACCAGCTCCATCAGCGCCGGCCGCACAATCAACGGCAGCATCAGCAATTCGTAAATGTCGAAGGCGAACCCCACACAGGCGATGAAACAGATCATCCACAAGGTGCGGTTCATCTTCTGTGGCTCCACTCCGGGAGACGCCGTGCCGTTCGTCATGGGCGGCATTCAATCAACCTTCCCCCCCCGGGAAAAGAACCAAGCCGGACCTCCCCCCCGATTCCTCCTCCCCTTCGCTCTCCGTTCTTGCCGGACGCCGCCAATCCACTACATAGCCCCCATGTTCGACTGGTTTTCCGATCCCTCCGCCTGGGCCGCCCTCCTCACCCTCACCCTCCTCGAGATCGTCCTCGGCATCGACAACATCGTCTTCATCTCCATCCTCGTCGACCGCCTCCCCCCCGCCCAGCGCCCCAAGGCCCGCCTCGTCGGCCTCGGCCTCGCCATGCTCATGCGCCTCCTCCTCCTGGCCACCATCAGCTGGATCATGAGCCTCCAGAGCACCCTCTTCGAAATCCCCATCCACCCCGCCCTCTGGGACATGATGCCCTCCGCCGCCGCCCATCACGGCATCCTCGGCATCTCCTGGAAGGACCTCATCCTCCTCGCCGGCGGCTTCTTCCTCATCTGGAAATCCACCTCCGAAATCCACCACAAGCTCGAATCGCACCAGGAATCCCAAAGCGTCAATCCCGCCTCCTCTTTCGCCGCCGTCCTCGTCCAGATCGCCATGATCGACCTCATCTTCTCCCTCGACTCCGTCATCACCGCCGTCGGCATGGTCAACGACCCCACCCGCCTCTCCCTCATGATGCTGGCCGTGATCATCTCCATCGTCGTCATGATGGCCGCCTCGGGATTCATCAGCGACTTCGCTTCCCGCCACCCCTCCGTCAAAATGCTGGCCCTCTCCTTCCTCATCCTCATCGGCACCGCCCTCATGGCCGAGGCCCTCCACTTCCACATCCCCAAGGGCTACATCTACTTCGCCATGGCCTTCTCCCTGACGGTCGAAATGCTCAACCTGAAGCTGCGGCCCGCCACCGCGGCCGCCCCCTGAACTCCCCCCTTGCGTCC
>JAQCFL010000397.1 GCA_027619375.1 Verrucomicrobiota bacterium | reverse complement strand
CCAGCTTGACCTGTCCTGCCTCTTGCTGCTAGTAATTTGCTTTTGGGGTAGGCCCCTGAGCCAGCCGTTGGGCCGGACCGGAGGGCGGGGAAATGGGGGTTGTTTGCCGGCGGCGGAGATGGCGCCATGGCGGAAGACGTGGGCGTCGTAGGACTGGTTCAGGCTATCCCGGAGGGCGGAGAGTTCGTCCGCCTCCACCAAGGGGTCCTGCTCTGCGATCACGAGGGCGCGAACGTCGTTTCTCACTCGGTCCCACGAGCGGAAGACGGCGGACTCCTTGGCGGTCCAGTCCACCGGCACAAGGGCGTCGCCTTTCTCCACTTGGAAGATGTCGCCGTCCTTGATCACGAAAGAGAAGGGGCGGTCGGTGAGGTCGGCAGAGCGAATGTCGGCAAGCTCCGCGGTGGCGGACTGGCCCATGATGTCCGCTGGAAGGGACTCGGTGACGGCGGCGAAGGCGTCCAGCAGGCTCGGTCCGTCCGGATCGGCGGCGAGGGTGTATTCGTTCGCCCTATACATCGAGCCTTTCAGGGAGTGCTTCCCGAAGGCGTGGGAGGGGTTGGCGGCGAAGTACTCGTTGACCCTGATCGGGACCACCGCGCCAAACTTCTTGTCGGTGGATTCCTCTTCCAACGTCTCGAAAAGTTCCTTGTAATTGTCCCATGCGCCTTTGATGGGCTGATCCATGCCCTTACGCTGCTTCTGCGGGAGGGCGGATTGGGCGGCCTTCATGTCCTTCCAAATATCCAGAGCGGCCTGGAGGGTGGGGTTCTCCCACGTCCCTGAGTAGTCGAAGGACTTCAGGAAGGTGTTCACCGTCTCGTCCTTGCCCCTCTTGAGCTTCACCGAATCCTTGCCCACTTCACGCGATCCAATCCAGTCGTGTCCTTTAACCTTCCGGCCGTCCGGCTTGCGGAGGATGATGATGTCGGTGGTGACTTCCGTGCCGGCGTTCTCCTTGAATGCGGTGTTGGGTAGGCGGATGGCGGCCACGAGGTCCCCCATGCCGGCGAGGGCTTGACGCTGCTTGGTGTTGTTCTCCATCGTGGAGGACGACGTGATGAAGGCCACGAGTCCCCCCGGCTTCACCTTCTCCATTGCCCGGGCAAAGAAGTAGTTGTGGAGGTTCATATCGAGGCCGAATTGCTTCTTGGCCTGATAGGGTCCCTTCTCGAAGAAGGGGACGTTGGAGATAACGAGGTCGAAGGAGTTGTTGGCGAGGCGGGAATCTTGGAAGCCCTGCCCCTCCACCTCCCGGCTCGGGGAGGGTTGCACGGAGTTGACCCGGGCCTGTGGGTAGAGGCGGCCGAGAATGCGGGCGGTGACGTGATCGAGTTCCACGGCATCCCACCGGCTGCGCTCTGCAAGGTCGGCGGGTTGGGTCCCGATGAAGTGTCCGGTTCCCCCTGCTGGCTCCAACACGCGGCCGCCCTTGAATCCCAACTTGCGGAGCATCCCCCACATTGAGTTGATGATTTCCGGGGTGGTGTAGTGGGCGTTGAGGACACTGCGGAGAGCCGCGGCGTATTCCTTTTCGCTGAACTGCTCCTTGAGCGTCTTGTGGAGGGCCATCCACTTGTCGGCCCAGGCGTAAACGTCGGCCACCGATGCGATCTCCTCCCGGGCGCTGTTGTAGCGGGGTTCGCTGAATCTCTTTTTGAACGCAGTCTTGTTCGCTTGCCATGCGTCGAAGCGGTAATCTGACTCACTGCCAAAGCCAAGGGACTCGGCCTGATCTGCCATGCCATCGTTGAAGGCGTTCTTGAATGCTCCCCACCCGGAATAGGCGAGAAGGGTCTCCCTCTCCTCGGCGTTGGGGTTGCGCTGCTCCTTGTCGAGCGTCCGGAGAAGGGCCGTGGCTTTGAGGTTGGCGGCGATCTTCGCCTTGGCCCCCTTGGGGGTGAGGTTGCTGGCGGGATCAATGACCGTGTTCCGGTCGAGGGGGTCCTCGGGAACCGCAGTTTTTGGCGGCAAGGGGGTTTCCCCCTGCTGGACTACAGCGGGAGCAGGGCGAGCAACTCCTCCGCCAGATCCGGATCCAGATTCTTCCGCGCCACGGTCCGGAGATAGTCCAGATCCCCCGGATGGAGTTTGGCTAGTAGCCCCGTCGCCTTCTCCTCGCTGTCCGCTGCCGCTGCTGCTGACTCCCCCGCCTCCGGACTGTCCGGGGCGTTCCTGTCCTGCTCCTCCTCCGAAGAGGTCGCCTTGGTCAGAAACGGGAAGAACTGATTCTGGTCGATCAAGTTCTGTAGCTGCACCTTGGTCAGTGCTGCGATCGTCGGGGCTATCAGGGCGGCTTTCATTTTGATCATTGTGGCGGTTCTGTGATTGATTCGCAAGGTGATTGTAGAGGTCGGTGACGGTGCCCTTGGGGGCTCCGGTGATGTCCTTGATGGTGTCCTTGAGGTTATGCCAGTCCACAACCCCCTTGTTGTCAGGGGGCCATGAGGTGAGGCGGTCGAGAAACTTGTCCTCCGGGACCATCTCGGCGAGGGCGATCAATTGTTGCGCGGTGGCGTTGACTTTCTCCCCGGTTTGGGGCGATACTCCAGTTGTGACCGCCTCTGATTTCCCCGCTGGAACCAAGTTCTTCGAGGTCGATGGCATCCCGATAGCCTGGGCTCCGGGCGCGGAACCGGTGGGAGTGTATGGCGGCACCCCCCGCCCCCTGTCGGAGAAGACTTCGATGAAGCTGGCCACGGAAGGGGCGATCTCTCCGGAATACTTCGGGGACTTGGTGGCCCGGTCGATGGCCAGCAAGGCGGCCTCTTTGTAGATGGCGGACATCTCCGCCACCAGGCGGGCGGCCTCCTCTGCCTGTGCGGGATCATTCCAGATCGACCGCCACTTCTCATAGAGAGGGTGGGCCTTCTCCTTGGCTTCGATCATTTCCGGGATGTGGATCTGGATCTCGGCATAGACGCCGGGAGCGAGTTCCACCTGCATGATCATGTCGGAGTAGCCATTGGGCAGGGGCGGGCTGAAGCGGTTCTTGAAGCCCGTTACCTTGAACCGCTTGTGGAGGTCCGCGGCGATGGCGTCCACCTCGTGCAAGGTGTCGGCCACGAGGCTGCCCCGGAGGATGTCCTTGAGGCCGGACACGTCGCCAGCGAAGTCCATGAGGATCTTCTCCACGCTCCGCTTCCTGCCCTTCAGGGGGGCGTGAACGGCCTGCGCTCCGGCT
>JAQCFL010000396.1 GCA_027619375.1 Verrucomicrobiota bacterium | reverse complement strand
TTCGAAGTCACCTTCCCGCCCGCCCCCTCTGCCACCTCCACCGTCGGCCTCATCTTCGGCTTCCTCATCGGCGGCCTCTTCCTCGCCGTCGGCCTCTTCGCCCTCCGCGACCCCGACTTCTTCCGCTTGCTCTGGCTCATCGTCGTTTCCTTCTTCGCCCTCCCCATGATCGCCGTCGCCGTCTCCAGCTGGAGAAATCGCAACCGCACCATCCGCGTCCGCGGCGACCGCGGCGAAGTCCAGGTCGCCATCCTCCGCAACGGCGAGGTCCTCGAGGACAAGCACATGCCGCGCCGAGGTTCCATCACCGTCCATTCCTACAACACCGGCCAAGTCAACGGCGTCCCCCGCGTCCGCATCGAACTGGTCGGCGAAAACCAAGTCCTCCCCATCGCCAAGTGGTATCCCCAGGACCTCGCCGCCCAACCCCTCGCCGATCTCAAGGCCGCCCTCCAGTGAACCCGTGGCGGCGGTTTCCAACCGCCAAGCCGATCCCCGTCCCGGTCGCAAGCCCTCCCCGCGTAGCGGCACCTCTGCGAGGCGTCGGCGGTTCCACCCCGGTCCTCTCCAAGGCCCCTCCCGCATCCGCGCCCGCCCTCTTCTCCCCCGTGGCTGTCAACGTCCCGCCGCAGGCCGTCACCGTGGCGTCCCGCCGCGATCCCCAGCCCTGCCGCCTCCCCCAACACCCTTTCCGCCCCTATGGACTGCGGTGGCAGCGTGAGTCTGCGAGCGCCGACACCGCTCTCGCGCGGCCCCACCGCTCCATCTCCCCACACCCGTCCATGCGCCCACCCCCACCAGCAACGTCACCCCCGCTCTCCCCTCACCCCACGATCCGCAACGCCAAATACGGCACCAGGTTGAACACAAAAATCGTCAGCTTGTAATACGCCATCGCACCATAGTGAATGCTGTTGAAGCGCTCCTCACTCATCGAAAACATCCTGCTGTGAAACCGATAGATCCATCCCCGGGCTCCGAAAAACATCAGGGCCCATAAGATCATAATGCCAATGTTGATGAGCGTACACCACCCCAGAAAATCGCGTGTTAGCTCCAGTGTCATCTCCATTAACCCCTTTCGATCACCAACAACCTACATCCTCCTTCCCCTTTTCGCACCTCAAAAACTACCCCGCACCAACGGGAACCGTTGAATCAGCGTCCCTCCCCCGCGTAGCGGCCCCTTTGCAATGGGTCGGCGGTTCCACGGTGTCCAATCCCGGGCATCACCGCCTTCTTTTCAACCTCCGCCCTCCCCGGCAGAATGCTCCGGTCCTCGCACCAACACCCCCACC
The DNA here is from genome assembly GCA_027619375.1 of Verrucomicrobiota bacterium. Classification (GTDB taxonomy): domain Bacteria; phylum Verrucomicrobiota; class Verrucomicrobiia; order Verrucomicrobiales; family Akkermansiaceae; genus JAPKDA01. Next base: position 1,926 of record JAQCFL010000396.1, on the reverse strand, counting down.
CCGTTCTCTGCATCCCCCCCTCCCCCATCCGTCATGGCAGCATGAGACCTGCCATTCTCTCCCTCCTCCTTGCCCTCGTCCTCGCTCCCCTCAGCGCGGTCGCCGGACCCACTATCACGCAACTACGCTACACGATGATCACCGGCGACGATGCCATGCGGGGCACCAGCGATGCCTACCTGCTCTTCTGGCGCCGCGGCAACCCCGACCCGATCAATCTGGGCGGCACCACCGCCGGCCTGCCCCGCAACCCCTGGGAAAACGCCCTTCCCAGCCATTCCGTCCTCACCAGATCCCGGACCATCGACCCCATCGATCTCGCCGACATCACCAACGTCGGCATCCACTTCCACCTCCCCTACTCCACCATCGGCCACACCACCTTCCTCTTCAACTCACCCGACGAATGGCATCTGGACGGCCTCATCGTCACCGGCCTCACCGCCACCGGCGAGGAATACACCATCTACAACAATCCCGGCGCCAACTACCGCTTCATCCGCCTCAATCTCTACCTCGACGACCACTGGCGCCTCGATCGCTTCAAGTCGCCCCACCTCGATCTCACCGGCCTCCCCGACACTCGCGTCGACGAGTTCCGCGTCAGCGTCCGCACCCACCACGACGACCTCCGCCCCGGCAGCCGCGCCTTTTGCCAGGTCAAACTCAGAAACGGCTGGCGCTTCGAACATCCCCTCACCTCCCGCCCCGTCCACTTCGCCGAGCACACCGCCGTGCAGCACGAGTTCCGCCTTCCCCGCCTCGTCAACCTCCACGACATCGAAAGCGTCGCGCTCCGCTACGAGGCCGACAACTCCGGCGGCTCCACCGACGATTGGAACGTGCAGGGCTTCTCCGTGGAGGCCCGCCGCGGACTCACCACCACCGAATACCTCGTCGGCCGCACCCCCTACCTCCGCCGCATGCTCACCGAGAACTACGCCTCGCCCACCGCCTTCAACACCAGCCGCAGCGAGACGGTCCTCTTCTTCCCCTACGGCATCACCATCCCCACCGACGCCCACCTCGCCCTGAGCATGCGCACCGGCGGCGACGACTTCCGCGGCGGCAGCAACGCCTACCTCCGAGTCTTCCTCAACGACGGTGGATTCCACGAAACCAAACTCAACGGCTACGACGAGGCATGGGGCGGCAACTCCACCGTTGCCAAATCCATCGACCTGCCCTCCTGGATCGAACACCGCCACATCCGCGACTGGGGCATCCGCTTCGAAGCCGACCGCCGCGAATGGATGGGCGACGACCAGTGGACCCTCGACAGCTTCAGCATCGTCTATGACAGCTCCCTCGTCGATTCCCCCACCCTCGTCTTCGGCACCGGCCGCAGCCCCCATCATTTCCCCGAAAGCGCCACCTGGATCCCCGACCTCGGCATCGCCACCGAGCCGCTCGTCGAGAAGCAGACCTACACCTATGTCACGGAAATGAATCTCGCCATTCCCCTCCTCCAGAACACCCCCTACCTCATCGAACCGCCCCTCCCCTTTGCCGAATGGAACAAGCTCCTCTGGGAAAGCCCCAAGATGTGGGAAAGCCTCCTGAAGGCCGCCGAGGCCAAACGCTTCGAGGCATTCGCCTTCGGACTCCTGCCCGGCGAAAAACCCATCCTCGAAATCGAACCCCACCCCCCCCATCCCTACACGGGCGGAAAGCGCTTCCTCGTCCGCTACGCCCGGCTCCTCGGCGTCACCGATGCCGAGTTCCCCCTCCTCCACGCCGCCGACCTCCGCGCCTGGAACCCCGTTCCCGCCGCCGATATCAGAGCCAGCGTCATCGCCGACCCCGTCCTCCGCATCGAGTGGGTCGAACTCGTTGTCAGCGGCCCCACCGTCAGCGGCCCCCGCAACAACTTCCGGATCGAAGCCCGCGAGGCTGCCGACAATGCCCGCGGTGACACCCTCCTCC
>JAQCFL010000395.1 GCA_027619375.1 Verrucomicrobiota bacterium | reverse complement strand
CGACCTCCGACCTCCAATTTCCGCATTCCGCATTCCGCATTCCGCTCACTCCTCCACCCGCCCCCCCGCCGCATCAAACTTCCGCACCTCCAGCAGCTCCCCCGTCTCGGCATCATACGACCCCTCCCGCCGCGCCACTCCCTTCACCTCCACCGGCTCGTCATCCACCCCGTAGAACGCGTGCAACGTCAACCGCCCCGCCCCGTCAAACGCCCACACCGTCTTCGATTTGCCATCCTCATCCGCCACCCGCTTGCCCGCCGCACCCCAATACTCCTCCTCCAGGACCTGGCCCATCGGACTGTTCTTGCGGGTCATCCGGTGGTAACCCCGCGTCGGATGCACCGCCGCCGCATCCTTCCCATCAAAAAAGGCGATCTCCGCAACCTGCCCGTACGCATCGTACTTCCAACGGATCATGTGCCACCCATTCTCGTTCTCCACCGGCTCGTCCTCTAGGCCGAAATACCGCACCTCGCTCTTCCGTCCGTTCCGATCATACGCCGTCCGCTCCCTGTGACATGGCGCATCCCCCCACAACACCGCCTTCCCATCCACCCCGAAATAGATCTCGCTCAGCTCGTTCCCCCGCTCGTCAAAGGTCTGCTTCAACCGATGCAAGCCCCCCGGGCGCCCCATCGGCTTCCCGTCCACGTCAAAATACAACTCCTCCAACACCAGCCCCCGTCCATCATACACCCGCTTGAACAGATGGCAGCCCTGCGCCTCGTTGAAAATCGGCTCCCCCTCCACTCCGTAAAACTTGATCTCCAGCGCCCGCCCCTCCGCATCCAGCACCCGCTCCCGCGCGTGAAACCCTCCGATGCTCTCCCCATCCCCCACATACATCACCGGCTCCCACCGCACCCCATAGTAGCGCGCCCACAACTCCCGCCCCTTCACATCCAGCTCATACACCAGCCGATGATACCCCTCGCTCCCGTACTTCGTCGGCTTGCCCGCCTTGTCGAAATACGCCCATTCCACCACATTGCCCCGTTCGTCAAACTTGCGTGAAATGCGGTGGATTCCCTCCTCCGCCTCCATCGGCTTCTCGTCCACCCCGTGGTAGCTGAAACTCACATTCCTGCCGCCCCCGTCATACTCGTTGCGCATCAGGTGATACCCCAGCGCCGACACCACCGGCTTGCCGTCCACCCCGTAGCACCGCTGCGTCAACTCCTGCCCGAAGAGGTCATACTCGAACGCCAGCCGGTGCACCCCCCACCCCTGCCGCATCACCGGCTTCTCGTCCGCTCCAAAATACGCCTCCGTCCGCTTGTTCCCCTCGCTATCCCAGGTCAGATCCCGCCGGTGATACCCCTCCGCGTTCATCACCGCCTCATCCTTCACCCCCCACGACGCCACCTGCAGCGTGTTCCCCGTCTCATCATAGACCGTCGTCATCCGGTGATCCCCCTGCTTCTTGTCGATCACCGCCGCCCCGTCCACCCCGAAGGCCCGGCGCTCCACCTGCCTCCCCTGCGCATCATAGCGATACGTCCGCCGATGAACCCCCACCTCATCCACCGTCGCCGCGTCATCCGGCCCCCAATACGTCCGCTGCCGCTCCATCCCCGCCTCGTCAAACTCCGCCTCGATCCGGTGCAGAACGCTCCCCTTCGGCACCACCGGCTCCCCCTCCACCCCGTAGTAGGACCACCCCGTCTCATTCCCCCGCCCGTCGTGCTTCATCCGGTATTCATGATACCCCTCCGCCCCCAGCACCTTCTCCTCCTTCACTCCGAAATACCGCACCTTGGCCACATTACCCCGTTCATCGTAGATCGTCACACTCTTGTGCACCCCCGAGATGTCCAGCACCGGCTCCCCCTTCACTCCGAAATAACGAAAATCCACCGCCCGATTGCTCTGATCATACACCGTCGCCACCCGGTGCCAGCCGTTCGAAAGGATGATCGGCTCGTCCTGCAACCCCCAATACGAACTCTCCACCACGTTCCCCCGCTCGTCATACTTGGCGTCCACTCCATGGTTCCCCGCGTCCCCGAAGCTCACCGGCTCCCCCTCCAGTCCCCAATAGCGATAGGTCGTTGCCCGACCATGTTCGTCGTTGACCATCGTCATCCGCGCATGCCCCTGCGTGCTCACCACCGGCTCTCCCTCCACCCCGTAAAAACTCCGCGCCACCTCGTAGCCATTCTCATCATACTCCGACACCCACCGGTGCTGCCCCTCCCCGCCATACAGGATCGGCTGCCGGTCCGACCCGAAATACGCCTGACTCAAAACCTCCCCATGCTCCCCGTAGGTCGCCTCCACCCGCGCAAAACCGGTCGGCCTCCGGACCAGCTCCCCATCCGGCCCCAGAAACTCCTTCACCGTGTCCCGACCCCACTCATCAAACTCCGAGCGCTCCTCCACATGACCATTGGGACTTCGCACCGCATTCCCCTCCGCATCATGAAAGGTCATCCGCTCCGGCTGGCAAAATTCCCCATACTCGTTGCGCACCTCCACCACCAATCCATTGCGCCCCGCCGAAGGCTGCCCGTCCTCTCCCAGCGTCTGCTCCCGCAAGATCATTCCCCGCTCATCCCGCACAAACCGCACGCCGAAGACCCCCTCCGCATTCGGCCGCGCCGCGCCCCAACTGTTCTGAAACCGCTGCTCCCGCACGAACCCCCGCTCGTCATACTGCAACACCCAACGCGTGATCTCCGTCTTCTTCTCCTGATCCCCGCCCTCATCCAACCCCCCCCACCCCCGCTGCGTCAGCGACCCCACCGAACCCGACACCGCCTGCGCCGCATTCCCGCTGGGATCCTTGAACTCCACCACCAACCCATCCTCGCTGTAGGCCCGCCGCAGCACCTCCCGCCCGTCCCGGCGAAACAAGCGGTGCTCCGACACCACCCCGCCCTCCGAATAGACCACCTCCAACCAGGCCGCCTCGATCATCCCGAACCGCTCGCTCGGCACCGCATTGCCAAACCCACCGCATCTTCCCCCGCCGCTGCTCAAATCGCAGATTGTGATCCCGGTGCCCCACCTCCTCCTCGCTCAACGGCCAGATCCCCACCGGCACCCCCCGCTGCTCCTCCGCATGCGCATACCAACTGACCTTCAACCGATTGTAGTCCCACCCCCACACCCCCGCCGCCAGCCCTAACAAGCAAACCAACCCCATCATCGCCTGCTTGCGCCGCTTTCTCTTCCGCTGCCGCCGCACAAAGGCGTCAAAACCCAGCCCCGTGATCCCCGCGATCGCCTTC
>JAQCFL010000038.1 GCA_027619375.1 Verrucomicrobiota bacterium | reverse complement strand
CGGAGGTGATGCGCACGGCGACGAGGTATTTGTCGCGTTCCTGTCCGGTGCAGAGGATGACGGAGTGGCCATCCTCGGTGTACCAGAGATGGGAGCCGAGGAGGAGGCCGTCCTGGAGTTCGTTGTGGGCGGGGTAGGGGGCCTCTTGGATGGCGTTGCCGTGGAGCTTGCCGAGGAGCTGGATGAGTTCGGACCAGTTGGATTGGAGACGGGAGTTGTATTGGGCCATCTCGATGGACTGGGTCTGGAGGGTCACTTCGCGGAGGCTGCCGCCCTTGGTCCAGTCGAAGTAGAGGAAGCAGTGGAGGCCGCCGATGGTGGCCTTGGTTTTGTAAACGCCGTTGAGTCCGGTGCGTCCGAAGAGGCTTTCGTCCACGACGGTGGAGAGGAGGCTGCTGTTCTTGAGTTTCGCCTCGACGGTCTTGCGATCATCGCCGAACTCGAGGGTGTCGAAGGCGGCTCCGGCGGGGGCCTCTTCCTCGGGGGCGTCCGGAGTTGGTTGGGAGTTGGCCTTGAGCCAGGCCTGATCGTCGGGGTGGAGTTTTTCGCTGGTGAAGGTGAGGATGCGGTTGTCGGCGCTGCGTTTGAGGGTGACGCGGACGCCGTCGGTGGAGAGGAACTCGGCGTCAAAGCTTTGGGAGCCATCGACGTTTCGCCAGGTGCGGACGGTGGCCAGGGAGGGCAGGGCGGTGAGGAGGATGAGGAGGAGAAATCTCATGGCGCGGGAATGGAGCGGCGGCGTTGGAGGTAGGTAAACGTGTCTGCTGGCCTGTTCTTAGCGGTGAAAGTGGATCCTCTTTGTAAACTAAGGGCAGCCTCCGCACCAAAAAAGACCCGGCCGAAGCCGGGTCCCTGGAAAAAGGTCTGGGAAATCCCCCGCTTAGTATTTTTGGAGGCGGGTGTGGCGGAAATACGATTCGAAGCCGAGCTCGGGCGGATACTCGGAGAGTCCGTCGGTGGGGTTCATTTCGACGCGCCAGTCCTGACCGCACTTGGTGTAGGGGGGCTTGTAGGTGCCGTGATACGTCGGGCAGTAGAAGGTGAAGATTTCGTAGATGCCGTAACCGAAGCGGCGAAGGCTCTTGTTCGTGCCATCGACCACGCCGTAGGACCAGCCGGCCTTGCGGCCTTGGGATTCGGTCTTGCGGACCATTTGCTCGGGGATCTCCATGATGCCGTAGAGGACATTGCTGATCCCGCGGCCAAGTTTCCGCATGGAGGTGTATTGGGACCCTGGAGGGGCCTGGATGTCGGCCTGAACCAGGCCGGACATGGCGATGAAAGTGGCAAGTAGGATCAGGGGTTTCATGTGGTGAAGAAGTCTGAGCGGGAATGCGGGGGGATGGCAACTGGAAAATCGCCGTTCCTTCGGGGGGCTTGGATATCAGCGATTGTCGGCGGGATGGGGGCGGAGGGTTGGATTTACAGTGTAATTCCGGTGGCCGAGAGGACCCCGGGGATGGCGCGGATCAGTTCCATGAGGTCGTTGGGGAGGGGGGAATCGACCTCGATGATGGAGAGGGCGTTGCCTTCGGTCTTGTTTCGGGCGAGGGAGAGATTGGCGATATTGACCTGGGCGGCGCCGAGGGCGGTGCCGACGGCGCCGACGATGCCGGGGCGGTCGTCGTTGCGGACGATGAGGAAATGGCCGGAGATGTTGGTATCGACGTAGAGGCGGTCGAGTTCGACGATGCGGGGGGATTTGCCGATGATGGTGCCGGAGACGCGGTAGCGGATGTCGCCCTTGCGGAGTTCGGCGACGAGGAGTTCGCTGTATTCGGTGTTGGCGTGGATGGTGGATTCGACGAGGTCGATGCCCATTTCCTTGGCGACGGCGGGGGCGTTGACGATGTTGACCTGGCCGTCGTTGCGGGCCGACTCGAGGAGGGCCATGAGGGCGGTGCGGGAGACGAGGGCGGTGTCCTTGTCGGCGAGGGGGCCGTGGTAGGAAACGCGGAGGGAGTCGGGGTTCTCGGGTCCCAGTTTGGCGAGGAGTTTGCCGAGGGCGGCGGCGAGGTCGAGGTAGGGACCGATGGCGGCGAAGGCAGCGGCATCGAGGGAGGGCATGTTGATGGCGTTGCGGATTTCGCCGGTGGCGAGGAAGTCGCGGATTTGTTCGGCGACCTGGATGCCGACATTTTCCTGGGCCTCGTTGGTGGAGGCACCGAGGTGGGGGGTGAAGGCGACGTGTTTGTTGAGGCCGAAGAGGATGTGGTCGGCGGCGGGCGGTTCGTCCTCGAAGACATCAAGGGCGCAGCCGGCGATGTGGCCGGATTCGATGGCGGCTTTCAGGGCGGGCTCATCGATGAGACCGCCGCGGGCACAGTTCACGACGATGGCGCCCTTGTTCATGAGGGCGAGGCGTTCGGCGTTGAGGATGTGCTTCGTCTCGTCGGTCATGGGGACGTGGAGGGTGACCACGTCGGCGCCAGTGAGGGCTGCTTCGGGGGTGGCGGCGAGTTCGACCTTCAGTTGATCGGCGCGGGCCTGGGTGAGGAAGGGATCATAAGCGACGATGATCATGTTGAAGGCCTGGGCGCGTTTGGCGAACTCGGCACCGATGCGGCCCATGCCGATGACGGCGAGGCGTTTGGTGTTGAGTTCGATGCCTTGGTAGGCCTTGCGGGCCGCAGCGAAATTTCCCTTGAGGACCTCGGCGTGGGCCGGGGCGATGTTCCGGGCGCAGGAGAGCATGAGGGTGAAGGCGTGCTCAGCAGTGGAGATGGTGTTGCCGGTGGGGGTGTTCATGACGATGACGCCATGGGCATTGGCGGCATCGCGGTCGATGTTGTCCACGCCGACCCCGGCGCGGCCGACGGCCTTGAGTTTTTTCGCGGCGGCGAGGACTTCGGGGGTGACCTTGGTCTGGGAGCGGACCACGAGGGCGTCGTAGTCGCCGATGATGGCGATGAGTTCCGCAGGAGAGAGGCCGGTTTTGAAGTCGGCGGTGATGTCCGGGTGGGCATTGAGCAGTTCCACCCCAAGTTCGCTGATGGGGTCCGAGACGAGGACGCGTTTGTTGGCCATGAGTTACGCCGGGGGCTGTAGGGCAGGGCGTGGGGAAACGCAAGCGTCACCGGGGGAGGCCGGGCGGATTTGGGCTGATTGGGAGCTTAGTCAGGGGATTCGAGGGGACGGAGGAGGTAGGCGGCGATCCAGCCTTCCCTGCCCTGGCCGTTGCGGCACCAGTGCCAGCCGTGGATCTGGCGGAGGGATTCGAGTTGGTCGCCGCGTTTCACGTTGAGGACGGTGGGGTCGAAGGCTGCGGTGACGGAGGCGCGGTCGTCGCTGAGGGGGGCGAGGATGTCGCGGGGGACGTAGCCGCTGCGCTCTTCGCGGTCGGTGGCCCAGACCCAGCCGGGTTCGGTGCGGTCGGCATCACCGATGGTGACCTCGTCGCCGGGGCTGAGGCGGATGGGATTGGCGTCGGTCTCGGTGTAGTCGGCGTTGGCGGTGAAGGTCGGCATGGGGGGAGCATGGACCAAGTCGGGGCGGAGGCCAAGTGGGGGATGCCGGGGGGTGGTTTCGGGGGTGGAGGAGATTGGGATGGCAGTCGGGTTGGGCTCTGCGCTAGGTTTGCTCTCATGAAGATCACGCTGCTGCTCGCCTTGTTCCCGATGACCTGTCTTTTTGCGGCGGAGGGCAAGCCGCTGAAGGTGTTCATTCTGGCGGGGCAGTCGAACATGGAGGGGCATGCCAAGGTGGAGACCTTCGATTACATCGGGGACGATCCGGCCACGGCGCCGCTCTTGAAGGAGATGCGCGGAGCCGATGGGAAGCCGACGGTGTGCGAGGGGGCGTGGATCTCCTATTTGACGGGCGGGCCGGAAGGGGACGGAGAGGGGTTTGGGAAACTCACTGCGGGATACGGGTCCCGGCGGAACCCGGTGGAGGATGGCGGGAAGATTGGGCCGGAGTTCACTTTCGGCATCGCCATGGATGCGGCGTTCGAGGAGCCGGTGCTGTTGATCAAGACGGCGTGGGGGGGGAAGTCGCTCTACTATGATTACCGTCCGCCCAGTGCGGGAGTCTATCCGCGGTCGGAGGACGACATCGCCAAGGACCGCAACAAGGCGGAGAACTCGGGGCATTACTACCGGGCCATGATCGCGCATGTGAAGAAGGTGTTGGTGAATCCGGCGCGGGTGTGTCCGGAGTATGATCCGGCGCAGGGATATGAGATCGCGGGGTTCGTGTGGTTCCAGGGGTTCAACGACATGGTGAACCGCGGGGTGTATCCGACGCTGGAGAAAGACAGCAAGGAGAACCGCTTTGCGAACTACAGCGTGTGGATGGCGGACTTCATTCGCGACGTGCGCAAGGATCTGGAGGTGCCGAAGATGCCCTTCGTGATCGGGGTGATGGGAGTGGGGGGGATGAATCCGGGCCCGGACAATGTGCAGTTTCGGGAGGCCATGGCGGCTCCGGCTGCCATGCCGGAATTCAAGGGGAACGTGACGGCGGTGCCGACCGCACGGTTCTGGGACGAGGCCCTGGCGGTGATCGATGGGAAGCGGGGCAAGGTGAAGCAAATGGCTCACCTCTTGAAGACCGAGAACAAGAACACCCCGAACAAGGACGGCACGATGACGCCTGCGGAGCAGAAGGCGTATTTGAAGGAATTTGTGGCGGAGCTGATCACGCCGGAAGAGGTGGCGCGGTGGGCGCGGGGGGCCTCGAATGCCGGTTATCACTATCTGGGCTGCGGGAAGACCTTTGCAGTGATGGGGAAGGCCTTTGCGGAGGCGAATCTGAAGATGTTGGAGGCCCGGTGAGCGGACGATCGGGGGCAATTTCGGGGGCAATTCCATTGCGGTGGCGGGGATGCAGGCCTACGCTGGGGGGCGATGAGTGATCACATTTACAAGAAGATCGAGTTGGTCGGATCGTCCAAGGAGGGGATCGAGGGTGCGGTGCAGAATGCCGTGGCGAAGGCGGCGGAGTCGGTGCGCAACATGCGCTGGCTCGAGGTGGGGGAGATTCGCGGGCACATCGAGGACCAGAAGGTGGCGCACTGGCAGGTGACCGTGAAGATCGGCTTCACGCTGGACGAATAGGAGTGCATTTTGGAGTGCGGTGGCCCAAGCCCGCAGGGGTGCCGACACCGCTTTGGATTGCGGGGGCGATTGACTGGTGCGTGAGGAGTTCTTCGGAAGGAACGTTTGGCTGGGGGCGGGTGATCTTGGGCACCTACGGCGTGGCCCTGCTGCAGGTCCTAGTGGTGTTCACGGTCGGCGAGCCTTACCCGTTTCTGCAGGGGCCCTTGTTTGCCGGGCATTTGCAGGAAGCGCGGACGATTCGAGTGCTTGTCTACCGAGGAGGAGATGGGGACGAGCGGATCCCGGGATATGAGACGCTTTTGTGGCATGAGACACTCGGGCTGCGGGCGCAGGGAGGGTTTGAGGAACTGGCTCCGAATTTGAAGGGGACTGCGGCGCGGGAGTATCTGATCGGGCATTCGGTGCGACTGCATTGGGAAAGTATGGATGGCGGGAAGGAGATCGGCCGTGGAAATTGGACGACCTTGAAGTTTCATGCGCCGTGGGATGGGCCGCCGGTGCTGGAAGGGGAGGAGGATGTGATCGATGATTAGGTGGCGGGATGTGGGGGAGGCGGACGCCTTGTGCCTGGCGCGGTGCGCGTATGCGGCATTGACGGTCTGCTTTTGGCCGTTCAAGTCGCCGCGTTGGCTGGCGGAGTTGGGGACGGAGCATTTCCATCCGCCGTTGGGTCCGTTTTCGATGGCGGACGGCTATCCGGGTTTCGGGTGGGTGGTGTTGGTCGAGGTGGTGGTCTATGGATTGTTTGCGTTGTGGGTGACGGGGAGGGGTGGCTGGGTGGTGGGAGCCTCTCTGACGGCAGGCCTGACCCTGCTGAGTGGCTTTTGCTACGCGGCGGGGAAGATTGATCACGACTTCGTCATTCTGCTGGCGCCCTTGTTGCTCAGTGTGTCAGGGATTTCACCGCAGCGGTCCTTGATGTTCTGTGTCGGCATGTATTTTGCGTCTTCCGGCATGGCGAAGGTGGTGGGGCATTGGTTGGATCCCGGAACGCAGGCGAGTCTGTCCTGGGCCTTGCAATATTATCATGGCTCCGGGAAGGAAGAGTTCCTGCTGCGATGGAGTCTGGAGAATCTGCCGGGCTGGGCCTGGGAGGTGGTCGATCAGTTGACGGTTTTGTTTGAGTTGGCGGTGCCGCTGGGAATGTTGCCGCGTTTCCGGAAGTGGATCGTTCTGAGCGTGCCGCTGTTCCATTTCGGGACAGTTCTGGTGTTCGGGATCGATTTTGCGCGGTTGATGCTCGTGTATGTGCCGCTGGCCCTGGTGTGTTGGGGAGAGACGAAGGGTGGGGCTGTTCTGGAGCTGGGTCGGCGGGGGCGATGGATTGCGGTTGGTCTCTGCTGGCTGGGGGTGGTGGCTGCTTTGCTGCATCTGTGGTTGCGGGGACGAATGGGGAGTGTGCCCTTGCCAGTGCAACCGCCGGGCTTGCTGTTGTTTCCCTTGTTTGAGCTCCTAGTGCTTGGAGGGATGATCCTGCGCCGGAGGTCCGGAAAGGCCGGGGCATATTCGGGAAGCGGGACTTGATCGATGAGGGCGGATCTTCTCGATCATGATCAGGATGGCACTCTCCGACCGTGTCGCGGCTCAGGCTCCACCACCGGCGACCGTCCCCGGCCTTCGCCGTCCAGCACTTTGTAAATCCCCTCCTGCGGCACCATTGATGGCATGAACCCGAGGCCCCGGAAAAGTTATGTGGAAGACCATGACCGGCGCCGGGAGAGATGAGGGTTGTTCTGCTTGTCAGGGCAGGGGCTGGGCGGGTAGCTTTATAACGTGCCAGCCCGCAAGTCCGCCAAGAACGCCCCGCCCGAGTTTGGCAGGGAGGAGCTCAACGCCCGGCAGGGTAAGGTCTTCCCCGTCAACGCCAGCCAGGTCTTCGAAAAGGACGACCCCAAGAGGTTCATCCCCGACGCAGGCATCCAGCGCCGCGCCGACACCCTCATCGGGTGGAAGGAAGAGGAAAACCCCAGCCGCAAAGAGATTGGCGTAAACGCATGAAAAAGAAACCCGCCAACCAGGAACCTTCCATCACGCGCTCCTCTGCTGCGGAATACCTCACCTTCATCACGGCCAAGGGTGAGGGCGGTGTGGAGGCTGTTTACGCGGATGAGGATGTCTGGCTGAGTCAGAAAATGATGGCGGAGCTCTACGACGTTGATGTGCGGACGATCAATTACCACCTCCTGAAGGTCTTCAAGGACAGCGAATTGGAGGAGAATTCAGTTATCCGAAAATTTCGGATAACTGCCGCCGATGGAAAGTCCTACCAGACGCAGCACTATAACCTGTCCGCCATCATCGCCGTCGGCTACAAGGTCAACTCGGAGCGGGCTGTCCAGTTCCGAAAGTGGGCGGGCGGCATCATCAAGGAGTTCACGGTCAAAGGCTTCGCGATGGATGACGAGCGCCTGAAAGCGGGCGGCACCATCCTTACCCAACAGTATTTCGAGGAACAGCTCCAGCGAGTCCGCGAAATCCGCCTCAGCGAGCGCAAGTTCTACCAGAAGATCACCGACATCTACGCCACCGCCATCGACTATGATCGCAGCGCCACGGCCACCCAGCGCTTCTTCGCCATGGTGCAGAACAAGCTCCACTGGGCGATCCATGGCCACACGGCCGCCGAGGTGATCGTGGACCGCGCCGATGCAGGGAAGCAACACATGGGGTTGAACACCTGGAAGGACGCCCCCCATGGGAAAATTCAGAAGTTCGATGTCAGTGTCGCCAAAAACTACCTGACCGAACCCGAAATGGTGCAGCTCTCACGCCTCGTGAACGCCTACCTCGATGTAGCCGAGGACATGGCCCAGCGACAAGTCCCCATGACCATGCAGGACTGGGAAACCCGCCTCAACCGCTTCATCGCCGCCACCGACCGGGAGATCCTGCAGGACGCCGGCAAGGTCACCGCTGAAATTGCCAAAGCCCATGCCGAATCCGAATTCGAAAAATACCGCATCGTCCAGGATCGCCTGTTTGTCTCGGATTTCGATGCCGAGGTGATGCGGATCGCAAAGGGTGAAGAGGAAAGTGGGCACCAGGAAGGAGGTGCGGAGTGAGAACGGGCCATACCGTTTTGGAGGATGCCGGGATCCCTAACGACGCCGGCGTCGTGATCGAGTTCAACATCCCGCAAACGGGCAAGCGCGTCGATTTCATCGTCACCGGCACCCGCGAAGATCACCAGCGGACGGCGGTGATCGTCGAACTGAAGCAATGGCAGGAGGCCAAGGCCACCACCAAGGACGCCATCGTCAGCACCTTTGTCGGGGGGCGCGAGCGGGAGATGAACCACCCGTCCTATCAGGCCTGCCAAACCCAAGGGGCCGGTGCCCTCCTTCCAGAATTCGAGGCGCCCGAAATCCAAAAAACTCCTCCCGCCTATCCATTCCCCATCCTTTCGCCCGAAGAGGCGGCCGATTGCCCGAATGCCGTCCCGATTTTCGACATCAAGATCGCGGCAGGGGATTTCAGCAAGGAACAGTGGCTGTGCGTGAGTTCTGCGGAGGTGCTCAAAGGGATGGATCGGATTAAAGCCGCAGCGTGAGACCCTTTTAAAGGTGATTTCACTCTTGCGTCAGATTCCGTCAATGCCATCAGAGGTCGACGTTGACAGTAACGCGGAAAGCGTCGTGAGAAAGGTTCTTTCGCTTTTCCGTGCAGCAGGCGAAACCTTCGAAGCGCCAAATAATTGGAAGCCAGTGAAGGATAAGCTAACTCAGACATTGGCTTCGATCGTGAATGAACATTTGCCGAATACTCTCGAAGAACTGTGGAGTGAATTGGCTTTGAACCTGACAGCAGCACCGTGGCTTCTTCCCGACCCGTTTCGGATTGATGTTGTTACGCGTCGGGGAGAGCACGCTTCAATGATCCGGGTAAAGGGCAGACTCGCGCGATACATCTTAAACCAAGCCGAGATTCACACGCTGGGTCTCGCGTGGTTTTTCGCCCGCTATCTCACTCGGGGCAGGTTTTTCCATACGTGCATTGTAATGGACGATCCCGCTCACGAGCTGGATCAGACAAGTTTTCGAGATCTCTGCCGGTTGTGGGAGACCACGATGCGGCTGCATCGGGTTTACTGCCATCCATTGAAACTCATCGTAATGTTGAATCAAGAAAGTCGGGCTGTGGAGGCGGCACGTGCGACTGGAGCAATTCTTTCGGTTTTGGGTTGGAAGCGGGAACAGGAGAATCAGTCTGTGCGATCTATCAGCGTTATCGGTGATGGCTTTCATACGCCACAGCCGGACACTATATTTGATGCAACGGGCACATAATCACTGGAAGTCATCAAAAGGTAGAACGGAGTCATTGTGCAAATCGTGACAGAATTTCGGCGAGCATTCAGTCAGTGGACGGGGGCCTCAAAACGAAGAGGGAGCTTAGGGACGATGCGCGCACCACGGGTACACACGACGAGGCGAACCGCTTTGCGTGGACACCGCATTGAGGCATCAACAAACACGAGATCATGAGAGACCTCCAGAGCAACCTGACGAGGAGTATCGGAAGGCCCGGAGGAAGCGATGCGGTTCTACGACGGAAAGACGATCGATGAGGTATTTCCACACGTGCTCAAGAGCCAGTTGGAATCACGGCTGAACAAGCTCGAAGCCGGTAGGCAAGCGATGCTCCATGAGCGCAGAGGATACATCGCCAACATCCAGAAAGGGACGTATCTCCTGTGAAAAGAGGGACTCGATCAGCTGGAACAGTGCATCGCTCTCAACCTGGAGTGGGGGGCCAAGCTCATCTATGAGTTTAATACGAACGGAGATCTGGAGCGGAAGCATCGCTTCTCCGCGCTGATCAAAAACCACTCAAGAGCCTGCCTGGTGTCGGAGGAAATCCTCCATCTGCTGAAGGGTGGCTTTCCGGATGCCGCATGCGCCCGCTGGTTAGGCAGTGTCTGGCTTTTCTGCTCGTCCCGAATTCGCCGTTCGTCCCCGCCGACAGAATCAAGGATCCCCACGTTTTCCAAAGTTTCTCTTCCGAAAGCTAGGTCATTGTGATTTAGTGACCTAGCCTTTAGGTTTCTTCATGCGTCCGCCCATCGACAGCCTCAACCGTCTCGCCAAGCTGTCTCCGCTGATTCAGCGGAAGGATGCGCTGGCGGCGGGGGTGAGTTCGGCCACCCTGACCCGCCTGACGCGGGATGGGATGCTGATTCGTGTGGGGAGAGGTCTCTATCAACTGGCAGACACGGAAGCGCCGAACTCGGATCTGGTGGAAGTGTCCATCCGCCAACCCAAGGGAGTTGTTGTCCTCATCAGTGCGCTGGCCTTCCACGGGATTGGTTCCCACCGAGCCAGCGAGATTTGGCTGCAACTGCCCATCAATGCCCCGACGCCCGGCTCCAAATGGCCACCGCTTCGCATTGTTCGCAGCCGTCTCGCGGAGGCATTCACGGAAGGGGTGGAGGTCCACGAGATCGGCGGGCATCCGGTGCGGATCACTTCGCTGGATCGGACGATCGTCGATTGCTTCAAGCATCGTCGCCTGGTGGGGCTGGAGGTCGCGGTGGAAGCGCTCCGTGAACGAATGGCCCATCGCAGCGGAGCCCAACGCAGTCTGCAGAATCTTCACCGCTACAGTCACCTCATGCGGGTGGCCCGCGTGATGCAACCCTATCTGGAGGCGCTGGCATGAAGAACACCGCCGCTTCCGTACGCGCCCGTCTTGCCAACCTCTCCCGCGCCGAGGGGGTGACGCTGGATTTCATGATCGAGCGCTTCGCGATTGGACGTCTTCTGTGGCGGCTGAGCCAAAGCCCTGACGCGCACCGATTCATTCTCAAAGGGGCGCAGCTCTTCAGCATCTGGCTGGACAATCCGCACCGCCCGACCCGCGACATCGATTTTCTCGGAATCGGAGATCCTTCCGAAGAGGCGATGAGGGAGTTTTTCACCGCGCTGTGTTCCATGCCAGCCGATTCCGAAGACGGGCTGATCTGGGGGAAACCCAAGGCGGGTCCAATCCGCGAAGACCAGCGCTACGGCGGCATCCGACTGTTGATTCCAGTCTCGCTCGCCGGGGCGCAGGTCCGGCTCCAAGTCGATATCGGCTTTGGAGATGTGATCACTCCGGCTGCCGAGGAGCACACATGGAAAGAACTCCTAGGCTACCCTGAAGCGCGCCTGCTGACCTATCCTCCGGAAACCGTCATCGCCGAAAAGCTCGAGGCCGCCGTGCAGTTGGATATCGATAATAGCCGGATGAAGGATTTCTACGACATCGACTGGCTGGCCGGTCACAAATCGTTCGATCATGCCACCCTCCGGCAAGCGATTGAACGAACGTTTGAACGACGCCAATCGGATCACCCGACCGAACTGCCTTTTGCGCTGACGCAGGCCTTTGCAAATGACCCGGTCAAGCAAACCCAATGGAACGCGTTTCTTCGCAAAGGGAAGCTTGAAGCTCCGCCGTTTTCGAAAGTCATCGAACGAATTGGAAACTTCCTCGCGCCCGTCATTCTTGATCGGCACACCTCAAACTCCAAGACTTGGCACCCCGCGTCCGGTTGGACCGAATTTTCATCATGAGCACGAACACCAAAGAATCCGCTCTGGAAGCGTGTATCGAACGCTATCTCACCGGCGGCGTGAGCGTGATGCCTTCTCCCGGTCATTCGTTGTCGGACGATGTCGGAGTTTATCAAACCACCAAGGGTGTGGGCTACCTGCGCGGCAAGTCTACGGATTTCAAAACCGAGTTCGCCAATGATCGGGGTCAGTCCTCTCGGATTCACATGAGGAAACAATGCCATTGTGGAAATCTTGACAGAATTTCAGCGCGCCTCCAGGCAGACGACGGAGGCTGTCAAAACGAATAAGGAACTTCGCGATGATGCGCGCACTACGGGACCACACACGACGAGGAAAACCTCTTTTACGTGAACACCGAATTGAGGACTCAACCAACACAAGATCATGAGAGACCTCCAGAGCTACGTTGACGAGGAGTATCGGAAAGCCCCGGAGGAAGCGATGCGGCTCTACGACGGAAAGACGATCGATGAGGTATTTCCACACGTGCTCAAGAGCAATTTAGAGTCACGGCTGCACAAGCTGGAAGCCGGTAGGCAAGCGATGCTGCATGAGCGAAGCGGGTACATGGCCAACATCCGGAATGGGACGTATCTCATGTGGAAAGAGGGGCTCGATCAGCTGGAACAGTTCATCGCCCTCAACCTGGATTGTGGGACGAAGCTCATCAACGAGTTCAATACGAACGGAGATCCGGAGCGGAAGCATCTCTTCACCGCGCTGACCAAGAACCACTCAAGAGCCTGCCTGATATCGGAGGAAATGCTCCATCTGCTGAAGGGTGGCTTTCCTGATGGCGCCTTCGCCCGCTGGAGATCCCTTTACGAGATCGCGGTCACCGCCACTTTCATCGGACTCCGTGGAGATGCCTGCGCGGAGGCCTATCTTGATCACGAGATTGTCGACGAGCTGAAGTGCCTCCAGCTGGATCACGAATTGAAGGCGGCAAGAGGAATCAAACCGCAGTCCGATGGTGGCATGAAGGACCTGGAGAGGGCGTTCCAAGAGATGCTTGAGAAGCACGGCGACTCGTTCAAGAACCCCTTCGGATGGGCTGCCGCGACTTTAGGACAGAAGAACCCTCAGTTCAGGGATCTCGAAGAGAGTATCGGCCAAGACCACATGCGAGGCCTCTACAAGCGAGCGAGCCACAAGATTCACGCCGCAGCCAATGGGAGCTCGACGTCGCTCGGGACCCAAAGCTTCGGTCTGAATGCGCCGATGCTGCGAGCACCAAGGCACGAAGGACTCCGAGACCCGGCTATCCTGTGCGCCCAGTCATTGAGCCAGACCTCGGCGGTCATCTCGACGCTCTTCACTCACGCTGAATGTCTCATCGAGATGAACCTCTTTGCTGGGCTGGTAAGCAGAATCGAGGAGACGTTTGTTCGATTGGCCGAACGGAAGCCATAGCGATTTTCCCGGGTCGCTACCTTGATCCCGACAAAGTCTTTTCCGTAGAGTCGTTCTCGATCAGCCTCGCTCTCCCATTTCATGCACCCGAGCCAAATCAAGAACATCTTCTGGGACGTCGACGGAGTCTTGGCGGATCTGAACTACGCCTACTTCCATTTCCTGACGGGTCATCCGAACTACCGGGATCGCTACGCCGGGTTGAAGTGGGAGCAACTGTCCGAAGTCCTGCCGATCCTGCCGGAGTATGGAGCGCTGGAGTTGAAGACGCACCCGGAGCTCGGGGCGGAGATGGACCGGGACTTCTGTGCCGACCCCGCCTTCTTCCGGAATCGCCCGCTCTACCCGAAGGTGATCGAAGTCCTCAAGCGGCTGAATGAGCGTTGCTACCGCCAGTTCACGATGTCGGCGACCTTTGATGTCGAGGCGAAGACCGCCTACCTCAACGACATCCTCGCCCCGGTGAGCGACTTCCTGACCATCGAATGCGTGCAGCACGGCGAGTTCATGCACGACACGGCCAAGATCGACCGACTCCGGGTGTGCTATGAGAAGTATGCGCTCGACCCGGACGAAACCATCCTCGTCGACGACCGCATCTACAACCAGCATGCCGCGATCGAGTCGGGGGCCCATCCGGTCCGCCTGCGCTGCGAGTTCACCACCGACCTGCCCGAAGCACTCGCCTGGATCCCCGAGTTCAAGGACGTCGAAGCCGTAGCCGACTGGCTGCTGGGCCGGGACGCGTGAAGGGGAAATGGGGTCAGGGTGGAATGGCACTGTATTAAGCGCCTTATCGGGATGCGAAGGTTCCCATCTAGGAGTGCTGAGGCGATAAATTCTGCGGCCTGACGGGCCGAAAGAACAGAGCCCAGGGCAAGTGAGAAACGAACGCAGCCCTGGGTATCGACACCCCCGGTGCCAGCGGCCTGAAGGGTCGAAAGAAAGCCACAGCCTCTCTATTCGGCATTCTCGCGGACTTTCAGCCCGCCTCCTTGTATGGTCTCAACAACCCAGGCCTCCAACCCGACCGGACCTGCGGTGCGCCCGGGTTTCCGACCTGGGCTTTGTTGTTTCGACCCTTCAGGCCGAGGTGAGGTGCGGCTTAAAAAAGTGTCGAGACTCCGCTTAAAACAGTGCCATTCGGGTCAGGGTGCAAATCTTGACGAAATATTGGCGATGACACCCGTGTGATCCGAAATCTTGAGTTCCGCAGTGGATTCTTTCGGGAGCCATCGTTTAAGAAAGAATTGCAGGTTGGGAGAAATGGCGAAGTGATCGATGAGGATTCTGCTGTCCGGGCCGGTGAGTTCCGCAGTGGGGATGGAGAGGGGAGGGGTAATGAGTGCCGAGGGATCAGTGGGCAGAGTGCAGAGTTCAGAGTTCAGAGTTCGGAGTTCAGAGTTCAGTGTTCAGAGTTCAGAGTTCGGTGTTCAGAGTTCAGAGTTCAGAGTTCGGTGTTCAGAGTGCAGAGAAGCGGAAAACGCTTAGGGCTGGGGGTAGGTGATGCCGTAGATCTCGCTGATGCGGACGACCTCGGCCATGTCGGGGCCGCTTGGTTTCTGGAATTCGGCGGCCATTTCTCCGAAGAAGCGCTCGAAGCCGGCGGGTGCGGTCTGGATGGTGAGGATGAGAGGGGTCTGGCCTGCGTTGCGGAAGGAGTGGACGGTGCCCATGGGGGCGAAGACGGATAAGCCAACCGGAACGGGGGCCCATTCGCCATTGAGCAGGAACTCGGCGCTGCCTTCGCGGACGAGAAACCATTCGTCTTCGCAGGCGTGGCAATGGGGAGGCGGGCCGCCGCCCGGCGGTGTTTCCAAAGTGAAGAGGCAGAATTATCCGCCGGTATCCTCGCCGGTGAGGTGGAAGACGGCTTTGTCGCCGAAGGCTTCAACGGTTTCCATGCTGGCGGGATCCCGGGTGACGGTCCATGGGCTCTCTGATTTCATTGCTGCGAATTAGCAGAACGGTTGGTGCAGGCAAGCCAGGAGGCACGGCGGTGGGGACAAGGTGGGATTCGGTGAGCGCGGGGTGGCGCTGCGTTTAGGCCGGGCCGGGCTTGTGACCTCGTTCCGGTTAGTTTCGGTGTCCGATTTAGCTCGTTGGAGGGTGTTGGGGACGACATCGTGGCTACCGTGGTTTCTTTCACCCCGGAACCCGGCCCGATCCAATCGCGTGCGATTCATTTTCATTCACAACTCAAGGAAGTCAGAGAACAGTCAAACGCTGGATCTCTTCGGCCAATCCTGTCGAACGCTCGGGATTGAATTCTTCCCGATCAACAGCCGGAGGTTTGACTACTTCGCGCTGCCTGAGCTCGGCACCGATGACATCCTGTATCGAGGGGGCACCGGGGAACGGGCCCAGGCATTTGAGAAGCGGATGATCAATGATTCCTGCCGCCATTTCTATTCCCATTGGGATCATTCCCTCCGAGGTCGTGGCACGACCTTCTACTATCATCAGAAACACGGTCTCCCGGCGATTCCGACCATCCCGCTGATCCCCAGGAACCGGAAGGAAGTGGAGAGGTTCGCCGGGGAATTGGGAGGGTTTCCGATCATCGTGAAGGCCATCGGGAATTCAAGAGGCGTCGGGGTGAAGAAGGTGGATTCCCAAGAGAGCCTGGTCTCGATCTGTGATTTCCTTCGCGGACGGGACACCCGGGTCCTCCTGAGGAAATTCATCGAGCATGATCACTACGGGCGGCTGATCGTCCTCGGCAAGGAGGTCGTGGCCAGCAACCGCTGCGGTTCGCTGGAGGGGGATTTCCGAACGAATACCTCGGACACCCCGAACGGCGAGCCCTTTGTCTTCACGAAAGAGCACCAGCAGATGGCGATCGATGCGGTTTCGGTGCTGGAACTGAAGTTTGGGGGAGTCGATCTGTTGTTCGATGCCGACGGGAACGCGCATCTCGCCGAGGTGAATTTCCCCACCGACTTCCGCTGTTGTCAGGAGATCACCGGAATCGACATCGCCACGATGATGCTGGAATTCGCATCCCATCTCGAAAGGCCTTCCTAGTGCTTCGGCCTTGCTAGTGCTTCGCGGTCCCAAAAGGTGTAGGTGCCGTGGCGTTTCCCATCGGGCATCCAACCGGAGCCCATCGGGCTGGCATCGCCATAGCTGCTGAAGCCAGCGCTCCGTCCCCCAGCCTACCCCAACTCTTCCTCAATGAACTCGAGGACCAGGTCGATGAGTTCGTCCAGGCCGGCGGGGAGTTCTTCTTCGATCGCGGAGAGGTAGTCGGTTTCGGTTTCGCTGTAGTCGCCGCGCTCCTGGCTGCGGCTTCCGCACCAACGGCTGGCGTTGAGAGGGTCGACAAGGGCGGTCGCACCGATGAGATCGAATGAGCTGATCACACGCTGGTGATTCACCTCGCTTTGCCAAAATTCATGCAGGCAGTCGTCGCTTTCAAGGACGGGAACGGTCTCATACACGTCCAGGAGCGCCCGTTCCTCGCGGCTGAGGGCACGCTCGTCCGATTCGCTCTCGAGACGATCGACGAGGATCTCAATTTTTTCCGGCCATTCAATCGGTTCCTGGGCAAACATTTCGGGGGGGTCTAGAATGCGGGAGCCATCCTTGCAACGTGAATCCATGGGCGCTCATTCAAAAATCCCGGATCTTGCCAATCGGCTCGTCAATGATGGAAGGAGAGCGCCCTTGGAAGTTGTCGCTGGGGGCAGTCGGCGGGGCCCGTTTGATCGATGGTCGTTTCCCGGCTTGTGGGAGGCGGATGGGCAAGGTATGAAGGTTGGTGAAACCGGTTGCGATTCTGGTATCCGCGTAGTGCTTTCCGGCAATCGTTTTCATTACCAAACCACCAACCATTCAAGATCATGCCCACACTGATCGGCCATCACAGCGTCAAGGACAAGGACCACTGGCTTGCCTCACTGAGGCGCAAGGAATTTTTCGGATTGATCGGCGTGACGAACATCCGGGAATTTGTGGACCCGAAGAATCCGACCCACGTGGCGGTGATGATGGACGTTCCGGACATGGAGGAGTTTCACGCGCTGATGGGGACGCCCGCGGCCTCCGAGGCGATGGCCCATGACGGGGTGCTGCCCGAGTCCCTCGTCGTTCTCGTTGAGGCGTGAGCCCCGGGAGGAACGGGGACAGGGACGCGGCTTCAAGGTGCGAAATCTGATGATTGCGAGGCTGAGGGCGCGTTTCCGACCTCAGGCGGGCTCGGCCGGGGCCATGTCCCGCACTTGGCTGCGCGAGGCGGGAACCGGGGTGAGGGGGCGGTTCGTGACATGATTTCCGCAAGGATTCCGGAGGGATCCGAGAGGCTGAGTCCGGCCATGGATTCTTTCGGTAGCGATCGATGGAGGGTGAATTGCAGGTCGGGCGATGTGGCCGATAAGGAGTTTGCCGTCTGGAGCGGTGAGATGATCAAGGTGCTGCCCGAGGGTGCGGTGAAGATGGGGTTTGGGTGGGAGCGGTGGGGGAGGAGGGAGCGGAGGGTTCTCGTGCCCTGAGAGGGCACCGGGCTGGGTAGGGATTGGTCCCCAGGGCGGCGCTCGGGTCTCGCTTGCCCTCGGCTGTGTTGTTGCGCACTTTCAGCGCGGGGGCCGGGAGATTGGGTTCGAATGGATGGCTGCTTGTCTTCCCCGAGGCTTGACCGCAGGGGGTGGGGTTGCGATGAATCGGCGCATGAGCGACGCGGACAAGCGGAAGTATTCCTCGAAGGTGTTGGATGGTGCGGATCGGGCCCCGAGCCGGGCGATGTTGTATCCGGTGGGGTTCACGAAGGAGGATTTTTCCAAGCCGCAGGTGGGGGTGGCCTCGACCTGGAGTCAGGTGACGCCTTGCAACATGCACATCGATCGGCTGGCGCGGGAGTCGGCCAAGGGGGTGGATGCTGCGGGCGGGAAGTCGGTGATCTTCAACACGATCACGATCTCGGACGGCATCTCGATGGGGACGGAGGGGATGAAGTATTCGCTGGTGTCGCGCGAGGTGATCGCGGACTCCATCGAGACGGTGGTGGGTTGCGAGGGGATGGATGGGCTGGTGGCGATCGGGGGGTGTGACAAGAACATGCCGGCCTGTGTGATGGCCATGGCGCGGTTGAACCGGGCGGCGGTGTTCGTGTATGGCGGGACGATCCTGCCGGGGTGCGCGACGGTGAAGGGGGAGGAGAAGAGCCTCGATATCGTCTCGGTCTTCGAGGCGGTGGGGAAGCATGCCAGCGGGGAGTATTCCGACGCGGAGCTGCAGGCGGTGGAGGAGAATGCCATCCCGGGGGCGGGTTCGTGCGGGGGGATGTACACCGCGAACACGATGGCCAGCGCGATCGAGGCGCTGGGGATGAGCCTGCCGAACAGCTCGGCGCAGGCCGCGGTGGGGGATGACAAGATGCGGGATTGTTTCGACGCGGGCGCGGCGGTCCTGAACATGCTGGAGCTGGGGATCACGCCGAAGGACATCATGACGCGGAAGGCCTTCGAGAACGCCATCACGGTGGTGATTGCGCTGGGGGGATCGACCAACGCGGTGCTGCACCTGCTGGCCATGGCGCATGCCGCGGAGGTGGAGTTGACGATCGACGATTTCACGGAGATCGGGAAGCGTGTGCCGCTGCTGGCGGACCTGAAGCCGAGCGGGAAATACGTGATGGCGGAGTTGGTGAAGATCGGGGGGACGGTGCCGCTGATGAAGATGTTGTTGGGGGCCGGGCTCTTGCATGGGGACTGCCTGACGGTGACCGGGAAGACGATGGCGGAGAACCTCGCCAACTCGAAGCTGGAGTATCCGGCGGATCAGAAGGTGATCCGTCCGCTCGACAATCCGATCAAGAAGGACAGCCATTTGCGCATCCTCTACGGCAACCTCGCGCCGGAGGGGGCGGTGGCGAAGATCACGGGGAAGGAAGGCGAGCAGTTCACGGGACGGGCGCGGGTCTATGATTCGGAGGAGTGCGCGATGAAGGCGATTTTGGACGGGAAGATCGAGGCGGGTGATGTGATCGTGATCCGCATGGAGGGACCTAAGGGCGGTCCGGGGATGCGGGAGATGCTGGGGCCGACCAGTGCGGTGATGGGGCGCGGTTTGGGGGACAAGGTGGCGTTGATCACGGATGGGCGGTTTTCGGGAGGGAGCCACGGGTTTGTGGTGGGGCACATCACGCCGGAGGCGTTCACGGGCGGGCCGATCGGGTTGTTGGAGGAGGGGGACGAGATCACCATCAATGCAGTGGACAATGAGTTGACGGTGAATATATCCGCGGAGGAGATGACGGCCCGCAAGGCGCGGTGGACGCAGCCGACGCCGCGTTATCGTCGCGGAGTGTTGGCGAAGTATGCAAGTCACGTGACCTCGGCCAGCGAGGGGGCGGTGACGGACAAGGGGCTGTAGGGAAAGTCGGAGTGCGGAGTGCGGAGTGCGGAAGGCAGAGCGAAGAGATCAGAAACGGAATGGGGAATGGGGGGGAGGGAGGGTCGCGGTTGGGAAGGTGGGGGACGGTCGAGATGGGCGATGGTTGCCGCCACCCCGTCAGGGTGGGA
Source organism: Verrucomicrobiota bacterium (assembly GCA_027619375.1). Classification (GTDB taxonomy): domain Bacteria; phylum Verrucomicrobiota; class Verrucomicrobiia; order Verrucomicrobiales; family Akkermansiaceae; genus JAPKDA01. The sequence continues at coordinate 144 of JAQCFL010000038.1, read as the reverse complement.
TGCAGTTTTGGTGGGCGTTCCCATGGTTGAAACCATGGGCTTTGTGCCCGGTCCCCTTCAGGGACTCCGAGGCGGGAGGCGGGAGATGGAGGACGGAGGTTGGGGTGTTATTGGCCGTCGGGGACGCGACGGATTCTTGGGGGT
>JAQCFL010000394.1 GCA_027619375.1 Verrucomicrobiota bacterium | reverse complement strand
CCCCTGCCCGTTGCTCTCAACACCGCCCTCCGCCCCCCCGTCCCGGAACCCATCTACCTCCGCTACCCCATCGGTGCCCTCCCGCCCGGTGGCTACCTCGGCGTCTTCGTCATGAACGATTACCCCTACGCCGCGCAGGACTTCGTGGTGGATGATCCCGGACCACCCATCGACGCCGAGGCCCACATCCGCATCGACCAGGACGACCGGGACAACACCGTCGCCGTGGTCCGCGTGGCCTTCCAATCGCCCCACGCCATCGTGGAACGCGATCTCCACCGTGTCGGCAACCGCTTCATCCTCGAAGCCACCGCCGTCCCCATCCAGACCTTCGCGCCCATCCCTCTGCCGCAGATCATCACCATCCGCTACCCGCTTGGCGCCCTCGAACCCGGCCAATACGGTGCCGCCTTCGTCATGAACGGCTATCCCTACGCCACCACCACCTGGCTGGAACGCGACGACACCTTCGAGGCCGATGTCGCCATCGAGGTCACCCAAAGCGACGCCGGAAGCTGGCAGGCCGAAGTGAAGGTCGCCTTCGTCAACCCCCACGCCCGCATCTCGGATCCCGGGGAGGTGGTCTTCAACGGCCCCATCCTCATGATCAAGGCCACCGCCGTGCTCTCCGTCACCGCAGACGTCCCGCCTCCCGGCGGCTACGTCTTCCACTACGATCTCGGCCCCCTCGAACCCGGTGCCTATTGGCTCAAATACTTCATCAACGACCAGTTCGAGAAGCAGGCCGACTTCTACGTCGCCCCACCGCCGCCCATCCCCGCCACCGTGGATCTCAAGGTCGATGGCTCCAGCCAACCGGTCATCGCCACCGCCCACATCCAATTCAGGAACTGGTATCGCATCATCGACCAGTCCACCCATCGCTTCGGCAACCTCTTCATCCTCGATGCCACCGCCGACGGCCCCCTGCCCATCCTCGCCCCCATCCCCCCACCGCCGGTCGATGTCGACTACGACCTCGGCGAACTGCCCCGGGGCCATTACTGGGCCGCCTTCCGCATGAACGGCCACTTCTACGCGGTGGAACAATTCCGCGTCGATGACGGCGGCTTCGAAGCCGAGGTCGAACTCGGTGTGGAAATCGGCGACACCGTCCGCCTCAAGGCAGTCGTCGATATCGATGACCCCTACGTCATCGTCACCGACCCAGGCACACCCGAGATCGTCGGCAACCTGATCAAAATCAACGCCACCGCCCAGCGCGTGAACTTCATCGTGGAACCCAACGGCGACCCGCAAACCTTCCACTATGATCTCGGCGCCCTCCGCCCCGGTCCCTACCGCGTGGTCTATTGCCTCAACGGCGATCCCGAGGCTCACCTCGGCTTCGTCGTCCCGCGTGATCCACCCCTCGCCAACATCTCGCACATCAAGATCGAGCAGGGCGACGCCTCCTGGTTTGCCGAAGTCGGCGTCATCCTCCTCCCCGGTCAGGAAGTCACCGACTGGGGAGAAGTCCGCCACGACGGCAACATCTTCTACGCGAGCATCACCGTCGATTGGGTCGACTTCCCGCCCCCGCCGGTCCCCCTGCCCACTCCGCTGCCCTACGACCCGGAACTTCCGCAGGGCATCGCCTTTGATTCCGCTGGCAATCCACTCGTCGGTGGCTTCCCGGTGCGGCTGGTCACGCACAATTACGTGCTCGGCGTGCTCGATCCCGGTCACTACGGATTCGTGGTGCGCTCCCGCGGCCAGGTGGTCGCCGGCAAGCGCTTCGAAGTCCCCGGTGCCCCCCCAAGGATCGTCCTCTCCGCAAGCAACATCACGGAAGCCACTGACGAGTACCGCTTCGGCATCACCTACCACGACCCCACCGGCCTCGATCATGACTCCATCATGAATGCCGAGATAGTCGTGCACGGTCCCGATGGCTACCGCGAGGCGGCCCGCCTCCTCAGCTACGCCAGCACCGACGACGTTCCCAGTAGCAGCGCCTCGGCCCGCTACGCCTTGAGCGGCCCCGGCGGCTCCTGGGATTTTCCCGACAACGGCCGCTACTGCCTGCACGTCGATCCCACCGCCATCCGCGACCTGCAGGGCAACCATATTCAGAACGGCCGCCTCGGCTGCTTCCGGGTGCGCCTCCTGCCGCCTCCCGAGCCCGGCGTGAATGTCTCCGTGGCCATGACCAGCAGTGGCGATTGGAAAGCCACCGTGGAGATCATCTCCGAGCCCGGCCAACAGGTCGTGGTCGATTCCTGGGGCCCCCTCATCCACCACGGCCAGAGCATCATCGCCCTCGCCAGCGTGCACTTCGAGCCCACCAGCGGCCCCGTCGAACCCCTCGCCCACACCTACAACCTCGGCACCCTGCAACCGGGCTACTACGTGTTTGTCTTCAAGTCCGACCAGGCCCACTGCGGCTTCGCCGGCTTCACCGTCCCCGGCCTGGAAGGCGATCCGCTCGACAACTGGCAACAGCGGATCAGCGGCGCGTCCTTCGCGGACGGTGAGGACCCCGACTCGGACGGCCTCGACTTCCTGGGCGAGTTCTACTTCGTCACCAATCCCAACCGCGCCGACCTCCCGGCCTTCGCCCCCGAGATCGTCACCGGTCCGGACGGCCGCCCCCACCTCGGCCTGCACTTCCGCCGTCTGCTGGGCGCAGAGGGCGTCACGCAAATCATCGAGGGCTCCCGTCGCCTCGACGATGGTTGGGACGACCTCAGCGCCGCCACCGACATCCTCCAGCGCATCCCCGACATCGACGGCACCGAGGAAGTCCTCCTCTGCCTCCGTGACGCCCTCCACGACAGCCCCTACCACTTCCTCCGGATCCGCGTGGTCCGCAACGACGAGTGATGGTGTCACGTGTGGTGCACCACCTCCCCCCCCCGGAAGCAACAACCCGCCGTCCTGCCCCCCGCAGGCCGGCGGTTCTGCTTCCCCCCGTGGCGGAGATTTCCAACCGCCAAGCCGACTCCCCGCACAGTGGCGTGACCAGCTTGCCCTCCGTAGCGTTCCGCGAAGGATGGGTCCCGGTCGCAAGCCCTCCCCTCCCGCGTAGCGGCGCCTCTGCGAGGCGTCGGCGGCTCCACCTCCGCCTCTCCCTCCCCCCAACGATCCCCCAATCCCCGCCATCCCGCATTCCCTTCCCACCGGAGCGGCGACATTCCTGTCGCAGAGCAGCCTCCCGGCTGCGACCTACCCAGTCACACCCTGCCTCCACGCCGACCACCACAACCTGCACTCCCCCCATTCAACAAGAAAGTCGACGCTCCGCCCTCCCGCTCCCCTCGTGGCTGTCGGCG
>JAQCFL010000393.1 GCA_027619375.1 Verrucomicrobiota bacterium | reverse complement strand
GAGAGGTTTGGGGCGGGGCCTGGTGGAGGGGTTTGTGGGGGCGGGGTGGACGGTGGCGGGCTGTGGGCGGTGGGGTGAGCAGGAATCCGGAAAGGGTGAGGATGGATTGTGCTGGAACAGTCGGTGGCGGATTGCGATGGAAGAGGTGTCGCCACCGGACCGCTCGGAGATCGGTCCCAGCCAATTGAAAGTCCCAGCCAATTGAAGACCATGCTTCTCCGCTTTCCTGATCGCGTGATCCGGTTTCCGCGACGGCCCTTGGTGATGGGGATCGTGAATGTGAATGACGATTCGTTTTCGGGGGACGGGAGTTTGGATGTGGATGTGGTGTTGCAGCAGGCGGCGCGGCAGGCGGTGGCGGGGGCGGATGTGATCGACTTTGGGGCGGAGAGTGCGCGGACGAATCGGAGGGCGATTCCGGTGGCGGAGGAGGTGGAGCGGTTTTTGGGCGTGCTGGAGGGTTGGCGGTGGATGGTGGGGAAGTTGGGGCCGATCGATGGGCAGCAGGTCTGGCCGCCGGTGGTGTCGGCGAATACCTGGCGTCCGGAGGTGGTGCGGGCCGTGTTGGGGATGGGGGTGGAGTTGATCAATGACATGGGCGGGCTGCCCGATGCGCGGAATGCGCGGCTGTGTGCGCAGGCAGGGGCGGCGTTGTTGATCATGCACAGCAAGGGAGAGCCAAAGGTGGCGCACACTGGGCAGGAATGGCCGGACGTGATGGCGGAGCTGGGGCGGTTCTTTCGGACGAAGGTGGCCCTGGCGAAGACGGCGGGGCTGCGGGGGGATCAGTTGGTGCTGGATCCGGGGATCGATTTTGCGAAGCAGCGGGAGGACAACCTGGTGGTCCTGCGGGACTTGGAGGAGTTGCATGAATTCGGGAGGCCGATTTTGTTGCCGGTCTCGCGGAAGACGGTGATCGGGGAGGTCTTGGGGGTGGGGAATCCGGCGGAGCGGGATGCGGGGACGGTGGCTTGTGTGGCGGCGGGAATGGCGCGGGGGGCGCAGGTGTTCCGGGTGCACAATGTGGCGGCGACCTGGCAGGCGGTGAAGGTGTTGGAGGCGGTGGAGCGGAGCGGAAATGCACTGGTCAAGGGGCGGGGGGGCTGAGAGAATTTGTGACGATGGCTGCTGCGGCGGGAATTCCTTATTTGTTGATGGCCTTGTTGGGGGCCACGTTTTTTTGGGGGAGCTTGATTGCCTTTCGCGGGCGGCGTTGGTGGGCGACGACCTTGATGCTGGTTGGATCGGGGGCGCAGGTCTTGGGGGCCTTGGGGATGGTGTTGGGAATCGCGACCATGTTGGGAGGGTTCTCGGCGAGTTCGAGCGGAGGGGGGTCCTCTGCGATTTCGTCGGGGTTGTCGGTGATGATTTTCGTGCTGATGGCGGGGATGATCGTGGTGGGGATCGGGTTTGTTTTGTTTGCGGTGGGGTTTGTGGGGTTTTGTTCACGTTATGGTCCGATGGAGCGCCGGGCGGCGGAGTTGGAGGGGATGGTGCAGGGGATCCAGGAGCGGATGGAGGAAGGACAATGAGCGGGGTGCTGGCAACGGTGTCGGTGGAGGGATTTCATTATGAGTGGAAGATCTACCTCGTTGCGCAGGGGCTGACGCATTTGCTTTTTTTGTTCGGGGCGGTGCGCATGTATCAGGCGCGGAAGGCGGTGCACTGGGTGCGGTTGGGCTGGGGGTTTGGACTGATGCTGGCGGTGTTGATCGGGGATGAAGTGGTGGAATCCGGGTTGGTGGTGATGAACTACTGGCCGGGGATGGGAGCGCACACGAGTTACGCCTATGAGGTGGTGGAGGTGGCGTGGTGGGAGCCGTGGCTTTGGTGGGGGAGTTGGGTGCTGTCGCTTTGCGGGCAGGCCTTGGTGGCGCTCGGTTTCTTCGGAGCGGCGCGGGAGATGGTGGGAACGGCTTTGTTCGGTGCGCGGGGAAGGAAAAGAAAGGAGGCGCGCTGATGTTTGGCGATCCAAGTTCGACGATGTTGGGTGGTGCGCAGGGATTGCTTACCTTGGTGCAGACCCTCGCGATGGCCTATTTTGCCTTCGTCACCTGGCGATCAGGGGCGGGACGGCTGGCGACGGTTTTTCTGGTGGCAGTGGTGGCGGAGGCGGTCCTGTCGGGGATGGGGGTGCTGATGGGATGGGGGGGAATGCTGTTCGCCTACAGCAGCGGGACGGAAGCGATTTGGACGATGTTGAGTTCCTTGAGCATGATGACGGGGACGATTCGGACGGTGGCACTGCTGGTGGCGGCCGTTGCGTTTTTGCTGTTGGCCTTGCGGGCCAAAAAAAATCCCGACGGGCCTGAAGCTCGGCGGGACTGCGCTGTTGCGAGAGAGGCTGTTGCTCCACACGGGGGCCGAGCTTTGGGGCTCTCGGTCCCCGCGGGAGGGAACAACAACGCAGGGGCCCCTTTCAGGACCCGGTTTGCCTTTTCCAAGACAACTGCACCTAATGGGTCGAGCCGGAATGGGTGGGGCGCAAGTGGTTTTTTGAAGGGGGGGAATTCGAACGCCGAACATCGAACGGCGAATGCCGAATGGGAGCGGGGCGGATCCGGCGTCGCCCAGGGGGCTATGCTGGGACAAGGGGGGAGGAACACCCAATGTCGAACCCCGCCGTTGAGTCTAGGAGTCAGGCTCAGCGCTCTGGCCTTCTGGATTTGGTTCTTGGGGATGGTTTTGAAATTTAATTGGAAATTGTCGGTTGGAAATTTTCCGGAGTGGACTCGGCGCTGGAGCTGAAATTCCACGAACCAATTTCCAAAAAAGCTCCAGTCGCCAAATTCCAACAATCAAAGCGCCAGAGTTTGTCTCGTGACGGTGAGGCAGCCGACGGCCACGGTTGGGGTGGCGGTTGGTTGGGGAGCGCTCGTGGGGGAGGGAGGGGCTCGAGGCGAGCGTCGGAGGCTATGGGCGCAACGTTCCGCTGCTGGCACCCCGCCGGGGTGCTCTCCTCATTGGGGCCGGGTGTCCCGGGGTGGTCGTCACTCCGCTCCTCGACCCCGCGCTAATGGCTTGGATCCCTCCGGGATGAGGAGTCGCGGTTCAGGGATTGGATTTGGTTCTTGGGGTTTGGTTTTGAGATTTATTTGGAGCTTGTGGGCTGGAAATTTCTCTCGGTCGATCGGGTTGGCGGCATGGAATTTCCACGATCCAATTTCCAGATAAGCTCCAGTCGCCAAATTCCAAAAATCAAACCGCCAGAGTTTGTCTCGTGATGGTGAGGCCGCGACAGGAATGTCGCTACTCCGTTGAGAAGGGAGGGAGGGGGG
>JAQCFL010000392.1 GCA_027619375.1 Verrucomicrobiota bacterium | reverse complement strand
CGGCTGCGGGGGATTCCCGTCCCCCCCACCCTTAAAGTCCCCCCCTCCCCCCCTCCCACCCCAATAACCAATAACCAATAACCGCCGCGCCGCGGCCCCCTCACATCCGAAACAATCCACCCTTCTTCCCGCCCAACACCACCGCCCCAATGATCGAGATCGCCAAAAAGACCATCGCCCACACCCCCAACGCCGCCGCCAACTCATGCCCGTTGCCCAGCGTGGACAGCAACGAATATATCGCCTTCGTGATCGGATAATGCTCCGCCTGTTGCGCCAGAATCAGGCTGTCACTCACCTCCAGCATCGCAAAGGCAAAGGCCAGAATGCCTCCCGCGATGAGGTTCGCCCCGATCAACGGCAGCGCCACCCGCCGCATCATCCGCGCCGGCGTCGCCCCCAAACTCAGCGCCGCCTCCTCCAGCGCGATGTTGCTCTGCTGCAAACCCGCCACCGCCGAGCGCACCACATACGGCAGGCGCCGCACCGCATAGGCGATCACCAACAGCAAGGTCGGATTGTCCCTCAACCCCACCAGAAAATGAAACGAACGCCCCTCCTGCGACAAGGCCAGATACCCGAAGGCCAGCACCAAGCCCGGCACCGCCAGCGGCAACATCACCAGCGCATCCAGGATCCCCCGCCCCTTGATTTTGCTCCGCACCACCACCCAGGCGATTGCCAACCCCAGCACGATGTCCAACAGCGTCGAGGCCGAGGCATACATCAGGCTGTTCTTGATCGACGGCACCACCAACGGATGCCCCAACGCCTCGTCGTAATGCGCCAGCGTGAACGCCTCCGGCAAGATCGACCCATACCAATCCTCCGACAGCGACAGCAACACCACCCCCACATGCGGCAGCGAGGCCACCACGAAGACCGCCAAAAACACCAGCGCCACCCACCAGCCCTTGACCCCCGGCAGTTCCACCTCGTTGTGCATCGACTTCGGCCGTGGTGCCGTCCCCAAACCCGATCGCGCCATGAGCATCTTCGACACCACGAACACCAGCGCCGAGACCACCAACATGATCGCCACCAGGGCATAGGGAAAGGGATTCGAGCCGAGGTCCTTGATCCCGTCATAAACCTGCACCGGCGCCACCCGCGTGTAGTCGAACACCAACGGCACCCCCAACTCCGTGAAGGACCAGATAAACACAATCGCCCCTCCCGCAAAAATCCCCGGCATCGTCAACGGCAGGGTGATCCGCCACAGGCGCTTCCACGGCGGACACCCCAGATTCTGCGCGGCCTGCTCCATCGCCGGATCCAAATGCGTCAGCGCCGCCGCCACGTTCATGTAGAGGATCGGATACAAATGCAGCGCATTCATGATCACGATCCCCCAGAACCGTCCCTCCCCCAGCCAATCGATCGGCGCGTCCGCCGCCATCACCCCGATGTCCGTCAGAAACGCATTCAAGGCCCCCTTCACCCCCAGCATCTGCTTCACCCCCACCGCCCCCACAAACGGCGGCAGCACCAGCGGCACCAGAATCAACGCCGACAGCGGCCCCTTCAGCGGAAACTTGTAGCGATGCGCCAACATCGCCAGCGGAAAGGCGATCAGCAAACTCGCCAGCGTGCTCATGATCCCCAGCATGAACGCATTCCACAGCCCCTCCAAATACACCGGATTCGTGAAAACCTGCCCCACAAAGGCCAGCGTGAACCCCGACTCCTTCGTGTAAAACGCCTCCCCGATCACCATCGCCGCCGGATAAACGAAAAACACCCCGAACAGCAAAGTCACCACCCCCGTAATCCCATACGCCAAATTCTTATTCATAACCCCGCCCGCGCCAACCGCGTCGCCTCCCGATAATTGCTCCGAAACTCCTTCCCCAGCCGATTCACCAACCGCGCCGCCTTCACCTTGTCCGCCGACTTCAGCGCCGCCGAAATCTCCCCGCCCGCCTTCTCATACGACACCGCACTCATGTCCGAAAACCGCGCCGTCGCCTCCGGCGGAAACCCCGCCTCAATCAACGCCGCCCAAGCCTCCTTCAACTCCTCGTCCGCATCGATGCACATCACCCGCACGATCGTCCGCAGCGGATTGAACAAACGCCCCGTCAACGACCCGTCATAAGTGAACGCCTCCGCCGCCAGATACGGTTGCGCATCCTGATCCACCATCATCGCCAGCGTTTCCCTCTCATACAAATCCCGCCGGATCGGCAAACGCCGCAGGGCCCGATACTTCGGCCCCATCCTCTCCCCCACCCGCGCATTCCAAATCATCTGCGCCTCCGGCGTCAGCAAATACTCCACGAACCCCTGCGCCAACTCCGGATGTGGTGCTCCGCGCAACACCGCCACCGGATCCACACTGATCGAACTCCCGCCCACCGGCGTCAAAAACTCCAGCCGCGACGTCCCGTCCGCCTCCTTCAACTTCTCATTGAAGGTCCGCCCATAGAAATCAATGCACATTCCCGCCACCGCGTCCCCCTGCGCCACGTCGTGCGGAATTTTCGAGGAACTATCCGTGAAATACCGGGCATTCGCCCCGATGCGCTGAATCAACTGCAGCCCTTCCGCCCAACCCTCCGCCACCGCCGCCTCGCGATCCGACTCCTTCACCACCGCCAAGCGGTCCTGCATCACCTCCTGCACCAACATCTCAAACGCCTTCGTCACCGAGGAACTCTTCGTGGTGTCCGCCAGCGCGATCCCCCGCACATACCCCGGCTCCCCCAGGTCCCGCCACGAGTCCGGCACCTCCAAGCCCCGCGCCGCCACCATCTCCGGATTGTAGCAGATCCCGAAACTCGACAACACCACCCCCACCCACAGCCCCTCCTCATCGTAATACTTCTCCCCGCTCATCCGCTGCGGAATCACCCCCTCCTCAAACAACGCCTTCTGCGTCTCAAAAACATCCAACCGCGCAAACTGCCCCAGCTCCGCCTGCTTGCTGAAATCATACTCCCCCCCGCCGAAAAACACATCCAACCCGATCCCCTCCCGCCCCGTCTCCTTCGCCGCCTCAAAGGAACTGTCCAGCACCCGCTTGATCTCCGAAGTCCCCCCCGGCGTCCGCCAGTTCACATAGACACTCTGCCCCGTCTTCTCCTTCCAATACGCCGCAAACGCCTCCCCGAACTCCCGCCGAATCGTCTCGTTGTGCGGCGTGATCACCTCCAGTCGCAACTCCGCCTCCCCCGCCCCCATCGCCCCCTCATCCCGCAACAACAAGGGCGCAGCAACCACCACCGCCAACGGCAGCAAAATCCCCACATACTTTTTCCATGACCCCGTCATACGCGTCTCTTCGTTCCTCGTC
>JAQCFL010000391.1 GCA_027619375.1 Verrucomicrobiota bacterium | reverse complement strand
AGTTCGTGCGCTTGATCGTGCCGGGGATCGTGCGGATGGTGTATCGGATCGAGGTGTTTCACGGGGACCGCATGCCGGAGAGGGGCGGGGTGTTGCTGACGCCGAACCATGTGAGCTTTGTGGATGTCTTCATCCTTTCGGCGGCGAGTCCGCGGCCGGTGCGGTTTTTGATGATCCGCGACTATTTCGCGCTGCCGGGGGTGGGGCATGTGGCGCGGATGTTTGACAGTGTGCCGATCTCGGCGACGCGGGCGAAGGATGCGATTCGGGTGGCGGGAGAGGCGTTGGCGGAGGGGAGCGTGGTGTGTATTTTTCCGGAGGGGCAGCTGTCGCGGAGCGGGATGCTCAATGAGATCAAGAACGGCTTCGGGCTGATCGCGCGGCAGGGGGGGAGTCCGGTGTTGCCGGTCTATATGGACGGGGTGTGGGGATCGATTTTCTCCTGTGAGCGGGGGAAGTTTTTCTGGAAGCGGCCGCGGCGCATTCCGTATGGGATGCGGGTGTCGTTCGGGGAGCCGTTGCCGGCGAAGGGGACGGACGGGATGGCGTTGCGGAATTCGTTGAATGCGTTGGCGGGGGAGACGTTGGCCAAGCGGAAGGAGGCGACGGGGAGTGTTCCAAAGTTGCTGGAGGAGACGGAGTTGGGGAAGAGCGCGGCGATGTGGTGGGAGGGAGGGGAATGGCGGCACTGCACGTGGCGGCAGGTGCGGGACTATGTGCAGGGGCTGCGCGAGGCGCGGGAGTTGGTGGGGACGAATGCGGTGGCTCTGGCGTGGGTGCGGGAGTGGGCGCGGATTGCGGCGCTGCCCTATGGGGAGGTGAAGCGTCTGGTGGTGAATGCGCTGCAGTTGGCGGAGCCGGGAGATCTGGGGCTGGGCAGGCCGGTGTTGGTGGGGGTGGAGGCACCGGAGGCGGTGCGGCGGCAGTGGGGGTTGCTGTTGCCGGCGTTGACGCGGACGCATGCGGTGTTGCTGGGGGAGCGGGACGGGGAGGAGGAGTTGCGGACGCTGCTGCTGCAGGAGAAGGTGCGCGATGCGTTGGGGGGTGCTGGTTTGCGGGAGCAGTTGCGGGGGTTGGGGAGCTTGGCCGAAGCGGTGCGGCTGTTTCGCTTTGACGGGCGGCCGCAGGAGGAGAGCGAGGGGGAGCCGGAGACGTGGGCGGGACTGTGCGCGGGGGATTTGGTGGTGAGTGTGTCGATGCCGCACCCCACACAGGTAAGGCGCTTGGATCAGCAGCAGTTGTTGTGGAAGGCGGGGTTCTACGGGAGGTTGTTGCCGGGGTTTGCGGCGGAGGTGATCGACGAGAGTCTGGAGGTCTTGGCGGCGGGGGGGAAGGCGCGATTTCTTGTGCGTGGGGTGGGGATGGATGGCGAGGGTTTTGTGAGTGCGGTGTGAGGAATGCGGAGTTCGGAAATTAAACCGCGAATGAACGCGGATTTTCGCGAATGGGGAATTGGGAGATGGGAATGCCGAACGTTGAGCATCCAATGTTGAATGCCGAATGGGGAGCGAAGGATGGTCGGGAAGGCGGGATGGGTGATGGGGTGTGGCTGGGGACGTCGCAGTCGGGGGGCTGCTCTGCGACAGGAATGTCGCCGCTCCGGTGGGGAGGGAGATTACTTGGCCAGCTCGGCGGCGATCCGGGCGACCTTGGCAGTGAGGGCGGCGGGGTCGCTGGGGAGGGGTTCCTCGATGGCGGGGGTGTCGGTGCCAGGGAAGTAGCCGAGGATGAGGTTGCTTTCGCCGTTGATGACGATGCGGGCTCCGTCGGATTTGAGGGCGGCCTCGAGGTCGGCGGAGGTGGTGGCGGGTTGGAGGGATTCCTGACCGAGTCCGCTCTTGGTGACGGCGTCCTGCTCGGCGCGGTCGAGGCCATGGAGGATGCAGATAATGGAAGGGGGATTCCCGCCGCCACCGCGGAGCGTCCCCTTGGTGCTGGAGGGGATGTTTTTGAGCACCACGGTGGCGACGAGAAGCAGAATGAACACCGCTGTCACCGCTCTGAGGGAGGGAGTCGCGAAGAGCTGCGCAACGGCTGAAAAGAAACTCACCTTTCGGCTCTCCACCGAGGGGGAGGGGGTTGTGGCGGAGCGTCCGTATTGATCGGCGATGCGGTCGCGGAGGCCATCGGGCATGGGAGGCACGTCATTGGCCTCGGTGCCGTCATAGCTCTTGGCGAGCATTTGCTTCAGCTGATCAAGATCGGGAGTTTTCTTTTCTGGGTTCATCTTGCTGTCTCCCCAACCGCAGGGGGACGGGTGGGATTTTTAATTTTGCAGACAAAAGGCGAGTTTTTTCAGGGCGGCCTCGAGGGTGTCGTTGAGGATGCGGCGTTTTTTGGAGGTGGAGTCGCGGGAATTGAGTCCTAACTCGCTGAGGATGTGGTCCTTTTCGAGGAGGTCGCCCATGGTGGCGGATTGGGAGACATGGATGGTGAAGACGAGTTCCCACTCGAAAGTGGTGAGGGCATCCTCGCATTGGCGGTAGATTTGGTCGAAGGAAAGCTCGTCGGCGGAGGAGTGGGGATTGGAGCCGGTTTCCTCGAACTGCATGGCGTGGTCCTCGCGTTCGGTGAGTTCCTCGATGCTGCTCTGGGTGTTGGGTTGGTTCTTTTGGGCTCCGCGGCGGCGCATCCAGTCGATGGAGCGGAACTGGATCATCTTGGAGAAGAGGGGGACGATTTCCTCGAAGAGGCTGATCGATTCGATGGGGGCGCGCTGGTCGGAAGGGCGGAGGCGGGCGAGTTCGGCGAAGGTTTCGTTGTAAACGTCCTCGGCGTCGGCACCGGTGATGCCTTTGCGCTGGAGGAGGTGGAAGCAGAGGGGGCGGAGGAGGGGGTCGAGGCTGTTCCACTCGCGGCTGGAAAAGGCGTCGTCGCTGTCGCGTTTCTGGAGGTGGTCGAGCTTGAGGTTGGCGGGGTAGCGACGGTCTTCGGGGTTGTGGTAGAGGTTTGGGTCGCCCTGGGCGAGGCGTTGGCTGGCGATGTGGTGGCGGGAGGCATCGATGGCGGTTTCGATGGCCTCGGAGGTGAACTCGGCTTCGGCCGGCATTTGCTGGAAGCGGGTGAGGAGGCGGTCGAAGATGTCCTCGACGATGGCTTGGGCCTCGGTATCGGGCAGGAGGGTGCCTTCCACCGGGCTACGGGCACGCCGAAAGGCAGCCCGCCAAGTCCGTTCGTAGAACTCCAGGGAAATAGCACCAGCCATGAGTCGGGGTGAGAGTGGGGATTTGGGGAGGATTATACAAGTGGCAAGGTTGGGGGAGGGGGCGGCCGGAGGCCGGAGCCAGGATTCAGTATTCAGTA